>CACZRR010000001.1 GCA_902783595.1 uncultured Bacteroidota bacterium
CACCGTGGGTATCGACGATGTGAAGGTTGCCATCGAGGCTCTCTGGCCCAACCCCACCACCGATGTTGTCAATGTCAGCATCAACCGTCCCGTCAAGGCTGAGCTCTACGACCTCAACGGTCGCAGCATGGCCGCCTTCAACCTCCACGAAGGCACCAACGCCATCAGCCTTGCCCACCTTAACGCCGGAGTCTACATACTCCGTGTCGAAGGTACGGTGATGAAAGTGGTGAAAAAGTAACACTCCATCACATACGATAAGAGAGGCGCCCGATCGGGCGCCTCTCTTATTTTTGCATATTGGGAAAAAATGTGTAATTTTGCATCTTCAAAACGTCTCCAAAAGACAGAAGAAATGAAAGTCAAAGAATTGGTGGAACGGCTGGGTCTCAAAGTGCTGGGCGGTGCCGACGGTCTGGATCGAGAGGTTGGAGGCTGCTACGTCAGCGACCTTCTCAGCGACGTTGTGGCGGGGGCGCCGATGGGCGATGTGTGGATCACCCTGCACACGCACAAAACCATCGTTGCCGTTGCCTCGTTGAAAGGGCTTTCCTGCATCATCGTTGACGGGGGTCACGCTCCCGACGCCGACGCCATAGAGCAGAGCGACAAAGAGGGTATCCCCCTCCTCGCCACACCATTATCCACCTTCGAGACTGCCGGCAGGATATATGTCCTACTCCGATAACCGAACAACAAACCATCATACCATAGCACCATGAAACATAGCCTCCTTCTTTGCCTCCTGGCCACTCTCCTCGGCATTAACGCCGCTGCTCAACCCGGAGCACGCCACCACGGACCTCACAGCACACACCACAGCCTGCGTTTTGAAGCGGCCTATGGTGAGTCGTACACCGTTTTTCTCGATGGCGACATCGTCAACCGCATGCCGCAAAGCCAGGTAGCCCTTGAGGACCTCAGCGAAGAGACGCATGAGGTAGTTGTCGTGCTGCGACGTCCTGTTCAGAAAGCCGCCGTGTTGCATATCGTGCCGCGAGACCCGCGCATCACCATTAACGTCACCTATGACCCCCGCACAGAGACCTTATCACTCTACACGCCCTCGCACAATCTCGCCGATCATAACCCCGACCTCTACCGTCCCGTCGCCAATCCTGAGCCGCGCCATGAAGGGCCCCACGACAAAGGCCATGCCATGCCACACGCTGATAAGCCGAGACCCGCCAGCGATTACGAGGTAGCGGGCATGGTAGCGCGGATGAACGACCAGTCGTTCGACAGTGACAAATTAGCCCTGGGGAAAGTGATTGTGGCCTCCTCCCACCTTACCGCGGCGCAGATTGCTCGTCTGGCCGAGACCATTGATTACTCCTCTACACAGGTTGAATTCCTGAAATATGCATACCCCTATTGCATTGATCCTACCAACTACTACAAAACCACCGATATACTCACGTTCAGCAGTGACAAAAAGAAGGTGCTTGACTACATAGCCACCCAACGTTTGTGATGCCACTACCGGCGCAGAAAAGTGGAGGGGAGGGGAAACCCGTACCGAACTTTTTTGTTAAGAAAACAAAAAAAGTTGTATTTTTGCACTTTATAAATACCGAAATATATGAGTTTGAAAATCGTTGTACTTGCCAAGCAAGTGCCTGACACTCGCAACGTTGGCAAGGATGCCATGACAGCCGAGGGTACGGTGAACCGTGCTGCCCTGCCTGCCATTTTTAATCCCGAAGACCTGAATGCATTGGAGCAGGCGTTACGCCTCAAAGAGCAGGATGCCGACACCTTTGTGGGCATTCTCACGATGGGGCCGCCGCGTGCCGGCGAGGTTATTCGTGAAGGAATGTTCCGTGGTGCCGATACGGGTTGGTTGCTCACCGACCGGCTCTTTGCCGGTGCCGACACCTTGGCCACGAGTTACGCTTTGGCCACCGCCATTAAGAAGATTGGTGGTGTAGATCTCGTCATTGGTGGTCGCCAGGCCATTGATGGAGACACTGCTCAGGTGGGTCCCCAGGTGGCCCAAAAGTTGGGTCTCAACCAAGTGACCTATGCCGAGGAAATTCTCAAAATTGAGAATGGCAAAGCCACCATTCGTCGCCTTATCGATGGCGGTGTAGAGGTGGTGGAGGCCCCGTTACCTTTGGTGGTGACGGTGAACGGTTCGGCTGCTGAATGCCGTCCTGCCAACGCCAAACGCGTCATGAAATACAAGTATGCAGCCTGCCCGCTGGAGGTAGCTCCCGAGGACACGCGCAAAGGTCTGCGCGAAGAACGCCCGTATCTGAACCTCACACAGTGGAGCGTTGCCGATGTGGATGGCGACCCGCAGCAGTGCGGTCTCAGTGGCAGTCCCACCAAGGTGAAAGAGGTGCAGAGCATCGCTTTCCAAGCCAAAGAGAGCAAAACCCTTAGCGGTAGCGATGCCGACGTGGAGGGACTGATTAAGGAATTGTTGAACGAAAAAATCATTGGCTAACTATGAATAACGTATTCGTATATATTGAGATTGAGGGAACCGAGGTTAGAGAAGTTTCCCAGGAGTTGTTGACCAAGGGACGCAAGCTGGCCAATGAGTTAGGTGTGGAGCTCCACGCCATCGCCATAGGTACCGGCATCAAAGGTAAAGTGGAAGATCAGGTGCTACCCTACGGTGTCGACAAACTTTTCGTCTTCGACGCCCCCGAGTTGTTCCCCTACACCTCGGCGCCCCATACCGACATCGTGGTGAACCTCTTCAAAGAGGAGCAGCCTCAGATTTGCCTGATGGGTGCCACTGTCATCGGTCGCGACTTGGGTCCCCGCGTGAGTAGCAGCCTCACCAGCGGCCTTACCGCCGACTGCACACAGTTGGAGATAGGCCCTTATGACGACAAGAAGACTGGCAATCATTATGACAACCTGCTCTACCAGATTCGTCCTGCCTTTGGTGGCAACATCGTGGCCACCATCGTCAACCCTGACAACCGTCCGCAGATGGCCACCGTTCGCAGTGGTGTCATGCAGAAAGCCCTCTACGATGGAAGTTGCAAGAAAGACGTTGTATACCCCGAGGTGAGCAAATATGTGAGTCCCGAGGCCTTCGTGGTGAAGGTGCTGGACCATCATGTGGAGGCTGCCAAGCACAACCTAAAGGGAGCACCCATTGTGGTCAGTGGTGGCTACGGTGTAGGCTCGAAAGAGGGTTTTGAGATGCTCTTTGAGCTTGCCAAGGTGCTCCACGGCGAGGTGGGTGGCTCGCGAGCTGCCGTCGACGCTGGCTGGATTGACAACGACCGTCAGATTGGCCAGACGGGCGTCACCGTGCACCCCAAGGTGTACATTGCCTGCGGCATCTCCGGCCAGATTCAACACATTGCCGGTATGCAGGACTCGGGCATCATCATCAGCATCAATAGCGATCCCGACGCCCCCATCAACAAAATTGCCGACTACGTCATCACCGGCACCGTCGAGGAAGTGGTACCGAAACTTGTGAAATATTATAAGCAAAATAGTAAGTAAAACCTGAAGTTAAAGAAGTTAAGAAGTTGAAGAAGTTAAGCCATTAGTTATGACGAATCAATTTCAGAATATTGTCGCATGGCAGAAGGCGCATCAGTTTGTACTTCTTGTATATAGGGCAACTAAGACTTACCCTGATTTCGAGAAGTTTGGCTTGTGTTCGCAGTTCCAGCGTGCAGCCGTATCTATACCGGCCAATATTGCTGAAGGGTACAAAAAAATAAGTAGAGCGGACAAGTTGCGTTTCTACAACATAGCCCAGGGAAGTCTAGAAGAATGCAGATATTATATTATCCTTTCCAAGGACCTCGGCTATATCAATGAGAACGACTACGAGCTTTTGGCTATATCCATCGAGGAATGCAGCAAGACACTCAACGCTTACTGCAAAGGCGTAGTTGACAACAATTTTGGTAACAAACTATAGCATATCTATTGGCTTAACTTCTTTAACTTCTTAACTTCTTTAACTTCTCAAATTACAAAAGAAAATGGCTAATTACTATACCGACCATCCTGAGATTGCGTTCCACCTCAGCCACCCTGAGATGAAGCATCTCGTTGATTTGAGAGAAAAGAATTACGAAGACGCCCAGAAAGGCATTGACTACGCCCCCGTGGACTTTGACGACGCGATGGAGAACTACCGCCGCGTGTTGGAGATTACCGGTGACGTAGCCGCCAACACCCTTGCCGTCAACTCCGAGAGCGTCGACCTCGAGGGTCCCCATCTGGAGAACAACCGCATGATCTATGCCTCGAAGACTGTCGAGAACCTGGAGCAGACGCGCAAAGCGGGCCTCTACGGCGTGAGTATGCCGCGTCGCTATGGCGGATTGAACCTTCCCAATGTGGTCTTCTCGATGGCCAGCGAACTTGTCGCTGCCGCCGATGCCGGCTTCCAGAACATCTGGAGCCTCCAGAGCTGCATCGACACCCTCTATGAGTTCGGCAGCGAGGAGCAGCGCCAGAAATATATCCCGCGCATCTGCGCCGGCGAGACCATGAGCATGGACCTCACCGAGCCCGATGCCGGCAGCGACCTGCAGCGCGTGATGCTCAAGGCCACCTTCGACGAGAAAGAGAACTGCTGGCGTTTAAACGGTGTGAAGAGATTTATCACCAACGGCGACTCCGACATCCACCTCGTCCTCGCCCGCAGCGAAGAGGGCACCAAGGACGGCCGCGGCCTGTCGATGTTCATCTATGACAAGCGCAACGGTGGCGTCGATGTGCGCCACATCGAGCACAAACTTGGCATTCATGGTAGTCCCACCTGCGAGCTCACCTACAAGAATGCCAAAGCAGAGCTCTGCGGCGACCGCAAGATGGGCCTCATCAAATACGTCATGGCCCTGATGAACGGTGCCCGCCTCGGCATTGCTGCCCAGAGCGTTGGATTGAGTCAGGAAGCCTATAACGAAGGCCTTGCCTACGCCCGCGAACGCGCCCAATTTGGTGAGAAGATCATCAACTTCCCCGCCGTTTATGACATGCTCTCCCGCATGAAAGCCAAACTCGATGCCGGCCGCAGCCTGCTCTACCAGACCGCCCGCTACGTCGACCTCTACAAATGCCTCGAGGACATTGCCCGTGACCGCAAGCTCACCCCCGAAGAGCGCACCGAGATGAAGATGTACAACCGTCTGGCTGACGCCTTCACTCCCATTGCCAAGGGCATGAACTCGGAATATGCCAACCAGAACGCCTACGATGCCATCAGTATCCACGGTGGCTCGGGCTTCATCATGGAATACAAGAGCCAGCGTCTCTACCGTGACGCCCGCATCTTCTCCATCTATGAGGGCACCACACAGCTCCAGGTCGTCGCCGCTGTGCGCTATATCACCAACGGTACCTACCTGCAGGTGATGCGCGACATGATGGCTAAGACGCCCGACTGCGAACTCAAGAACCGTGTGGCTCCGCTCATCGATCTTTACGAGAAAGCCGTTGCCTACGTCAACGACGCCAACAACCAGGAAGTTCACGACTTCCTCGCACGCCGTCTCTATGACATGACCTGTGAAATCATCATGTCGCTCCTCATCATCGACGATGCCAGCCGCGCCCCCGAGCTCTTTGAGAAGAGCGCCAACGTCTACGTCCGCATGACCGAGGAAGATGTCTGTGCCAAGAGTTACTATGTGATGCACTTCACCGAAGCCGATCTCGCCGCTTTCCGCGCCGAATAAAGGCTTGAGATCTTCCTGTGCCTGCGGGCGGTCATCGAATGATGATCGCCCGCAGCACTTTTTATTATAGAACACAATAATAATAAAATACATGCGTTAAAAGAGATGAAATGAGGCAAAGTATACTATTGATAATGTTGCTGTTATCATTTGTCGCAAAGGCTTATGACTTTACGGCATTGTCGGCAGATGGTCAGACGCTCTATTTTGACAGCATCGAGGGAGGTGTAAAGCTTACCTTCCCCAATGCCAACGCTACTCCTACGCAAGCTTGGATGGGGTACACCATGCCTACAGGGGTGCTGACCATCCCTGCCACGGTATCCTTTGATGGACGCCAATATTCGGTGATTGAGATTGGTAATCACGCCCTCTATAACTGCAACGCTCTTACCTCCATCACGCTGTCCAACGGAGTTACCGTCATAGGGGCGAGTGCTTTTTATGGATGCAGCACGTTGAGCACATTGCATCTACCCTCTTCGATTACCACCATCGGCAGCCAGGCATTCAGAGGTTGCGGTAACCTTGCCGACCTCTACCTTTCCACCCCCACCCCTCCCGATGCGCAATACGCCTTCTACAACTGCGATCTTAGCGGCACCACGTTACATGTGCCCTGTGACGCTATGTCGCTATATAGCGACGTTGAGCCCTGGAGCACCTTTGGCGACCTTATGTGCGAGGTGCCAGAGGCCACCATTACTCTGCATAGCAACGACACCTGCTGTGGTAGCGTGGCTGGAGGCGGCACTTATGCCATCGGCAGCCTTATAGCCCTACAGGCGACCCCCAAAGAAGGATGTTTCCTTGCCTGTTGGAATGACGGCGACACCACCGCCACCAAGATCATCACCGTATCGGAGAGCGCTACCTTCACGGCCTTCTTTTATACCTACCGCCACGATACCGTATACGCCATTGTCACCGAGCATGATACCGTTGCCGCCGGCCGCGATACCGTGGTTGCCATCGTGCATATCTACGATACCGTACGTATTCGCGACACTGTGATGCCAATGTCTGCCACCATCCAGGTACTCAGTGCCAACCAAACCGCGGGGATAGGTATAGGAAACTCCGTGCTCCCCATTGGTTGCGAGGTTGAGATAGGAGCCCTACCCTTTGAAGGATACCATTTCCTGTCTTGGAGCGACGGCAACGTTGACAATCCCAGGCACATCGTCGTAGATGGCAACGCCGTCTATGTCGCCACTTTCGAAACCGCCGGGACAGGGAGTCCTGCGCAGCCCTCGTGGCATGCTACTGTGCGAGGGAAGACCATCGTCGTAGATGCTCCCCATAGAGGCACCTTGTCGCTTTACGACATCACTGGACGGCGATTGCTCACCATGCCCGTTGGCAGTGCTGCCACCACACTACAAGTAGAGAGCCCCGGTGCTTACCTCCTACAACTGGATAATGGCGCAGCCCGCCGCATCATCATACAATAGAACAACGCAACCCACAAACAATATGAAACTGCAATTCAATGGCGCCGCCCGTGAAGTGACAGGCAGCAAACACCTTATCACCACCAAGAGTGGGCTGAAGATACTACTTGACTGCGGCATGTACCAGGGTAAAGGTCTAGAGACAGATGCCATGAACCGAGACTTAGGTTTTGACCCCGAGGAGATTGACTATCTGGTACTCAGTCATGCCCATATCGACCATAGCGGCCTCATACCCTATATCTACAAGAATGGCTTTCGCGGTACGGTGCTATGCACCCCCGCCACTCGCGACCTCTGTGCCATCATGCTTGCCGATGCCGGGCGCATCCAGGAGCAAGATACACAGACCTTCAACAAGAAGCGTAAAATGCAGGGTTTAGATCCTGTAGAGCCCATCTATGACGAGCAGGATGCACGGGCCTGCATGAGTTGTTTCATCAGTGTGCCTTACCACAAAAAATTCAATATTGAAGGCGAGGTTACCGTTGAGTTTTTTGATGCCGGCCACATCCTTGGTTCGGCCATGGTGTACCTTGAAATCAAAGACGGGCGTCGTAAGATACGTTTAGGTTTCACTGGCGACATTGGTCGCTATGACAAACAGATACTCAAGGACCCCGAGCCCTTCCCTCAGGTAGACTACCTCATCATGGAGAGTACCTATGGCGACCGTCTGCATGAGAGTCTCCAGAATGCTGAGCAGGAGTTGCTGATGGCTGTGCTCGACACCTGCACCAAGAAGAAAGGCAAATTGATTATTCCGAGTTTTGCCATAGGCAGGGCACAAGAGATCATCTATGCTCTCGACCGTTTGGAGCATGCCAAACTGCTTCCCGACATTGACGTGTTCGTTGACAGTCCTCTCTCCATCAGTGCCACCAATATCATGAGACTGCATAGTGAATGCTTCAACAGTGCCATCGCCGAATATTGTCAGACAGACCCCGATCCCTTTGGTTTCGAGCGTTTGCACTATATACAGAGCGTCATGGAGAGCAAGCAGCTCAACATTCGTCATAAACCCTGTGTCATTATTGCCGCCAGCGGCATGATGGAGGCAGGACGTGTGAAGCACCACCTGGCCAACCATATTGAGAATCCTGCCACCACCATTCTTTGTGTAGGCTACTGCGAGCCCTCCACCCTCGGTGCCAAAATCATGCGTGGGGACCAGGAGGTGAGTATCTTTGGTCAGCGTCACAAAGTGCGTGCCGAGCTGCGCCGTATTGATTCCCTCTCAGGTCATGCTGACTACCGCGAGATGATGCGCTACATTGGCTGCATTGACAAGAAAAAGGTGAAAGGACTCTTCATTGTCCATGGCGAGGCCGAGACGCAGCGGCATTTCAGAGATACGCTTGCCGCTGACGGCTGGCGCAACATCACCATTCCCGCCTTGCGCGACGAGGTAGAACTATAAAAGATACGCCGCTGTGCGACTGTTCCTGTTCATACTCCCCCTGCTGACGGCCACCTGCACCCTACGGTCCGAGATGCCCGTTGATACCGGCATCGTTACCTCAGCGCCGAAGAGTCACACGGAAGACTTGGAGATACCTGCTTATGGCGAGGATGAGGACATCGTGCGCCACATTGGCTACACAGCCTCATATAATCACACCACCTTGTGTCCCTATTGGGTGGCATGGGAGCTAACCGCCGCCGAAGTGGAGGGGGCGTGCGAAGGCAAGTACTCCTTCAGTCGAGACCCCGATGTATCCGACCCCAAAGCCACACGAGAGGACTACCGCAACACGGGATGGGACAAAGGTCACATGGCGCCACGAGCCGATATGAAATGGTCGGAGCAGGCTCTCGAAGAGAGCTACTATTTCACCAATATCTGTCCCCAGAGCCATACCATGAACAGCAGTGCCTGGCGCAAGATTGAGGAATTGACCCGTCGCGTCGCCACCCGTTATGGGGCAGTGAGCGTAGTGTGTGGGCCCATCTACACAGATCATACTCATGGTAACATAGGACAGGGAGTGCAGGTGCCAGACCTCTTCTTCAAAGCCTTGGCGGTGGAGAGCAGCGAGGGGATGCAGACGGTGGCCTTCATCGTAGAAAACGGCAATCAGACACTATCTCCCAAACGCTACAGTATAAGTGTAGACAGTGTAGAGAGCATCATCGGCCGAGACCTCTTCCCATCGCTACCCGAAGAGGTTGAATCGACCGTCAACTGGAATATTTGGAATTACTAAACGTAACCACCATGAAACATAACAATCCCCTTATCTTGATGGCACTCTGTGGTCTTATGGCTACAGGATGTGGTCACAAGACCGACAGTTCGCAACCCATCACTGTGACTTTCGGTGGCTTTACGGACACCGTCGCCTTGGAAGTGGAATCCGACGAACCCACCACCAGTCGCGAGAGTAGCGAAGAATACTTCGACCGTAAGGTGCGAGAAGCCTCGGAACAAGCTACTGTCCCCCGCACTTCAGTCCCCAAAGCCAAGAAGGTGACCACCGAGACCATCTATGTGGAGACCGACGGCGCGCAGGGGCGCGTGTGGGGCCATGTCACCATGCGCGGCGATCGTGGTAGCGGTACCATCCACGACTGGGACGAGAACACGCTGACCGTCAGCGTTACACGTCACGGCGACGAGCTCTTCGCCGTCGACCAGAACTCGCGGCAATATGTCTTTAAACTGAAGAAATGATAAAAATACAACAATAATGAAAACAACAGCAGAACTCCAGCAGATTGCGACGCAGGTGCGCCGCGACATTCTCCGTATGACCACCAACGCCAAGAGCGGCCA
>CACZRR010000002.1 GCA_902783595.1 uncultured Bacteroidota bacterium
GGCGGGAGCCACCACCGAGGGGAAGCCGCGGTTGACGCCGCTCAGGGCGCCCACGCTCTGGAACTTGTTGCACATGGTCTCGCAGCGACGGCAGTAGACGCACTTGTCCATATCGCGGTAGACGCTGAGGGTGGTGTCCTTCTCATAGTGGCTCTGCTCGCCTTTGAAGGGAATCTCGCGGATGCCCATCTTGGCAGCGAGGCTCTGGAGTTCGCAGTCGCCACTCTTCTCGCACTGGAGACAGTCGTTCGGGTGGTCGCTGAGGATCAGCTCGAGGACAGTCTTGCGGGCGTTGAGGGCGCGGGGCGAAGCGGTGAGGACCTCCATACCTTCCACGCAGTCAGTGGCACAGGCGGGGGCCAGGTTGCGGCGGGGCTTGCCGTTGAAGTCCTTAGTGACCTCAACCATGCAGACACGGCATCCGCCGGGCTTGTTCTCATAATTCATCCCATCAAGCTCAAAATAGCAGAGCGTCGGAATATCGATACCAGCCATGCGGGCTGCCTTCAAAATGGTGGTACCCTCGGGAACCTGGATCGCTTTATTATCTATTGTTACGTTAATCATTGCTTCTTTAGTTTTTTAGGTCTTTCTTTATTTCACCGAGATGGCACCAAACTTACAGTTAGTGATACAGGCTCCACACTTGACGCACTTATCCTGACCAATAACCATGGAGGCCAACTTGTGACCGGGAGCCACATAGTCGGTACGGGTGATGGTCTCGGCAGGGCAGTTCTTGGCGCACTTGCCGCAACCAATACACTTCTCGGGATCAATGACATACTTCATGAGCTTCTTGCAGACACCTGCACGGCATTTCTTGTCAACCACATGCTCCACATACTCGTCCCAGAAGTTATCCATGGTGCTGAGTACGGGGTTCGGCGAGGTCTGTCCAAGACCGCAGAGCGCGCTGTCCTTGATGACGGCAGCGAGGTCTCGCAAAGCATAGAGGTCCTCCATGGTGCCACGACCACTGGTGATCTTCTCAAGCATCTCACACATACGCTTATTACCAATACGGCAGGGCGTGCACTTACCGCAACTCTCCTCGCAGGTGAACTCAAGATAGAACGTGGCAATAGCAGGCATACAGGAGGTCTCATCCATAACCACCATACCACCGCTACCCATCATCGAGCCGGCAGCCACAAGACTGTCGTAGTCAATGGCGGTGTCCAGATGCTTGGCAGTGAGGCAGCCACCGGAAGGACCACCGGTCTGGACGGCCTTGAACTGTCGGCCATCTTTGATACCACCACCAATCTCAAAGATAATCTCTCTCAGGGTGATACCCATCGGCACCTCGATAAGACCCACATTGTTGATCTGTCCGGCAAGAGCAAACACCTTGGTTCCCGGCGATTTCTCGGTACCAATGGTGCGGAACCAGTCTGCTCCCTTGGTAATAATGATGGGAATATTTGCCAAAGTCTCCACGTTGTTCACGTTGGAGGGCTTGCCCATGTAACCCTTCACAGCGGGGAATGGAGGCTTCAGCGTGGGCTCGCCGCGCTGACCTTCCATAGAATGAATCAGAGCCGTCTCCTCGCCGCACACAAATGCACCAGCGCCATAACGCAACTCTATGTCAAAATTAAAGCCGGTACCGAGGATATCCTCACCAAGCAGACCATATTCACGAGCCTGCTCAATGGCTATCTTCAAACGGTCAATAGCCAGGGGATATTCTGCACGAATGTACACCAATCCCTTGCTGGCTCCTATTGCATAACCTCCAATAGCAAGGGCTTCAACGATACTGTTGGGGTCGCCCTCCAAAATACTACGATCCATAAAGGCTCCGGGGTCGCCCTCGTCAGCATTGCAGATGATGTATTTCTGGTCAGCCTCGTTCTTGGCACAGAGACCCCATTTCACACCAGTGGGGAATCCCGCACCACCACGACCGCGCAAACCGCTCTTGGTGATTACGTCAATAACCTGCTGCGGGGTCATCTCGGTGAGACACTTGGCCAAAGCCTCATAGCCGCCGCGCGAAATGCTCTCCTCAATATTCTCAGGATCAATAAAACCACAGTTACGTAAGGCTATACGTATCTGCTTACGATAGAAGTCCATGTGCTTCGAGTCACTCACGTGCTCTTTGGTCTCAGGATTGGTGTATAAAAGCTCGGACACCTTGCGGCCTTTGATGATGTGCTCCTCAACAATACGACGCACATCTTCAGGCTTCACCTGAGTGTAGAAGGTATTGTCGGGCATAACCTTCACAATGGGACCCTTCTCGCAGAAACCAAAGCAACCGGTCTTAATAACCTGCACCTCGTTGCTCAGACCTTTCTCTGCAAGGATATTATGAAAATTTTCGATGATCTGGAGGCTGTTGCTGGACTTACATCCCGTACCACCGCAGATCAGGATATGCATTTTGTATTTTGCCATGTCTTTTTTAGGTTTTAAGGGTTTTGAAGACTCGTTTTATCGTGAAACCGGCCAATCAATTTTTACCTTTTCGCCCTGTTCAACGCAAGGAATCCTCTCAACCTTTTAAACTTTCTTTTCTTGTCTATCGTTTAGTAGCTGACCGGTATAACACCTTCCACCTGCTCGCCCTTCTGGACATATTTGGTGAGAATTTCTTCGGCGCGGTTATTATCCACACCACCGAATACCACAGGGTCTTTGCCAGGCATTCGTACTTCAATAGTGGGCTCGGCATTGCAGTAGCCCATACAACCCGTCTGCGTAAAGACGGCTTCGATGTTCAGTTCGTCGGCCTTCTGCATCATGTACTCCATGACCTGCTTCGCACCAGCAGCAATACCACAGGTCCCCATGGCAACCTTAATCTGGACGAGACTCTCTGGATTCTCGGCCTTCTCGCGGATGTCAAGGTTGGCCTTCAGCTTCTCGCGCATGGCTTTGAGGTCGGCTAAAGATTTAACTTTCGTCATAGGGTGACTTTTTTAGGATTAATATTTATTATTCAATTGATATATAGCGTGATAAACATACCACACACCCAAATGTAATGCTGCAAATATACAAAATAAATGTTATTTCTCCCCCTTTTGAGAAAAAATTATCACCATTTTTGGTGATTCTTCCTCCCCTATCACCCTATCGCACCCGCAGCCTACAACCTATCCGGAGTGTAGCGGTAGCTGCCATACCGTTAAGACGACATAAGGCAGCAACAGTGGTGCCATAGCGGCGCGCTATCGACGAAAGAGTGTCTCCACGACGCACAGTGTGGATGTCGCCGCCATCACTGGCTTTTCCGCCGACCTCCGACACACGAGGCTCTTCCTTTTCTCTGATCACAACACCCCCACCCTCTCGGACAACTCGGTAGACATCGCGTTTCATATCATCAAGATCGATATCCACGTCGCGACACACAACTCTCGCACTGTCATCAAGGCTGTGAGAAAAGAGCCAACGATATGTCTTCTCCAAATAAAAAATGCGCGCCAAACCACCATGCGATGCACCCTTCAACGGAGTCCATATTAAGCGCGACGTGCTGTCGCACTCCCCCATGGCATCCACCACACGCTGCGACGCAGACACAGGCACAGCACGATCGGCCGTTCCGTGAAGTATCCACAACGGCAACTGGTTCAGCGAACACATATCTTTCAATGTGCTGCCGCCACAAAGAGCCATCGCCGCAGCAAAACGTTCTGGATAGCTGCCTACAAGGTCCAAAGTGCCATAGCCTCCCATACTCATCCCTATAACGTAGAGTCGCAGGGTGTCAATAGGATAACGCGAACACACCCAATCCACCACTCGCATAAGTCGCTGTGCATCCCAGCTGCCTCGTGCCTGCGGCGCCACAACATAAGCATCAATTTTCATCCCCATCTCCAATGCATTGAGGGGACCATAACGACGCACCTTATCAAGATTGCTCCCGCAAAGACTTCGCCCATGAAGAAAAAGAATAAGAGGCTTCCGGCATTCGTCTCCCATAATCACACCAGCTCCCCGTTCTGCACAGCTGTCGGCAGGAGGTCGATATAGCCAGAAATCATAACCATCCCTCACATCCCCGCGGTGGGCAGCAAGATGCTGGGCCCTAAGCGGCAATACTCCGGAATAAACAATCATCAGCAGTATGACGACACAACGTCTCATCAAATAGTTATTTTGTATATTCTGCGGCCTCGCGAACCAAAATAGCATACACCGCACACACTATCAGCATTCTACACTTCATCTATCATCTTGTTCAATACTGCAAAAATACGAAACATTTCCATGTTATCCACACACACCACCCGAAAAAGAACATAAGGCATCATGAAAAATGTTAATTTTAACAAAAACACCAATCGAACCAAACATCCTTTACCTCTATAACTCATTGATTACCAGCACAACATATATATACAACATTGATTATCAATCACTTCATGATGTCCGCTCCATATCCGCTCCATATCCGCTCCCACTCCTCTCCCCCCTTTTCTGCGGACACCCAACGCCCTTTAATTTTAACATTCTAACACAATAAAAAGCGATCATAAGGGTTCATTCCTTTAGTATGACCAACCTGGAAACATACTTCAGCCGTCAACGCGAACTCGTGTCCTACGAGCTTCGCGCCGAGCAAGAAGCCTACCGCGATAGCTTAGCACGTCGAGGCCTTACTCTCACAGGTGGCATCCGCGAGGCGGCATGCCGCTACCCCGTCAACGTAGAGGCTGCTGGGCGCAACGCCATGGGCAAGAGCCTAGTGCGCGTGCACTACGAGGTAGACGACGATGAAGTAGAGCTCGACTTCGAGCCAGGTAAACCGGCAACTTTCTTCTTCCTCGAAGGCAACCAGGCAAAAGAGGTCGCTCAGCAATATTTCGTCGAATGGGTGGGCACCCACGAAATGGTGCTCAGCGCAGCCTCCCACGGCGGCGTGGAAAGCATTGTTACCCACGGCCAGCACCATGTCCTAGGACTGCAACTCGGTGTCGACAATACAAGCTTCCGCGTCATGCTGGATGCTCTCAGCGAGGCCGCCCACAAAGAGGGTGAACGATTTGATCTACTCCGCAGCGTGCTGCTCGGCGACAGACCTGCAGCATTCCGCAACATCATCGTACCCCCTTGCCCTTGGCTCAACGGCAGCCAAAACGACGCCATCCAAAAGGCCGTAGCGGCCGAGCAGGTAGCCATCGTCCACGGCCCCCCAGGCACCGGCAAAACCACCACACTCGTCGAGGCCATCATCGAAACACTTCAGCGCGAGACACAAGTTCTAGTATGCGCGCCAAGCAACGCCGCTGTCGACTGGATCAGCGAGCAACTCATGCGACGTGGCATCGAGGTGCTGCGCATTGGCAACCCGCTCCGCGTAAGCGACACCATGCTCGACTGCAGCTACGAACGTCGATACTCCGCGCACCCCGATTACCACGAACTCTGGAACATCCGAAAAACACTCGCCGAAGGCGCTAAAGGCGACCACGCAGCCCGACTGCGTCACCGCGAGACAGAGCTGGAAATAAAAATCAACGCCGACCTCTTCGACAACGCCCGCGTGGTGAGTAGCACCCTCATTGGCAGCGCCCATCGCATGATGCAACGACGTCATTTCTCAACACTCTTCATCGACGAGGCGGCACAAGCTCTCGAACCGGCATGCTGGGCCGCCATACTCCGCGCCGACCGCGTGATTATGAGCGGCGACCACCAGCAGCTGCCACCTACAGTCAAAAGCATCGACGCTATGCGCGGCGGTTTGACCTCCACACTCATGGAAAAAGTGGTGGAACGGCAGCCTCGCAGCGTCAGCCTGCTCACCACGCAGTACCGCATGAACCGCGACATCATGGGGCTCTCCTCACAATGGTTCTACCACGGCCTCCTCAAAGCGGCACCCGAGGTGGCCGATCGCCTCATCTCCCCACTCGACACCGCGCTGACTTGGATCGACACCGCCGAGATCCCTGGTAATGACCTCCTCAACAACCCCGACCAATCCGAAAAACGTACCCATACCGGCAGCATCACCAACGCCCAAGAAGCCCGACTGGTCATACACCTCCTGCGCGACTACATCGATATGCTCACCCCACAAAAAATAGAAAACGAGCGCACCACCTTCGGCATCATCACCCCCTACCGCGGACAAGCACGTCTCCTGCGCCGACTGCTACGTCTGCAGCACTATTTCCGCCGCCTCCGCCGAAGCATAACGGTGGGCACCGTCGACGGTTTCCAAGGACAGGAACGCGACGTGATTGTCATCAGCCTCGTACGCAGCAACGACGATGGCAGCATCGGATTCCTCCGCGACCTGCGCCGCATGAATGTAGCCATCACCCGCGCACGCATGAAACTTATCATCGTAGGCAACAGCACTACCCTCTGCCGTCATCGTTTCTACCGCGCTCTCTACCACTACGTGCAGCAAAAAGGTATCGTGGTGACACAGTGACGCACTTTTTCTAAAAATTTTGTTAAAAATAATTTGCATATCCGAAAAGTTCTTCGTATCTTTGCGGCTATAAAACTTTTTCCAAAGAAGAACACAAAAACGTTTAACCCACTAAATATCAAATCATCATGAAAAAAACTTTACTTCTTGCAGCCATGCTGCTCGGCCTCGGTGCTGCGGTCAACGCACAGACCAACATCCAGGAAATGTACGATTTCCAGCGCGGCCACTTCACAACCACCATCGAAGGCTTCTACGCCGACGACTGGGGCTCCACTTTCTTCTTCAACGACATCTATCACCCCACCGATAACCCCATCACCACCCCCACCGGATACTACACCGAAATCGCCCGTGCACTCAACTTCTGGAAAGGAACTGCCCTCGAGCCCTTCAGCCTGCACGTCGAATGGAACGGCGGCATCCTCGCCAACAACGCCTGGCTATTCGGTGTCGAATATTTCCTCCACAGCGCCGACTTCCGCAACACATTCACCTTCGAACTTATGTTCAAGAGCATCCAGGACGCTGAAGACAACGTGCCCCTGCAGTTCACCTTTGTGTGGGGCATGAAAGATATCTTCAACGTGAAAGGTCTTTCCTTCAGCGGTTTCCTCGACATCTGGGGCGAAAAAGTCAACTGGGGTACTGAAGAGACCGACTGGGTCATACTCAGCGAACCTCAGATTTGGTACAACGTCGGTCAGCACTTCGGTTGCCCCAACTTGAACATCGGCGGCGAGATAGAACTGGCCTACAACTTCGCAGGCGGCTGGAAGAGCGGTGCCGAATGGGCCGACAACAAAGGCTTCAACATCGCCCCATGCCTCGGCATCAAATGGGTATTCTAATATTTAAAGCTTAATCTTTACACTCATGCTTCAGAAACTTTTCGGGTTCGATCCCACTCAGCATAAGGTGCGCACCGAGATAATGGCCGGTATCACCACCTTCCTCACCATGGCCTATATCCTGGCCGTCAACCCCAACATCTTCTCTGCACTAGGCGGAGGCGACAATCCCATGCCCATCACCGCAGTATTCACCGCAACGGCTCTCGCCGCTATCATCGGCACCCTCGTGATGGCGTTCTATGCCAAGAAACCCTTCGGTCTCGCTCCAGGTATGGGTCTCAACGCTTTCTTCGTATTCACCGTCTGCCTCGGCATGGGCTACACCTGGCAGTTCGCTCTGACCGCCGTCTTCATCGAAGGTATCATCTTCATCCTTCTCACCATCTTCAAAATCCGCGAACTCATCGTCGACGCCATACCCGCAGGCCTCAAGACAGCCATCAGCGCAGGTATCGGCCTCTTCATCGCCTTCATCGGTCTCAAGAACTGCGGCATCGTGGTGTCCGACCAAGCCACTTTCGTCACCCTCGGCAACTTTGCCGACCGCGCCACATTCCTGGCTCTCATCGGTATCGCCATCACCAGCGTACTCATCATCCTCAAGGTCCGCGGCGGTATTCTCTTCGGCATCCTAGCCACCACCATCATCGGCATTCCCATGGGCGTCACTCACTTCGACGGCGTGGTGTCCACTCCCCCAAGCGTCGCTCCTATCTTCTGTCAGTTCGAGTGGCACAACATCTTCACTTGGGATATGCTCATCGTGGTGTTCACATTCCTCTTCATTGATATGTTCGACACCATAGGCACCGTAGTAGGCGTCTCAATGAAGGCATACGATGTGAAGGAAGATGGCAAGATCGAAGGCATCGGCAAGGTGCTCATGGCCGACGCTGTGGCAACCACCGCAGGCGCCTGCCTCGGCACATCCACCACTACCACCTATGTCGAAAGCGCCGCAGGCGTCGGCGAGGGCGGCCGCACTGGCCTCACCGCATTCACTATCGCGCTGTGCTTTGCTCTGGCACTCTTCTTCGCCCCACTCTTCCTCTCCATTCCCGCACAAGCCACAGGCCCCGCACTTATCCTTGTGGGTGTGATGATGTGCTCCGGCGTGAACAAGATCGAATGGGACAACTTCAGCGAGTCCATACCCGCCTTCTTCACCATGCTCCTCATGCCCCTGTGCTACAGCATCAGCGACGGCATCATGATCGGCATCATCGTCTATGTGGTGCTCAACGCATGCACGGGCAAAGTCAATATCAAAAAAATCTCCCCCACCATGTGGGTGCTCGCAGCACTATTCATCCTGCGCTACCTGCTTAAAGCACTATAAAGCACACCACATCTCTCCAAACACAAGGGGGCCGCCTTCACAGGCAGCCCCCTCTCTTTTTTAAACCTCAGAATCTTCTAAAATCATAGCGCCTCTATCGCCTCTCTCAGCACTGGAATAAATCGGTGGATATCCTCCTCATCAATAGCACCAAGAGAGCAGAGACGGAAGGTATTGGTGGTGCTAATCTTGCCAGGATAGATGGTGAACCCGCGCTCATAGCAGTAGTCATGCACACGCTCGAAATTCCACTTCTCCATATCGGGATAAAGCACAGAAATAACCAAACCCGACTGTATGGCTGGATCAATGGCCTCCTTGAGGCCCAAGGCTGCAAGACCCTCATGCAACGCTTTATTAACACGCAGGTGGCGTGCCCACTTCGCATCTTCTCCTTCAGCAAAATACTCTTTCAAGGCCTGAATAGTGGCATAAATGGTCTGTACAGGAGGTGTGAAATGCATCTCCCCTGTCTTCTCAAAGTAGTCGTATTGCAAGAAAAGGTTGCAGTAGTAAGAACGCTTGGGATAATCCTTTGAGCGAACAATCACATCAGTGCGGCCAATAATAAACGAAAGACCCGACATAGCCATGATGCCCTTCTGGGCAGAAGCCATACAGAAGTCTACATTGTCGCGCTGTACGTCAATGGGAATCATAGCCAGTGACGACGTGGTATCAAAGACTGAGATAGCACCATACTTGTGCGCCAAAGCACCAATCTCTCGAATGGGATTGAGGATACCCGTACCAGTCTCGTGATGCGTCGTGTAGACAAGGGCTATGTCTGGATTTTCCTGCAATGTGCGTTCCACCAAAGCAAGGTCCGGAAGCTCAAACACCGACGAGCGAAGGTCGATATGCGGAAGTCCGTAATACTGACATACCTCAACGGCACGCGTGCTATAAGCACCATTATTGACAATCAAAGCCTTCTTACCCTCAGGAAGAAGCGAATTGAGGCAGATGTCGATATTGATAGTTCCCGAACCAGTGAAGAGTACAGAAGTATATTCCTTGGGATCGGCATGAACAATCTTAAGCAAGTCGCCACGAAGACCATGCATAAGACCAGCAAACTCCTTCTCTCGAGGACAAATATCAGGCACAACCTGCGCCAACTTCACAGTGTCGGTGGTGGTGGCTGGACCAGGATTGAGCAATACGTTGCGTTTGATTTTGATATCCTTTAGCTCCATGTCTTTATTTTTTTAGGAAATTCATGAGCGCCTCTTTATTCTGTATGGGTGTTGTGGTGGGGCGACCCAAATCTTTGCGATTACCTTTGCGCACTTTCACCTCAAGCAGCACAGGACCTTCCTCAGAACGTAGGCTGGCAAGAGTTTGCACAAGCTCACTTTTACCGCAAACACTGTAGGTCTTCTGATAGCCCACAGCACGTGCCACCGCAGGAAGATCGATCTTCAATCCTACGGTTGGCTGACCACCCACACTATCGTGGGCACCATTGTTAAAGACAACATGGACATAATGCTTCGGCTGCTTGCTGGCGGTGATAGCCAAGCTGCCCATATGCATTAGCGTGGCGCCATCACCATCAAAGCACCACACATGGCGCTGCGGCTGTGCCAACGCAATGCCGAGGGCAATCTGCGAAGCATGACCCATGGAACCCACAGTGAGGAAATCACGCTCATGGCCCTGTTTCTCAGCCTCGCGGTATTCAAAAAGCTCTCGGCTGATCATTCCTGTGGTGCTCACAATGCAATCGTCGGCGCCAAGCGCAGCTGCAACTGTTTGGATGGCTTCCTCACGGCTCATAGTGAGACCGGCGACCTCCTCTACATGCTGTAACTTATAATCCTCGAAGGTATCCTTCTCAATCACGAGAGCAAACACCTCATTGCGATGGAGAGCATCGACAGCCTTGGCAATCTGTTTGGCTGCCTTGTCCTCCTCTTTCGAGAGCACCTCATAGTTCACACCCATGACGTTGAGCAGTCCTGTGGTCACTTTGCCCTGCTTCACATGCTGCGGCTCATCGTGGACACCAGGACGGCCACGCCAGCCGATGAGCAAAAGCACAGGTATTTCATACACCTCTCGGTCAGTGAGCGACGCCAAAGGATTGATGATATTGCCCTCGCCGGAGTTCTGCATATATACCACACCCGTCTTGCCCGTGGCGAGATGGTATCCCGCCGCCAAACCCACGGCAGCACCTTCGTTGGCTGTGATGATATTATGCGAGGGATCAACGTTATCGGCGATATAAGCGCAGATATTCTTCAACAACGAGTCGGGCACTCCTGCATAGAAGTCAATACCGTGCTCCTTGAGAGTCTCTATAAAGAATTTAGGACTAATCATATTCTTTTACTTTTTCTTGGTGCCGGGGATGAGGTTGAGAATCTCCTTGATGGGCATGCAGTAGTCGGCGGAAGCCTCCTGACAGCGGTGGTGTTCGAGAATGCTCTCGGCACATTTTACCATAGCGGGATAGGCACTACGCAGCATGTGGTTGGCATAGATAACGATATTGATGCCCCACTCAGCCAACTCCTCTTCGGTGAACTGAGCATAAGTGGTAGGGACAGCAACGATGGGAGTGTGGCTATCACGCTCACGGAAACGTGTGCAGAATTCCTTGATGTCCATGCCGTCTTTGTTCTTGCTATGTATCATGATGCCGTCAGCGCCAGCTTCCACGTAGGCAAAAGCACGCTCCAAGGCGTCCTCAACAGGCTTACCGGCGATGAGGCTCTCGATACGGGCAATAATCATGAAGTCGTTGGTCACCTGAGCCTCCTTGCCAGAACGAATCTTGTGACAGAAGCCCTCGATGGTGTCCTGTGTCTGAACGGCATCGGTACCAAAGAGCGAATTCTGCTTCAAACCCACTTTGTCCTCAATGATAACGGCCGACACTCCAAGGCGTTCCAGTGTACGCACGGTGAAGACGAAGTGCTCCACTTTGCCGCCTGTATCGCCATCGTAAATAACAGGCTTAGTAGTGACCTCCAGCGAGTCGTTGAGGTCATGGAGACGGGTGGTAAGGTCGACAGCCTCGATATCAGGCTTACCCTTGCTGGTGCTGTCGGTGAGCGACGATGCCCACATACCGTCAAACTCGCGGGTAGCATCACCCTCCTGCATCTTAGTATGCTCTATGATAAGGCCCGTGAGACCACAGTGGCTCTCCATGATGCGCACTATAGGCTTGGCAGAGATGAGACGGCGCAGGCTTTTCATGCGCGCTTGCGGGGTAGTGCCCAGAGACTCCAATTCCGAAGCCAACCCTGACGAGGTGATACCCTTGGTATAGGGAATCTCTATCACCTTGCCGCCAATCTGCTCCATCGCTTTGAAAACCTCATCACGGAGGTACTTCTCGGGGCCCTCGCACCAATCGTCGCCATGAATAATATAGTCAGGCTTGTACTTCATTAGGTTGGGCACATAGCTCCACTCGTCCTGAGGCACCACCTCGGCAACACCATTGATATGCTCCACCACATTCTTACGTTGCTCGTAGCTCAAGTAAGGCAGACGCTTGTGGGTGGCAATGGCCTTATCAGTGAACAGGCCTATCATCACATCGCCATACTTGGCACCCTCGGTGATGATGTTGATCAAACCGGGATGCATAATATCGGCAATCATGCCGAGGTAAACTTTCTTATTCGCCATAATCTGTGTTGTTTTATTCTTAATACTAAAATTGTCTTAATCCTTTAATCTCTACTCTTTATATCCTCACATTCTCCTCTGCATAGGCCAAATCGTGGTCGTCATCGATTTCATACCATTGCAGCGAATCGACCTTCATCACATGCATCGGTGTGACGCGTTGCGACACATCCAGCAGCATGAACTCATAACCCAGTTTGGGTTTCTCTTCCATCACCTTCTCAAACTCGCGGCACAATATACGGTAAAAGCTGTTACTCACCTTGTGGATACCCACCAACTCACCAGATGCAGTAAGGGCAGCAGGGTCGGTGCTGCAGTTCACAAGTTCGTTGTGGTCATTCATCTCCACATAGTATTGGTCTTGGAACTTGGTGACGGGGGTAATCAGCATCGCCGAATCAAAGGGACAGGTCTTCAGCGACTCAATGGCTTTGCGCTCAAAAACCAGGTCCGACTCCAACAAGAAAAAGTCGTCATCAGCGATACTCTCTCGGCAATTCCACAGCGTATACATGCTGTTAGTCTCAGCAAAGCGAGGGCTGAACACACACTCCACCTGATGGTATTTCTTGGCTAGTTCCTCATAGTATTCGCGGTGGTATCCGGTGCCAATAATGATGCGACGCACACCGCAACGCAACAACGTACGTATGGAACGCTCCACCATGGGCATACCCATGAATGGAATGAAGCCCTTGGGCATCACCTTGGTGCGGTCACCGAAACGGGTACCCATGCCGGCGGCCATAATAACTGCTGTCTTCATTTTCACTGTCTGGTTTATTTTCATCAGTACAAGTCCTACAACTATCCAGAAGATTTCTCTCACACGGCATATCACACCAATGCAAAGCAAAGCCTCTCCACTGACGATGCCGAGTACCGCCAAACCAATGGCAATGCCACCCTCCTGGCCTCCCAACTGCATGGGCAAGAATCCCAAGAGATTCGACATAATAGTCATCACCGTGAGCACCACCACCGACTGCAGGTAAAGCATCCACAAATTGTCCGACCCCGCATCCGCAAGGATAAGCATGAAGAAAATCTCAAGGCTCTGCACCATGCGCGAAAGAAACTCCACCAGCAG
This sequence comes from uncultured Bacteroidota bacterium, assembly GCA_902783595.1. Lineage (GTDB taxonomy): Bacteria > Bacteroidota > Bacteroidia > Bacteroidales > P3 > Colimorpha. The sequence continues at coordinate 13,347 of CACZRR010000002.1, forward strand.
GCTGCAATAGAAGGTTTTCTTATCCTGCTGATTAAGCAAGCGTATCTGTTCGTCTATCTTGAAGAAGGCATGCCCGTGGTTGCGCAGCATACGCATAGATACCCTGCCGAGACCCGGTATGCGGCCCATGAGTTTCACTGCCTTGAAGACTAAACCGTGTTGGTAACCGCGTGAAAAAGCATAGATACCAAAACCTATCACTGCCGCCGTCAGCGCCGTCACCACACCCAAACCCACAGTGCATTCGGCATAACCGCTGAGCGCCATCACTACAAAAATGGCAATGCCAGCAATCCAGAAGATGAAATGCGCCAAAATATGCGTCATCACATAAAGGATGACAGACGAGGTGGCACGTTGGTTACCTATGTCTTTCGACAACTCCATGATGCGGTAGGGCTCGCCCCCCAAACCAGCGACAGGAGTGGTGTAGTTCAATGCATATCCCGAGATGGTTAACTTGTAAGTGCGCCACACTCCCACTTTCTGGTGCTTCTGTTTCACGTTGCCGGTGATCATGCCCCACGCCACAGCATTCATGGCATAGATAATAAGCCATAAGCCCAGAATAGGGATGAGCCAATAGCCGGCATCACAAATGCGGTGCCACAAGTCGGCGAAGCTCATATCAAAGGTAAAGAACATCACCACCACGGTGACCACCCCGATACCGAAAAAAATGTTCGTCCAGCCCTGTTTGGTTAGTTTTCTTACCATAGATGAGCAGTTCTGTTAGTCGATTGTAGCGGCGCACTGGCGGCAGAAAGCCTCGTGACGACGAATGGTGTAAGACTCCAAGAGGGTGATGACGATGATTTCAAAAAGGAAGTACTCAGCCGGGAGGTCAAGCACGCAGAAAAGCATCAAGAATATGGTGCGAAAGTTGAAGATAAGGGTAAAGACATACCTCATGTTGGATAGCGAGAAGGCATGGATACGATCCTTAACATCTTGTGGAGCCTGTTCGGCATTACCATATTTTTCTTTCAGTTTGGCCATGAGGGCCTGAAAGCAGGGTGTACGCTTCTCCTGTTGCAAGGTGTAGGTAACGTAGGTTTTCTGCACCAACCGCTCCCACCAGGGTGTCATCTCGTTCATCTGTGCAAGCAACTCCTTCTGCTTCTCTGAGTTATCCAATTCGCTGCCCTTCTCTCCCTTGAGAAAGAAGAGATGAATCTGAATGTAGTAGTCGGCCGTACGCTGTTGGTTGGCCAAGCACACCACGCCCGACACAAGACCCAGAACAAATACCACACCAGTAGCTATCAAGGCATTGGTTTGCGTATCGGCAATACCCAACCACGAAAACTCCATATCGTGATGCACATAGAAACGATATACGATGGCAGCATAGATGGGAATGTACCACGCATAGCCCGCGGCACCATCAAGTATGCGCCCCAACTTGCTTTTCTTGCCTGTCATACGCGCCAACTGTCCATCGGTATTGTCAAACACATAGGCCCAATAGAGCAGCAGGAAACCCACGACATTGAGCAATAGTCCACAGAGCCCCTCGTAGAAAATACTACCCTGGGCAAAGAAGATACAACTGACTGCGCCCAGAATCATGGAGTACACCGTCACAGTATTGGGATGAGTACCCAGTTTAGCGAAGAGCTTTGCCCATCGGTATCCCAGCGGACGAAGCCAATGGTAGTCAATCCAGTCTTCTGTTTCTGACGATTTAAGCGTTGCTGATACCTGTTCGTTCATCCTAAATATAAATATTTAAAAACGATGCAAAGATAACAAATAAATTAGGAATAAAGAAACATTTTTATTAACACAGGGTTAAAAACTACATCAATACCAAATTTGATGAGCACCCAAAGAAGCCTAAAATGCTGGTTAAAAAACTGGTTATTGATCAAACGGTTTGATTTTTGAGCAATAAAAACAGAAAACACACGTTGTTAAAAGTTATGACGCCAAGAAATCTTACTGCGGGTGATCGTATCGCCCTTGTAGCACCAGCACGAAGTGTGACGTACGAAGAGATAGCGCCAGCAATAGATCTTTTCCGTTCCTGGGGTCTTGTTCCCGTGCTGCCAGAGGGGCTTTTCGACACCGAAGGACAACTGGCAGGTAGCGACGAGCACCGCGCCATGTTGCTGCAACAATGTCTCGACGACGAGAGTATCAGCGCAATCGCATGCTGCCGAGGTGGTTATGGTACAGTTCGCATCATCGACCGACTCGACTTCAGCCGCTATGCACAGAGTCCCAAATGGATCATCGGCTACAGCGATATCACAGTGCTGCACAGCCATATCCATGCCGCTCTCGGTCATGCCACCCTCCACGCCACGATGCCCATTAATATCACCGGCTCTCCAACCCCGGCCACCGAGAGCCTGCGGCGCACTCTTTTGGGTGAAAAACAGGAGATAACCTGGAGCGCCACCGGAAGAGCTGCCATGGAATCCATCGAAGCACCTGTGGTGGGCGGAAATCTTTCCATCCTATATAGCCTCTTAGGTTCACGCTCTCAAATAGATACTCATGGTAAAATACTTCTCATCGAAGACCTCGACGAGTACCTCTACCACCTCGACCGCATGATGCAAGCACTACACCGGGCAGGCATGCTCGACGACCTGGCGGCACTTCTGGTGGGCGGCATGACTGAGATGCATGACAACAGCACACCCTTTGGACGCACGGCTTTCCAAATCATCAGCGAAGCGATGCAGGGGAGCAGCTGTCCGGTGATTTTCGGAGCGCCCTTTGGACACCTGGGAGACAATAACATAGCTATACCTTTAGGAGTGGAAATGCACCTCGACGCCACCAATTTGGAAAAAGTTCGTATCTTTGCAGCCTAAATGCTACTCATCCATACACCCAAACTTACAAACCGACTGGGCTATACGTTAGGAGTCATCTTCGGTCACCTGCTGCACATCGACTACAGCATCACCACTGACGAAGACCTCTTCCTCTCCAGCGACGACGCCAAGCTCAACTACGGCCGCCGCCGCCTCGGTGACGGGCTCTTCATCAAATCCCATGGTCTGCTGCAGGAGACCTCCATTGAGGACCAAGAGCCCCATGCAGAATGTCGCAACGGACAGTGGATACTCTACCCCATTTATGGGCGCGACATTGATTTCGACTTCGATCCTCTGGCGGCCACTTTCTTTATGGTATCACGATATGAGGAATACCTACCTCACCGCACCGACCAACACGGACGCTTTAGCGCGACAGAGAGCATAGCCTACCGCGAAGGCTTCCTTGACGAACCCGTGGTGGAACAGTGGGCACAGATGATTGCCGCAGCGCTGCATGAACGCTACCCCAACCTGCCGATCCGGCAGCCCAGCTACCACTTCGTGCAGACCGTCGATATCGATGCCGCATGGTCTTACCTTCACAAAGGTCTCTTCCGTACATCGGTGGCCATGCTGCGCGACCTCATTGTGCGCCGTGACCCCAGTGAGGTAGTGCGCCGTATTCGCGTGCTACTGCACCGCGACGACGATCCCTTTGACACCTTTGACTACATCATCACCCACCATCGTACCATGCCGAAGGCCGACCTCATCTTCTTTGTGTTGTTGGCCGACTATGGCGAGTTCGACAAGCCAGCATCTTACCTCAACCGGCACTTCCGCGAACTAGTGCAACACATCGGTGACTATGGTCGTATGGGCATTCACCCAGGCTACCGCACCATAGATCACCCCTCACTGATCGACAAGGAGCGCCAACGACTGAGCGACATACTGCACCGCCCCGTCAAACGCTCCCGCTACCACTTCCTGCGGCTGAGCCTGCCTGACGCCTACCGCATACTCCTCCACGCAGGCATCCATAATGATTTCTCCATGGGCTACCCTGACGCCATAGGATTTCGAGCCGGCATCAGCACACCTTACCCTTTCTACGACCTCGAACGCGACCTGCAGACGGAACTGACCATACATCCTTTCTGTGTGATGGATACCACTCTGCAAAAATACCTCAAAATGAGTCCAGAAGAGGGTATTGCTTCCTATCGATCACTCATTGATAAGATACGTATCGTCGGCGGCACCTACTGTTGCATTGTTCATAATCAGAACCTCTCCGACATCGCCGAATGGAAGGGATGGCGACAATGCTATGAACAGATGCTATCGTACGCCAACCAATAATAAACACATAACACTGATTTACATTACACTATGATAAACTACAAAGAAAAACTACAATCCATCAAGGCCTTCGTTTTCGACTTTGACGGCGTACTCTCCGACGGAAGCGTGTGGACCCTCGCCGATGGCGATATGATACGCGCCTGCAATACAAAAGACGGTTTCGCTCTACAATATGCCGTAAAGAAAGGATATATCATAGCCGTCATTTCCGGGGGTCACTCCAAGAGCATCGACAATCGCATGCACGCCCTCGGTGTCACACAAGTCTACACCGGTTGCGGTAACAAAATAGACACCTACAATCAATTCCTCATTGACAACAACCTCTGTGACAACCAAGTGCTGTGTATGGGTGATGACATACCCGACTATCCCCTGCTGCAGCGCGCTGGCGTAGCCACCTGTCCTGCCGACGCAGCGGTTGAGATACGAGACATGGTGGATTACGTCTCGCACTACACTGGAGGCCACGGGTGCGTGCGCGACGTCATCGAACAAGTGCTGCGTCTTCATGGCCAATGGTTCCACCCTGACGCTGTGGTATGGTAAAGCTCTTTCATAGACATTTTTTCCTCACCGTTCTACTATGTCTTGCGGCGACAATTTCGGCGCAAAAAATTGACATCACAGATACGGTGACGCAATATCCCCATCACGGCACCTTCTACCACGACCGCTTCGAGGGCCGGAAAACCGCCAACGGCGAGATTTTTGACCAGAACCTTTTCACCGCCGCCCACATCAACCTCAAGATGGGCACTATGCTCATGGTGACCAACCGCAATAACGGCAAACAGGTCATTGTGCGCGTTAATGATCGCTGTCCCAAACGCAACGTTGTCGACCTCACCCATCGTGCCGCTGCGGCCATCGGTATCCGTGGTAGCCAACCCGTCAATATCCGCGTGCTGCCACCGGGCTACGAAGAACGCTGGAAGGCTCAGGATAAGATGTTCGACTCTGTCTACTCCAAATTCCTCACCGAACCCAAACCCAGTCCCCGCGACCCTCATCCCTTCGACAGCCTGCGTTATAACATTGAATTGATGCAAGTAGCCTCGCATGGAGAGGCTTTCACCACCATTCAGGAACTCCCTGACGAATGGCAGGATGACGTAATGATACTGAGCGATAATGACGCTCCACCCTACTCCCTTGTCCTCGACGTGCGCATGCCCCATTGGGAGGCCTGGGAGACCATCAGGAAATTAAGAGAAGACTTTCCGCAATGCAAAATAAAAGCAGCAGAATAGGTCGAAAAAAATATTTTTTCATTTTTTTTGCCTTATTTGAATAATTATTATTATTTTTGCACAATCAATTCCGCATAGGTATAGTCCGCGCGCCATTGCAGCAACTAATTCGCAACTACGTAAAAAACAAGCCATTGTGGCGAAAACAATAAGACAGGGAATGCAATTTTGGAAGCACAAAATGGTCTCATTTTTGCTCCTCATGGGATTGTTATCCTCTGTTGCCAACGCACAAAACGAAGGTCAGTACACCCACTTCATGTTCAATCGGCTCAGCTACAATCCCGCATACGCAGGCAGTTCGGGCGCCTTGTCGCTGACCCTTCTTTACAACAACCAATGGCTCGGTTTGGATCTGCAATCGCCCGTTGACGGAGCCTCTGCAGGTAGCACTCCCGTCAACTTCCTCTTCTCCGTTGACCTCCCCGTCAACTTCCTACATGGCGGTATTGGTGCCACGTTCAATTCCCAATCCATAGGCTACCATACCAATTCAACCGTCGATATTGACTACGCTTTCCGCATGTACTGGGGTCCTGGTACTCTGTCGGCAGGTATTGAGGCCAACCTCTACAATTTCACGTTCAATACTGCCGATCTTTATGGTGCCTCCGATCTTACTGGTGACCCCACCAATCCCACCAGTTCGGCAGGCGATCCCGCAGTGAATGGCAAAGAGGTGTCGGAGATGATGATTGACGTATCCACAGGTTTGTACTACCAAGTGCCTGGTGAATACTATGTTGGTCTCTCGGTCAAAAACCTGCTTGGCTCGCACAGTGATGAATTACATTGGGAGAATGCACGCACGGCCTATCTCATGGGAGGCTACGAATACTCCTTCCCCTATAATCCCTCCTTCAAGCTAAAGCCTTCGGTGCTCTTCAAGACCGCCGACTTTTCTGTTTTCCAAGCCGAGGCAGCCATGCTGCTCGACTACGAGAATGCATTCTGGGGTGGACTTGGCTACCGCCTTGGTGACGCGTTCACCTTCATGGCTGGTATCAACTGGAACTTTTCGAACCTCAACTGGCTTCGTATTGGCGTAGCCTACGACCTCACTACCTCCAAACTGGGCACCATGCGCTCCGGGCGCAGCTTTGGTACCATAGAGATTTTTGCCAACGGCAGCATACGCTTTGGGGCCACACGCCAAGCGCCCACATCGTCTCGCAACACACGCTACCTTTACTAAGGATATAGAACAATATTATAAATATATATAAGCCATACCCAACAACACCATTTCGCGCAACAAAAACAACAGCAATATGAAAAAGATGCTTTTCCTTCTCGCCACCTCGGCACTGCTTGTCTGCGGGTGCAAATCCTCAAACAAGGGTGAGGTGACCGGCGTCAACGATCGACCCTTCTTCGAAGACATCGACCTCAAAGGCATGGTCTTTGTCAACCAGGGCAACTACACCATGGGTGCCGGTGTGCAGAACGTCACCTACGGCCGCACTCCCCAGCCCCGCAAGATGCAGATTGGATCGTTCTTTATGGATGAGACTGAAATCACGAACAACGAATACCGCCAGTTTGTAGTTGCCGTGCGCGACTCCGTAGCACGTCGCATTCTCGGCGAGGCTGGCATCGAAGGTTTCCTCATTGAAGAGGACAGCTATGGTGAGCCCCTCGACCCGCCGATACTAAACTACAAAACCAAAATCAACTACAAAGATGCCGAAGTGCGCCAAGCTCTTATCGATGGAGGCTTCTATATTGTCGACATCAACCACCGCCGCGCAGTTGATGCCTCCAAGATGAACTATGAATACTACTATATTGACTACGAGCAGGTGGCTGCCAAAGATCATAGTGGACAGCCGAAGAGTGAATACCGTGGTTCCTCCTTTGCCGTACGTCCGCAAGGTCTCAACAACCGCAGTTCTCAGATTCAGCGTGAATACATCAACATTTACCCCGACACCCTCTGCTGGGTGCACGACTACGCCTATAGCATGAACGAGGACTACACCCGCAACTACTTCAGTTCGCCGGCCTATGACAACTACCCCGTTGTGGGCGTCAGCTGGCGTCAGGCCCGTGCATTCTGTGTGTGGCGTTCCAACATGCTCAACAACTATCTTGAGAGTATCAATTACTCCACCCTCAACGATTTCCGTCTGCCCACTGAGAGCGAATGGGAATATGCAGCGCGTGGTGGTATCCAGGCTCAGCCTTATCCCTGGGGAGGTCCCTACGTGCGCAATCCCAACGGATGCTTCCTGGCTAACTATGAGCCTCTCAAAGGGGCCTATGACGATGACGGTGGTGTGAAGACCCTCATGGTGGGTCACTATGCCCCCAACGATTATGGTCTCTATGATATGTCCGGCAACGTCAGTGAGTGGTGCCTTGACGCATACAATGAATCAACCTACATCGTTGCCAATGCACTTACTCCCTACTACAACTACAATGTCAAGGATGATGACCCGATGGCCATGAAGCGCAAAGTGATACGTGGTGGTAGCTGGAAAGATCAGAAATACTTCATCCAGGTGCAGACCCGCGACTACGAGTTCATGGACACGGCGAAGTGCTATATCGGTTTTCGCTGTGTACAGCCCTACTTGGGTCGCGTGAAGGGTGACAACCTGCGTACCGCTTCCAACGTGGCACGTTAACCATCCACAAAGAAATCTTCAACGGAAAACAAGCAAAAATCAATAAAAAAACGAATCATATTATGAATTTTCTTAACAATCTCGTCCGCAGCAAGGGTTACAAAACCTTCATGGCCTACCTATATGGTTGGGGTGCCGCCGTTGTTATCGTCGGTGCACTATTCAAAATCATGCACTGGCCAGGTGCCAACGAAATGCTGATTGCAGGTATGAGCACAGAAGGTGTCATCTTCTTTCTCTCTGCTTTTGAACCGCCACACAAAGAGTGGGACTGGAGTTTGGTCTACCCCGAGCTTGCCGGTATCCTTGACGAAGCCTCCCTTGAGAAGGGCGAGGTAGAGTACGATGAGAACGGCAAAGCTATCAGCAAAGATCCCCTCACTGCCAAGTTGGACAAGATGCTGGAAGATGCCCATATAAGTTCTGAACTCATTGACCGCTTAGGACAAGGTATGCAGAACCTTGCCGATAGTGCCAATTCGATGAACAATATGTCTAACGTCACTGCTGCCACCGACAAATTTGTCAGCAATATGGACGGTGTAGCCAGCCAAGCCGGACGCCTGCTTGAGAGCATGCAGGGTGCCCCCGAGGCCATCTCCACACTATCCACCATCTATCAGGAGACCGCACAGTCGCTCAACGGTGAAGTGTCGTATGTTGAGGAGATGAAGAAGATGTCGGCAAGCCTGAGCAGCATCAACGCCATGTACGAGATGCAGATCAACAATGCCTCGACGCAGATGAGCATCAATAAAGAGTTTGAAGAGAAGATGGGCACCATGCTAGCCAACTTCACCTCTTCCGCCGATGGCATCATGAAGTACAAAGAGCAGGTTGACGCCCTCACCCGCAAGGTGTCCGAGCTCAACAACGTCTACGGCAACATGCTTGCCGCCATGCAGACGAGAATCTGACAGCACCATACTACACTCATACGTACCACCAAAACGAATAGACAACCAACAAAGAATTAGACAATGGGTGCAACAAACTGTCCGGAAACCCCGCGACAAAAGATGATAACAATGATGTACCTCGTGTACACCGCCATGCTGGCACTGAACGTCTCGGCCGAGGTCGTCAACGGATTCAAGAGTGTGGGTACTGCTATGCATGAGACCAATAAGAATCTCGTGCTGAAGCTTGACGACACCTACGCCAACTTTGACCAGGCCATGGAGAACAGTCCCGACAAGGTACGCGAGATGTACAATAGGGCGCAGGAGATACGGCGTCTTTCGCAAGACATCACTGCCTATATTGATAGTCAGCAGTACCTCTTCATCGGCAGTATCACCGGGAAGGCCGAGATTGAAGATTACTCCACCGGAGAGAAGACCAAGCGAGTCTTTTTACTTCGTGACCCCAACGATGAGACCAAAATCTATCAAGACAGCGTGAAAGCCGCTCTTGACTTTGGCGGTTATAGCTGGTTCACGGATAAGCAGTTGGAAGACAACCACAAGCCCTCCAATTTCTTCCTGGGTGAAGCAGGTGTAGTGCATGAAGATCACTCAGCCTATTTGATCAAGCAGAAAATTCTCAACTTCAAGGAGCGCATCAACAGTGTTCTTGGCGAGGATTCGAGCCACGTGAAGGTAGCCCTTGACATGTCCGACGGATATGACAAAGACGGCAATACCAAGTCGTGGGAGCTTCTCAACTTTGACGAGGTAATCTCAGGTGCTGCATTGGTCACACTGACCCGTCTCAAAGCCGAGATTATGAACGCCGAGTTTGACGCCGTCAACATGCTCTACAAGAAAGTCAGCAAGGGTGATTACTCATTCGACCAGGTTGCGCTTATCTCGCGTCCTAAATCGACCTATATTTTGCAGGGAGGAGTCTTTGAGACAACCATTAACGTGGGAGCCTACGACTCACGCCAGAAGTTTACTGCCAATGTTAACGGACAAACGATTGCCAGCAACGAAGATGGCGGTGTAGTTTACAAAACCGTTTGCAATAGTCTTGGCCGACAGGTGGTGCGCGTTAGAGCCACCCTGTCGTCGCCTGACGGCGGTACCAAGGAATATACCACGGAAGATGAATACTTCGTGGCCAAACCCGCCGGTGTGGTTCGTCTTGATGGTCTCCAGGTAGTTTATGCAGGTCTTGACAATCCCATCACCATCTCAGCGGCCGGTATTGACACCCGTAACCTGAAAGCCACCATTGATGGACAAGGGACGCTTACCAAAGGAGAAGGAGACGGGAGCTATGTTCTCAAGCCCTCCCCCGGTCAGAAGACACTCACCATCAATGTGGACGCCACCATTGACAATAAGACCACGCGAGTTGGTACCCAGAAGGTGATAGTGAAAGATATCCCTGCGCCTATCATCTCTGTTGCCGGCGTTGCCAATGGCGGTCGCATCTCGAAGAAGGATATCTCCGATGGGACCCCCGTCATTCCTGCTAAGAACCCCGACTTCCTGCTTAAGATTGATAACAGGCTGATTCGCATCCAGTCGATGGTTGTTGCCGTGGGAGCCAAGGAAGAGCCTTGCCAAGGTCCTCGTATCACTGCGGCCGCAGCCTCCATTGTGAAGAAAGCCACACGCGGTGAGAAGCTCACCATCCTTGCCAAGGTGATGATGCCTGACGGCAAGACCAAGGATGTTACCTATACTGCAACCATCAAATAACCTATAACGTTATGAAGAAAGTCATCATTTATGCCCTCGCGCTCGTGGCCTACTGCACTGTAGCCAATGCACAAAGCATCATCGATGCCGACGACCAGCGCAACCCTAACGACTTCTACCAGAAAGGTATCGTTGTGGGCAAGAAAGCCATGCCCTATCCCTTCCTTCGTGAGAGCGATGTGGTGTGGGAATGCGTGATATGGAGAGAAATAGACTTCAACGAGAAATTCAACCAATTCTTCTACTTCCCCGTATCGACTGAGAACGACACGCAGGGACGTATCAGTCTCATCAACCTCATCATGAAGGGTGTCCGCAATGGCGAGATTCCCACCTATGAGGATGATGATATGATCAAGGAGTTGGATGTTGAAGCAGCCCTCAAGATGCTCTCTGGCGACCCCATTCCGGTACAGGAAGCTGTCACCGACGAAGAAGGTAACCCCATCTACGATGAGGAAACAGGAGAGATTATGGAGCGTACCGTCTACAAGACGCGAGATATTGATATTGCAGACATCACAAAGATACAGATTAAAGAGAAGTGGTATATTGACAAACAGGACAGCCGCATGAAAGTGCGCATTGTTGGGTTGCGATTCCACTTCATGAAAGAGCTCCTTGCCGGCGGCTTCTCCGACGAGTTATCGTTCTGCATTCCCATGGATGACATGCGCGTACGCCAGCTCTTTGTCAATGCCAACGCCTATGATGACAATAACGACGTCGTGGAGCGTTCGTACGACGACATCTTTATCCAGCGCTATTTTGACAGCTACGTGGTGCGCGAGTCGAATGTTTACAACCGCAAACTCACCGACTACCTCACTGGTCAGGATGCCATCCTCCAGTCGCAGATGATCGAAGAGAGAATCTTCGACATCGAGTCGGATATGTGGGAATACTAAAAATAGCACAACACTAACCTCAACATTCAAGGAGTTAAGAGTGTTCCCTGACGCTCTTAACTCTTTTTCTTTCGATGCGCTCACTGCTGCTCATACTGATGCTTACGTCATCCCTACTTGTCGCAGGGCAGAGTCGTACGCCGCTACCTGACGACATACACCCCGTTGAACTCACCGCCCAGCAGCGCCCGATTCCCTATCCTTATCTACGCGAGCACGACGTGATATGGACCACCACCCTATGGAAAACCATAGACAGCCGAGAACTCTTCAACCAATTCTTCTATTTCCCCGACGACGAATTCATAACCTTTGGGAAGAAGGCCCTCGCGTATATTATATGGGATGCCGTCGTTGCTGGCGAGATACCTATCTATGAGGACGATAATATGTATATTGCTCTCGACAACGAGCAGTTTGTAAAGCGCTACACCAAGGCCGACACCATACTTTTGGAGATAGGCTATGACGAGGACGACAATGAGCTCTACGAGACAGTGATACGGCCGCGCCACTTTGAAGGTCAGGAGGTGCTGGAGTACGCCTTGCGTGAGGCGTGGTACATTGAGCGTAGGGATACGAAGATGGATTCGCGGCGCCTAGCCTTAGCTCCTCTCATGGAGCGCTATCGAGAGTTAGGAGCTGGTCAGGAGGCTATTTACCTCGGCGTCTTGCCTCTTTTCTGGATACCGATGCAGCATCCCGCCGTCCGGACCCTTCTTGTGCGTCACAATGCCTATATTGACGGCAACATGGCTGCTGTTCCATCGTGGGATTGGGTATTCGTCAACCAGCATTATAACGCCTACACTACCCGAGAGTCGAATGTATATGATCGATCCATCAAAGACTATCTTACCGGTTTGGATGTCATCATGGAGTCGCAGGAGATAGAATCGAAAGTATTCGAGATGGGCGAAGAGATGTGGGACTATTGACCATGCCCACGACGCTATATGTTTATTATAGGGTAAAAAAGGGTAGAAAAAACAGCCATCAAACATCACCCAGAGATGGGAGAAGAAGCCAGCGATATGGGAGCGGACTGGGAGCGGACTGGGAGCGGCCATAGTGGGGACGCTGTGTATCAATAAATTAGCGATTGTTAAAATTCACTAAAAACTGTTAAAGAAACCTAAAATAAAGGTAGGGTAACAGGTGTTAGTAAAAGCAATTATCGAAGGGTAATTTTTTATTTGATAGGTGGGGTATGATGCAAACTCATGGATAGTATGGGCTTGGTAGCCCAATGGGCGGGAGTATAGGAACAAACAGAACATAGTGACTGACAACATATTATATAATAATTAATCTGCGTTAAATAATATTTTGTGGGGTGCATGCGCAAGAATTAGGCAGATTGGGAAATAATTCGTAATTTTGCATCGCAATTTAGCGTTTGCAACGAGATAAAAAAAACAATAAAATAAATAAATACAACGCGATGAAAAAAATATTTCTTATCCTGGGTGCCATGGCCATCTGTGCCAGTGCCGCCTATGCACAAGACGAGAAGAAAACAGAGGAAGAGGGATACAAATTTGACACTGTCAAGATGATTCCCATCACCTCGGTGAAAGACCAGAACAACGCCGGTACCTGCTGGAGCTACAGTGGCATAGCCTTCCTTGAGGCTGAGTTGCTGCGACAGGGCAAGGGCGAATACGATCTGAGCGAGATGTACGTTGTCGAGAAGACCTACAACGACCGTGCTATGGCCGCTGTGCGCACCCACGGTGATGTGAGTTTCTCGCAGGGTGGAGCCTTCAACGATGTCATCTACTGCCTGCGCAACTATGGTATGGTACCCGAAGAGGTGATGCGTCCTGGCGTGATGTATGGTGACACCCTCAGCAACCACACCGAGCTCAGCGCCCTCACTGACGTGATGATAGATGCTATTGCCAAAGGGAAACTCAAGAAACTCCAGATGAGTTCTGATGGTGAGCCTCTGTGGCACAAAGCTATTGCTGCCGTACACGAGGTTTATCTCGGCGAGATACCCGAGAAATTCAAATACAACGGCAAGGAGTACACTCCCAAGAGTTTCGGCGAGAGCCTGGGTCTGAATGCCGATGACTATGTGAGTATTACCAGTTTCACCCATCATCCCTTCTACGAGCAGTTTGTCATCGAGATTCAAGACAACTGGCGTTGGGGGCTGAGTTACAATGTGCCCATCGACGAGATGATGGAGATTTTCGATTATGCCATTGACAACGGCTACACCGTTGCCTGGGGTTCTGATGTCAGCGAGCAGGGTTTCCGTTATACCCGTAAGGGCTTTGCCGTTCTTCCCGCCACCGATGGGAAGGCTGCCGGCAAGGTAGGTTCCGACCAGGCCCGTTGGAGCGGTATGAGTGCCAGCGAGATTGCCGACGAAGCTGCCAAGCACCCCACCCCCCAGCGTTGGGTGAGCCAGGAGGAGCGCCAGCAGGCATACGACAACTGGGAGACCACCGACGACCATGGTATGCTGATCTTCGGTAAAGCCAAAGACCAGATGGGTAACGAGTACTACATGGTGAAGAACAGCTGGGGCCAGTACAATGGCGAATTTGGAGGCAACTTCTTCGTCAGCAAAGCCTTTGCCCGCTACAAGACCATGAACATCGTGGTTCACAAAGATGCCATTCCCGCTGCCATCAAGGCCAAGCTCGGTATCCAGGACAACAGCGCCAAAGCCACCAAAAAAGGCAAGAAGAAATAAAGAAACCACACAGAGGTTATAGTCAAGTCCCCCGAGTACTATCGGGGGACTTGTTTTATTGCTAATGAAACGGGGTGCGGGATGCGAAGGCATTACTTCATTTCATGTTGCCTCTTATAACTACACGAACGGGCTGGCATTTGACCAGCCCGTTCGCAAAAGGTTTTCCTTTATAGTTCAGGACTCTCGGATAGAGAGAATGAATAGATTAATTAGAGTTTATCGTTGGATCCGAGGACGTTGACAATCTTGTGGATGTACATCTTCTTCATGCTCTCGCGAGCGGGTTTGAGATACTGGCGCGGGTCGAAGTGGTCGGGGTGCTCGGCGAGGTGTTTACGGATGGCTGCAGTCATAGCCAAACGGCTGTCGCTATCGATATTAATTTTACACACAGCGCTCTTTGCTGCCTTGCGAAGCTGTTCCTCGGGGATACCCACAGCAGCCTTGAGAGCGCCGCCGTAAGCGTTGATCGTGTCGACCTCATCCTGCGGCACGCTACTGCTGCCATGAAGGACGATTGGGAATCCGGGCAGTTTCTTCTCGATAGCTTCGAGCACGTCGAATGCCAAGGGAGGCGGCACCAGGCGACCTGTCTGCGGGTCCACGGTGCATTGCTCGGGTTTGAACTTGTATGCGCCATGGCTAGTTCCGATGCTGATGGCGAGGGAGTCACATCCTGTGCGCGTAGCGAAGTCGATCACTTCTTCAGGCTTGGTGTAGTGGCTCACCTCGGCGGCCACCTCGTCTTCGACCCCTGCCAGCACGCCGAGTTCACATTCG
This sequence comes from uncultured Bacteroidota bacterium, assembly GCA_902783595.1. Taxonomy (GTDB): domain Bacteria; phylum Bacteroidota; class Bacteroidia; order Bacteroidales; family P3; genus Colimorpha. The sequence continues at coordinate 28,430 of CACZRR010000002.1, forward strand.
ACAGTGACATCGTGCTGGTGGGCATACTCCACTACTTGGCGCGAGATGCGAATATTTTCCTCGTAGGGCAGAGCACTACCATCGTACATCACGCTGGAGAAACCCATATCAATGCAGCTCTTACATGTCTCGAAACTGTCGCCGTGGTCGAGATGGAGGACAATCTGAGGATTGGGGCAACCGAGTTCCTTGGCGTACTCCACAGCGCCCTCGGCCATGTAGCGGAGGAGAGTCTGATTAGCGTAGTCGCGTGCGCCGCGGCTCACCTGCATAATGACTGGGCTTTTGGTTTCGACGGCGGCCTGGATGATAGCCTGCATCTGCTCCATATTATTGAAATTGAAAGCGGGGATGGCGTAGCCGCCGCCCACAGCCTTTTTGAACATCTCACGGGTGTTCACAAGTCCGAGTTTTTTGTAGTCGACCATGATGTATAATTTTGAATTTGGGAATTATTTAATTTGAAAGTGCAAAATTACAACTAATCGGTGAAATAACCAAATATTTTTTGTGTGTATTTTTTGTTGAAAAAAATATTTGCATTATCACTATGCAATTAGTATTTTTGCAAAATCAAAAAGAAAACGTCAGTATCACAAAACAAAAATAACAACATGGCTCTTCATATAGTCAACCATCCCATGGTGCAGCACAAGCTCACGCTGATGCGCAAGAAACAGACATCCACCCACGATTTTCGCGCCTTGCTACGTGAAATCGGGATGCTCATGGGTTACGAAGTGACGCGAGACTTTCCTCTGCGTGACATTGAAATTGAGACCCCGATGCAGAAGATGGTAGCCAAAGAGATTGGCACCCGCAAGGTGGTAGTGGTGCCCATTTTGCGCGCTGGATTGGGCATGGTAGAGGGTTTGCTCGAGTTGCTTCCGTCGGCGCGAGTAGGTCACATCGGCATGTATCGCGACGAGACCACCCATGAGCCGGTGTTTTACTACTACCGTATGCCTGAGGGCAAAGACCGCACGGTGATTCTGACCGATCCCATGTTGGCTACCGGAGGAAGTGCATGCGATGCCGTGCGGCGACTGAAAGCCGACGGCTATACCAAAATACGAATGATGTGCCTTGTTGCTGCTCCGGAGGGAGTGAAACGCCTACAGACCGAGCATCCCGATGTGGAGATATACACAGCGTCCCTTGATAACGGGCTTAACGAGGACGCCTATATTCTGCCCGGACTTGGCGATGCAGGCGATCGTATTTTTGGCACGAAAATGTGACTAGAGAATTGTTTACGATACAATAACATCAATAACATAATATGGAAAATACTACTGCTGTCTACGATGCCCGCACATTGGGTAAAAGTCGAATGCTTGTGTTGGGTTTCCAGCACTTGTTTGCCATGTTTGGTGCGACCATATTGGTGCCCACCATCACAGGTCTTTCTGTGAGTGCCACGCTGCTTTTTGCCGGTTTGGGCACCCTACTCTTCCATTGGTTTACGCGGTGGAAAGTGCCAGCATTTTTAGGTTCCAGTTTTGCCTTCCTTGGCGGCTATGCTACCGTGGTGGCCATGGGCTCGGAACTGGGCATGAGTCAAGCCGAGGCGCTGCCCTATGCTTGTGTTGGCGTGGTGGCAGCAGGTCTGCTCTATTTCGTGCTTGCCGCCATGGTGAAGGCGTTTGGCGTGAAGCGTGTGATGCGTCTCTTCCCGCCTGTGGTGACAGGGCCCATTGTCATCTCCATTGGTCTTATCCTTGCCGGTACCGCCATCAAGAGCATCCTCACCTGCTGGTGGGTAGCGTTGGTAGCCATCCTTGTGGTTATTGTATGTAATATTTGGGGCAAAGGCATGATTAAGATCATCCCCATTCTTCTTGGTGTCCTGGTGAGCTACGTTGTTGCCGCCCTTGCCGGCCAAGTGGATGGCGGCGTTATCCGTGATGCTGCCTGGATAGGGTTTCCCTTCCAGTGGGGAGACACGGGTCTCTACGCCTTCAGTACAGGCCGGTGGGATTTCCTCCTCACCGCCATCATTGCCATCATGCCCATTGCCATAGCCACCATGATAGAGCACATTGGCGACATCTGTGCCATCGGTTCCACCACCGACCGCAACTACCTTGAAGACCCCGGTTTGCATCGTACCCTCATGGGTGATGGTGCTGCCACCGTGCTTGCCTCGCTCTTTGGAGCTCCTGCCAATACCACTTATGGGGAGAACACTGGTGTGCTGAATCTCACGCGCGTTTTTGATCCTCGTGTAGTGCGTATAGCCGCTGTCATTGCCGTGTTGCTGAGTTTCTCTCCCAAATTTGCCGCTCTCATCTATGCCATGCCTGCCGCCACCATTGGTGGTGTGTCGCTCATACTTTATGGCATGATCAGTTCTGTTGGTATACGCTCGCTTGTGGAGAATCACGTGGACCTTACAGAGAGTCGCAACCTCATCATCTGTGCTCTCACCATCACCCTTGCCATCGGCATCAGCTACGGCTGCGACGGTGGAGCGCTTCAGTTTGGCGCCATCGGCATCAGTGGTCTTGCTTGTGCCGCCATCATCGGCATCTTAGCTGCCGTTGTTCTCCCGGACCGACAGCACAAAGAGTTCAGCAGTACTCTCAGCTATGCTACCTTGAGCAAAGAGGAATACCGGATGCTGCTCATGCTGTATGTTGCCAACATTGACGGTAAAATTGAGGACCGAGAGGTTGACGCTATGCTTGAGAAGAGCAATCCGCAGGTGCTATCCTCCACACGTGCGATGTTTGCCAAGATGAGTGACAACGAGGTTCTGGAGGTCATCCGCGAGAACCGTACGCGCTTTGTCACGAGCGAAGAGGATCGCGAGCAGTTGTTGTCCGAGATTCGTGCCGTAGTTGCCGCAGACGGTCAGATGGCCGGAGCTGCCGACTACCTCTGCTCTGCTGTAGAGAAACTTATTGGTTGATTTTAAAAACGCCGAACACCGCGGCGCCGCTACCCGTCATGCTGGCATAGCAGGCGCCGCGGTTGTACATATCCTCCTTGAGCGCAGCTATAGCAGAGTGGGCAGGGAATACAGAATCCTCAAAATCGTTGATAACGAGGTCGCGCCATTCTGCAATGGGGCGGAAGATAGCTTCGCGGAGGTCTGGTCTTGATTTCCTATCCTTGATTCTAATATTTGCATAGGCCTCGCGGGTACTCACGTGCTCACCCTCAGGGAGCTCGACAACCACCTTGAGCCCCAACTTTTGGAAGTCGAAATCGACAGGTGTGAGTTCATCCCCTATCCCTGTGGCATAGGCTGTCTGGTTGCCTATAAAGAATGGGCAGTCGGCGCCAATACGTGCCGCATAACTCTCCATAGCCTCTGCGGTAAGGTTGAGAGAAAACATCTCGTTGAGCATCTTGATTGTGAATGCAGCATCGCTACTACCGCCTCCTAGTCCTGCGCCGAAAGGTATGTTCTTCTTCAGGCGCATCTGAACTGGGGGGATTGAGAATGCATTATTCAGCAGCTGCCACGCCTTCATACAGAGATTGTCGTCGGGGTTATTATCGAGGGCAATACCTTCTTGGATAATTGTAGGAAAAGGAGAGTTGGTGGTGGCTGGTGTAATCTCCAACTCGTCGCAGAAGTCATGTACAGGGATGAATATAGTCTCAAGGTCGTGGTAGCCGTCGGGGCGTTTGCCGACGACATGCAGTCCGAGATTAATCTTGCAGTTGGGGTGCGTTATCATATGCGCGGATAATATCGGTGACAAGGCGGTGTCGTATGACATCGCTATGGTCCATTTCTATCACATCGATACCTTTCACTTCCCGCAGAAGCATTGTAGCCTGGAGCAGACCGCTCTGTTGGTGACGAGGGAGGTCTACCTGTGTGAGGTCACCAGTGATAATGAACTTGGCATTGCGTCCCATACGAGTAAGGAACATCTTGAGTTGAGCACTAGTAGCATTCTGAGCCTCGTCGAGGATCACGAAAGCGTTGTCCAACGTGCGTCCACGCATGAATGCCAAAGGAGCAATCTCTATGGTATTATCCTCCCAATATGACAGCAGTTTCTGCTGCGGGATCATGTCTCGCAGTGCATCGTATAGCGGCTGAAGGTAAGGGTCGAGTTTGTCACGCAGATCGCCTGGTAAGAATCCAAGATTTTCTCCTGCTTCCACTGCCGGTCGAGTGAGTATGATACGACGCACCTCCTTATTTTTCAAGGCACGTACAGCCAGAGCTACGGCCGTGTATGTTTTGCCTGTTCCCGCGGGCCCTATAGCAAACACCATATCGTTCTCGAAAACCGATTGCACGAGGCGTTGTTGGTTGGGAGTGCGAGCCTTGACAAGCAAGCCGTTGCGGCCATGCACCAACACATCACTACTCACTTCAGCCTCAGGCGTGACGCCATTCTCCATAATACCCATAATAGCATTTTCCGTTAGGCGGCCGAATTTCTCGTAGTATGTCATCATCGCCTGCAGCTTGCCCTCAAACCAAGTTATGTCATTGGCGCTACCGATTGCCTTGAGCATCTCGCCACGCACAATAATTTTCAGCTTTGGAAAGAGTAGTTTTACAAATTCGAGCAAGTGGTCGTTCTGGCCCCAGAAGCGAGTGTAGTCGACTTCCTCAAGAGAGAAGAGTTTTTCTATAGAAGGGTCGTTATTCACTGATAGTGTTTTTTTTATACACAGACATTAGTCCCTATTCATGCAGCAAAGATACGATTTATTTTTTCGTATGACGGAAAAAATGTATCTTTGCAAAATATAATCGCCTAAAAAACAATCCTCACGGATCATTGCACCCATAAAAAACTATTAACCCATGCACAATCACATTGTCATCATGGCTGGCGGAATTGGCAGCCGTTTTTGGCCTCTTAGCACCCCCGAATATCCCAAGCAGTTCATTGATATCCTTGGTTGTGGACGCACTTTGATACAACTCACCGTCGACCGCTTCAAGGGTCTCTGCCCTATAGAGAACTTTTGGGTTGTCACCAATGCCTCATACGTTGATATCGTGCGGCAGCAACTTCCAGATCTCCCCATGAACCACATTCTTGCCGAGCCCGCCGCGCGCAACACAGCGCCCTGTATTGCCTGGGCGTCGTGGCGTATCAAGGACGAAGATGCCGATGCTAACATTGTGGTGACGCCTGCCGATGCCGTTGTGATGAATCCCGAAGAGTTTCGTCGAGTTGTAGCAGGCGCTTTGGACTTCACCGCCGACAGCGAGTCCATCGTCACCATCGGCATACGTCCTTCGCGTCCCGAGACGGGCTACGGATATGTGGAAGCTGGCGATAGTGTGCGAGGAGAGATTGTGAGGGTTCGTTCTTTCAAGGAGAAGCCTAATCTCGATGTTGCAGAGCAATATCTTGCTGCTGGCAACCACCTTTGGAACGCTGGAATCTTCGTATGGAACGTGCGTACTATCACACGTTGCATTACCACCTACAAGCCTTCCATTGCCGCCATCATGGAGCGTATGAAAAGTGACGCCGACGTACAAGCGTTCTTCCCGCAGTGTGAGAAGATTTCCATTGACTATGCCGTCATGGAGCCTGCTGCTGCCGATGGAAGAGTGTATACCCATCCTGCCGACTTCGGTTGGAGTGATTTAGGCAACTGGGCCTCGCTTCACGAGAAACTATCGCACGAC
>CACZRR010000003.1 GCA_902783595.1 uncultured Bacteroidota bacterium
AACGAAATACTGCTTCACCATTGGCACCGAGTCAATCCACATCTCCGAGCAGTCCTGCATCATCTGGAGGGCCGAGTAGAGCTTCAGACGCCCTTCGCTGTCGCAGGTGCTCGTCGTCACCTTATATTTCAAGCTGTACATACTTATCCCTGTTTTGCATCCGTCGCCAGCCGCTTGCCGAGCTCGTAAGCCTTCTGCAGGTCCTGCGGGAACTGGGTCTCACGCATGCGGGCTTTGCGCTCCTCGGGGAGCATGGCGGCATCGTAGCGGCTGTAGTCGTTGAACTGGTAGGTGTCGAAGCTGTAGAGCACCTCCGTGGGACCGAACATGCCCAGCTGGCGGGCGTTGGCGTCCATCAGGATGTGGTAGTTATTGGCTCGGTACGTCTCTTCGTCGGGGCAGTTCATGGTAAGGATTGTGGCCGAGCGCTTGAGCTTGCCCGTGAGCGGGTGGCCGAAGTCGGAGTAGTTGACCGCGGGGAAGACCAGCCTCTCCATGAAGGCGCGGAGCCCCGCCGTGGGGTAGCCGCAGTAGACGGGCGAGCCGCACACCAGCACGTCGGCCTCGACAGCCTTTTCCATGACGGGCTTCAGCCCGTCGGGGAAGGAGCAGACGCCCTTCCTGCCGCCTTTCAGCTTGCAGGCGAAACAGCTCATGCAGCCTTTGTAGTTCAGGGAGTGGTCGTAGAGATCGACCATCTCCACCTCGGCGCCAGCCTCCTGCGCGCCTTCCATAGCACGGTGCAACAGCTGCGCCGTGTTGTAGTTCTTACGTGGGCTCCCGTTGACAAATAACGCTTTTACCATAACATCGTTTTTAACGCCAGAAAGCCGGTTTTATTGCGGACCATGCCGCACTTGTTTGAAAGAAGACCCTATGCCATAAAAAAAAGGACTCCCAGACAGAACGTCCGGGAATCCCAACCATAACCAAATAAATATGAAAAACTTTTTCTTACAGATAGATAGCACACAGCTACCTGATAGCACTTACTTACGCAGGCCAAGTTGCTTAACGATGGCGCGGTAGCGCTCGATGTCTTTCTCCTTGAGGTAGTCGAGCATCTTGCGACGCTTACCAACAAGCATCACGAGCGAACGCTCCGAAACCTGGTCTTTCTTGTGCTGCTTCATCAGCTCGGTGAGGTGCTGAATACGATAAGTGAAGAGGGCTATCTGTGCCTCAGCAGTACCGCTGTCTTTGGCATTTTTACCATACTGGGCAATAATCTCTTCTTTCTTCTCTTTTGTCAGATACATAGCTATTTACGTTTTCTTTTCTTACTATTTCTGTTCTTCTTTTCAGCTGCAAAAATACGCACTTTCTTCATAACAGCAAAATAATATTGCTCAAAAACACATTTTTAACGTTTATTAAGAAAGTAACGGCGCACTTTTCACCCTCTATAGAATCAATAGGGCCTACTTGACCTTCTCGACCGCTTTGCCAATCTCCGCAGCAAGAGCCGTCAATTCGGCAGGTGTCATCTCAACATGATGACCGAAATTAAGGTCACCAGGCTTGTTGAGAGGCATGAGATGAATGTGCACATGCGGCACATCAATACCTACAACAGCCTCACCAATCTTGATACAGGGGCACACCTCCTTCAAACCCTTGGCAACACGTCGGGCGAAGAGGTGAAGGTCGGTGAAAGTCTGCTCGTCAAGGTCGAAGATATAATCCACCTCTTGTTTAGGAATGCAGAGCACATGACCACGGACAACAGGATTGATATCAAGAAAAGCTAAAAAACGGTCGGTCTCGGCGACACGATAGCAGGGAATCTCACCTGCTACAATCTTGCTGAAAATGGTTGCCATAAGATGTATTCTAATTAAAGATATTTAGCGTTCTATCTTGGTGAGCTCGAAGGTCATCTTGCCGGCAGGCACATTAACTTCGACCACATCGCCCACCTTGTGACCAAGAAATGCGGAAGCAAACGGCGAGGTAATACTGATCTTACCCTGCTTGAGGTTGGCTTCGCTCTCAGGAACAATAGTGTATTTCTGAACACTTTTATTCTTGGTGTTACGGATGGTGATAATGGAAAGAAGGAGAACCTTGGAGGTGTCGATCTTACTCTCGTCAAGCAGGCGGGCATTAGCCACAAGTTCCTGCAACTTCGAGATACGCGCCTCCAGGTGTCCCTGTGCCTCTTTGGCGGCATCGTACTCAGCATTCTCCGATAGATCGCCTTTGTCGCGAGCCTCGGCAATGGCTGCCGACGCAGCGGGACGCTCAACGGCGATGAGGTGATGGAGCTCATCTTTGAGTTTCTGGAGCCCCTCTTCGCTGTAATATTTTATTTCTGCCATAGTTTCTATACGGTTTTGAAAGGTTTGAAAAAGGTAGGAAAGGCTCGAAAGGGGAGCCTTTCCCAATCCCTATGGTGTATTGTCGTTATCTTAGAAGCGCAGCGTGGCACCGAAGGCGTGGGTACCCTTCATCGGGTCGGCAGTGCGGTAGGAATAATCAATAGTGATACCTGTGTTGGATCCCTCTTTCTTGGAGAAGGGAATGTCGACCGATCCGCCAAAGCAAAGACCATTGTTAGCAGTGGCGGCATCGTCATCCCACAGACCGGGTTGGAAGATGTAACCACAGCGTAACTGGACACGCTGGAGAAGGCTGTACTCTAAACCAAGAGTGTAGTTATCGCGCAGGAAGGCATTGGAGGTAAAAGCACCTGCAACAGTGAGTCGCTGATCCCACTTCTCAAAGAGGAAGTCGTAGGAGAGACCTATGTTCAAGCACGTGGGCAGCTCCATCTCAGCCTGGCGCGTTTCAACGGTGAAGTTGTTGCCACCGACGCCAACCATCTGGAGTGAGAGACCAGTACCGCCGAAGGACATGGAGGGACCCCAGTTCTTAAGGGCAATACCAAACTTGAGCTGGTCGAACTCACCAGTGACGTACTGAATACCGGCATCGATAGCAAAACCAGTACCGTCGACGTTGTCTGTGCTCTCGGTGACAACCTTCAGGTTAATACCGCCATGGATACTACGCGTGAAACTGTGCGAGTAAGCCACATTGATATTCATGTAGGAAGGCGAGAAGGTACCATTGGTACCAAGCTCGGGGCTGCCATAGGTTGTGATATCAATATCACCAAAGCCCATAGTCATCACATAGACACCAAGCACGCCGGCATCGAACACCCGGATACCAAGACCAAAGGTATTGATAGAAGCGCCGCTGCTCAGTCCACTGCTACCGCCGTAGAGTTGAGTGTTGGAATAGGTCACCTCAATGTTATTGAGGAAGGCCAAACCTGCCACATTGTTGAACATGGCGTCAAGACCACGGACATTAGCAATATTGACTCCACCCCAACCAGTGCTGCGAGCCCAGGGGTTGATGAGCAACTCCGAAGCTCCGGCGGTACCGCGGCGTTCGTCGTTGCCAGCTTGGGCAGCGGGAATGGCGAGAGCCGAGAGGATGACAACTACAGCAAATATTCTAAAAATCTTCTTCATTTTTGCTTCGTTTTAATGTTGTTATCTTACACTGATAGGTTAGAATTGGAACGAGTTGAGGTCAACAGGACGCATCGTACCGAACCACTTGATGACCCGCTCTCCGATACCAGGTACGCTGACATGAATGAGATAGACACCACCGGCAATAGGAATACCCGTCTGGTTGTGCAGATCCCAGTCGACAGTGGTACCTTCTGCATAGTGATTGTCAGACACCTCACGGGTAATAGCGGTAGGACCAAGAGTACGCACCAGAGTACCGTCAACGGTGTAGATACGGATGGTACAACCTTGCGGCTGGCCATTCTCGACACCGATGGGGAGGTTGGCTATACGCACCTTGGTCTCAAGCTGGCTGGACGTCTCATAGTTGGAGTAGCTATAGTAAGGATTCGGGATGACCGTGATCTGATTAAGCAGCGAGTCGATGTACTCCTGACGTGCATTGTTGCCTGTAGCCAAATTCTCAAGAACAGCCTCGGAGGCACTGATCTGGAATTGGTAGATCGGCATCTCATTGTTCTCTGCCGCAACCATTCCAACGCTCGTCGATGTGGTGCGGTTGGGACTGAGGTAGGTGCCATAAGGTGTGCGAACATCAATATCAACAGTGACGTCGGTGGGAATGTTCACAGGATTCCAGGTGTTACCATTGTGGTTGGGAATATTGACCGGATTGACCAGCGGCATGTTGACCCATGCGACAGAAGCATAGAGGAGTGCCAAGGAGTCGACCACGGGCACATGCTGGTTGCTCTTAATGATCTTCACAATACCATGATGCACGCTGGGGTTACCGGCAGGCATACGATCAGCATTCATGATACGGTCGGCGGTACGGAGCATCTTGATAGCCCAACGACCGGCATCATACGACGGCGTCACATGGCCAGTGACACCAGAGGTATCAACCATATTGTAGAACGGATGACGCGTGGCGTTCATCACATAGATGAAGTGACGACCACCCAACACATAGCTGTCGACACCTTCGACGGTGTTGCTGGTGGGGTTCCACATCATGTCGGCACCATTGAAGGGCACATAGCGAGAATCCTCACCGAACATCATGTTAAGACGTTCGCCCGTAGCTGTATTGATAGCATAGCCGGGGAACCAGCCCATACCGTTAGCATCGATGTACTCGGGATCATCATAGCTGCCAGCAACATAAGTGATGCCTGCAGCCTGCAGGTCTGCCTTGGTGCGTCCCATTTTGTCGACCGAAGCGTGGCGACGCGCACTGAAACGACGCGCCTCACCTTCTGCCTGCGTGTAGTCGTCGCACTGCTCGATGACGGGACAGCGGGTCCACTTGGAAGTATCGGAGGTGAAGACAACACGAATGCTGGGAGTGAGCGAGAGGTCGGTGTAGTTGAGGGCGGGGTTGGTAGAACGCAGCATGAGGAGACGGCGCAGCTGATTGTTGCTCTGACCATAGATACGCAGAGTATCATCGGGAGCAACATAATAGGAGAGGTTGAAACCGGGGTGGAACACCTGTGTGGACACCAAGGAATAGGGAGCCCAAGTGCCGTTCACGACATTCTCGAACACCTGCTCCTTATCCATAGCATAGGTCTCAGCAGCAGCGCTGGGGAAAGCCTTGAAGTAGTCCTCATCAAGGTAGGTTTCAGAAGCACTGATAGAGGAAGTGGTACTGATAAAGGTACGATAGGTGTTCTTCGCGAACTGCGTACCAGAACGTATCCAGTTGGCAATAGTGCTGGCATCGTTGTCCGAAATACCGGAGAGCCAACTCTGATAGGGGTCAGTATGTTCCATCGAGGAACCAATCAATGCACCTTTCGACACATAACCACCATAGTAGCGGTCATAGTATTGATTAGTAACCTTCTGGGTATAGGTGGCAGAGGCTATGCTCTGAGGGTTCTGTAACGAGACGGCAAGACCGAGATCGAGGAAAAGCTGCTCATTGAAACGGTCGATGGCAAAGTCGGACCAGAAGGTGTCGAGAGTGGTGACATCCACAAGGCACCAACGAGTAGTGTTGGCGACACCAAGCGAGTCATAGCGATGCCAATTACGCTGCTCATCCCTCTTAGCATTGGCAAGGAGGATATTGTAGCGCCCCTGACGGATCTTCAACGGGTCAACAACACGAACGGCCACAGGACCATAGTTCTCCACATAGGTGGGGTTGGCAATGATGCAGGCATTGTTCATGGTGCTGTTATCTATACCCGTGGTGTAGTTGTATCCATCAGCGAGGGTACCAGGACGCTTACCGGGCTCACCGGGAGCACCCATCAACTCTGTGATGGAAGCATCAGTGAGACGCAACTGGCCACCGCCGTTACCATAACCACCAAGACGGATAATATTGGGGCTCAAACCAAACTCGCACTGCGCCAACTTACCGCCAGCCTCTACACTAGGGCTGTGAGGAATGACAGTGATGGGATTGATACTACCACCGCGTTCATGCTTACGACCGGCGAGGTAGGGCTCCTTCTGACCATCAAGATAAGTGGGATCCGTCTGCGAATATTCCTTATATCTATTCTGCGCGTAAGCGATAGCGATGAAGTAGTACTCGCGGTTGTTAACCAGTTCGGTGCTGGTACCAGTAGCAAACTGGTCCTTGGTGATGCGGAAGACATGCTGAATACCTTTGTTTGCTCCCTCCACCATGACCGAGCCGGAAAGGATACCGGTGGCGGTGTTGGTGGTGTAGTTAACCAACGTACCGATGGGCAAACTGGGACTGTCATTGGCAGTTACGCTGATGCGATAGGAGGTATCGCTGACAGTGATAATGGTATCGATAGTGCCGTTATAACGGCGGATAGTATCCTTGCGAGAGATAATGGTGTCAATCACACGGGTGCGCACCACGGTATCATAATAGTTCTCCAAGTCACACTGGGCGACAAGACGTGCCTTGGTGGGGTCGTTAATATCAGCAATAGAAGCGTTGGCATCTACGAGCTGATAGATCTGATAGCCCTCAAATTTATAACGAAGGGCACCGGCATCATAACTCTGCAGCTGACCAAGTTCATCATAATAAGTGGATACGATGGAGGGATCGAATTCATCATACTTCTCACCGTAGTTGTTGGACTGCGGGTTCTCATAGGAGAGATAGAGGATAATCTCGTTGCTGAGCTCCTGGGCAGTGAGGGTAGGAGCATCAGGACCATCGAGCACCTTGAAGCAGTTCTCAAAGAGTGCCTGGCAGACATCATCGATCTGACGCAACACCTCGACAGAGGTCCAGTTATTACCCGATGTAGCCTGGGCGAAAGGAATACCTACGGTGATATAGTTAAGGGCGCCGGGTTTCAGAGTGAAAGGTCCTGCCGACTGCATGAAACGACGGTCACCGGGGGTGTTGCCTGCCGTAAGGTCGGTCCAACTACCCGAAGCGTTAGGATCTACACCTTGGGTACCCCAGTTCCAGGGATCAGAGTCGCCGGGGAACATGAAGTCACAGTCAGGAGCACCAGCAGGAGCGGTGGTGTTACCATTGCCGCCAAACTTCATGCGGGTATTGTCCTTCCAATAGCCGCGCAAGTAGTTGTAGTAGTCGCTAGCCTTCTCGGGCTCACCACTCTTACGGTCAGAGCTGTTCTGGTAGTAAACGAAACGGCGCATACCGAAACGCTCATCATCGATAATGTTGTTACCGAAGTTTACACCATTGATGGCGCACCAATGATCAGGATTAGCAGGATCATTCTGGGGATTCACCCAGCTCATAGGATCGATGGCGAAGAACTTATCGGCATCATAGGAAATCTGAATGGTGTCGTATCCAAAGCGACCCAGCGAGTCAGTACGTTCGTAAGTAGCCAAAAGCTGCTTCAACTGCTGAGTGCCGTGCTCCTTGATCCAGGGAATATCAATCTTGGCGTTGTCACTACCATCGGGATCCATATAGGGGCCCTGGAAGAAGTCAATACCTACTGCGGGAGGAATGCCGTTGTAGCTACCAGAACCGGGAGTATCGGTAGCCTTACCGTTGTAGCAGTAACCAAGACCACGGCGCACATCGCAACCCACGAGGTCATCAAACGCATAACCCAGGTCAGGGTCAACCCACTGAGAGAAATAGGTATCCTTCAACTCATAGGTCGAGCGGTTGATAATCTCGTACGAATAGAAGGTCATGTTGTTGATCTCATCATTGGTAGAGAAGGCAAAAGCCTGTGCACGAATCTCAAGTCCAATAGGCTGACCTTTCGTCTCGGTGTGTGTATTACCCATATCGTTGAAGACCCACCATATAGTCTGGTCTCCCTTCAGAACCTGGTCAGAGAGAATACCTCCCTTGACAATACCTTTCCGCTCCTCCATCGTGGGGATGGAGACAACATTCTTGTCAGGATTGAGCTGTTTGATGGTACGGGGACAAAGCTTGTTATCGAAATCGTAGTATGGATAGTCTCCATTGGAAGGGTTGTAGATACCATCGTTATCGGCATCGTAGAAAGGTGCCAGGTAGCTGGTGAGATCATCACTCTTGCCATGAGCGGGCCAGTTGCGGATGACATCTGTGATATCATCGGCGGGGTCACTCTCCACGGTCACCGTAGAGTCACCATAGGTAAAGTGCTCCATGAGGGCAAGCACTTCGGTCTTGGTGATGATCCAGTGCTGATCGTAATAGTTACAAATCTCAGGGTCAATGGAGGCGGTACCATTGATTTTGAGGGGACCGGGCCAGTAGTCATCACCTTCCGAACCAAAACGAAGGGCGGCAATACGAAGCTGATCGTTGACGTCGGTACCACCAATCCACAATGCAGCGCAGAACAGCGGGCAAGTGTTATTGTTCTTGGGCAGATGGTATTGAGCTACGCTACCATCGTACCACATATTACCATAGCCGTTAATCAAAGCACGAACATTGTTGATGTTGAGCTCGGCAGTACTCTGGGCTCGCTTACAAGCCGACGCCTTAGCTTTGACAGCGGCGCGCTTGGCGTTGGAAGTCCTGCCTCCTACATACTCACGGGCATAGACCGAGCCCGAGAGCGATGCAATCAGCACAGAGACCAATACTAATTTGCTATATATGCTTTTCATCTTGATAAATTTTTTCGCTTGCGATATTAGAAGTTATAAGCCAGTGAGAACTTAACAGTACGCGGGCTGGAATAGTACCAGGTACCGTTGCGGAGCAGGATAGTGTAGATATCACGATAGGCCTGCGGGTCAATCTTGGCATTGATAACCTGCTGCGACTCGGGGTCGGTGAGGTAACCATTGTCCTCAGCATTGCCGGTAACAGGGAAGACACTAAGCACGTTGCGGATATCAAAGAGGTTGTTGATGGTGACAGCAGCAGTGAGATAAGTGTCTCGTTTGCCAACTTTGATGGGCCACGTCTTGTCAGCAATCACATTAAAGTAGAATCCCCAAGGCAAACGGGCGCCACGGTAGCTACCCACAATGGTGGCCTGCGTATTGGAGAGCTGTTTGGTGTAGGGACGACCCGACTGGGCGACGGCCATGAAGTTGATACCAAAGTTCTCAAGCAACTTGATCTCTTTTCTTCTCTTCTCACCAGTAGCCTTGTCCGTGACAACACGAGTGATAACAGGACCGTTATACTTGGGACCGCTACCATAGCGGAAGTCGACATTAGCCTTGAATTCGTGACGACGGTCATCGGCAATAGGATTGAGCATCTTAAGGGTAGTGTAACCTTCCTTGATGAGCTCGGTCATTGTGGTCGAGGAAAGACCGGTACCTTCGGCATACTGCAGGGTATAGTTGGCATTAATACGAATGTTCTTGGTCTGACGGAGGTCATATGCCAAAGTGACACCCTTGGTGGTACGGAAGTCTTTATTGTCGTAGCTGTAGTAGTTGGGGTTGGGGTCAGCACCGGCATACTGGACAATCTGAATCAGGTCACGGGTCTCTTTGTAGTAGGCCGAGGCACTGATGGCAGAGTTATCGTTGAGAGCCTGTTGGAAACCTAACTCATAGTTGGTGATACGCTCAGGCTTTAAGTTCGGGTTGGTGATCGAGGAGATCTGCGACATGAAGAGGTAGCTGACATAGCTGGCCTGCCATCCCGACGAAGGACGACGGGCAATGATGTCGTAGCTGGCCTTGAACTGCGACTTCTCACCAATGGGGAAAGAGAATGCAATACGAGGCATAGCAACAATCTGCGGAGTATAGCGCTCAAAAGCAGAGGTGCTCACTTTGCCCTTCTCTACAGCATTCAATCCGTCAGCAGTGTAGTAAGGCGTGGGTTTACCAGAGATACCACTAACCTCACTGGGTGAGGAAACCTCAACACCATTGACGTTGTACCACTTTCCTTCGCTGTCACGGTAACCGCGGATGACGGGCTTGGTGACTCGCTCAGAGGAAACCTGGTCAACATAAGGCACCCAGTCAGAACCTGCATTGTTCAGATACTGACCGCCACCGCTGATAAGACTGGTGTTGTTGCGAATGTCAGAAACAGTATAGGACTCATAGAGCAGATAGGGATCTTTGAGAACGTACTGGTTACCGTTGAAATAGTCAACACGGACACCCACGTTAAAGATAAGATCCTGGAAGTAGAATTTATCCTGGATATAGCCTGCCGCGTAGATGGGCGAGAAGGAGGGAAGGTAACGGTATTTACCATCCGTAGGATTGAAGAATTTATCGAGGCTCCAGTTCGACGAGCTATAGAGGTCACCCGTATGGTCATATCCATAGTAGGATACATAAGCGTTACCACTATTATAGAGCTCATCCGAAGAGAACATATCAAGACCACCAGCCTTCACGAAATCTTCGGGCATGTAACGGTCGATATCAATCCATGTGCGCTCAAAGGTGTTGGCGTCAACATCGGCAAAATAGTTATCCTTAAGATATTTGCGGAAAGCACGGTCAAAGTAGGTCTGACTCTCGCCATCATAAAGACGGTCATAGTTGACGATGAGTTGCGAGCCTTGCCATTCGATATGCTCATGACCTTCCTCTACATCCATCTGCAGGATATGCGAGTTGGCGATGTCGCGCATGAGCGTCCAGATGCTATAGGCACTGACAGAATAGGCCGAACTCCAGGACTGGTCATACTGGAAACCGATTTCCACCTCGTGACCGAGAATGTCAGCCGAAGCCTTGGCCTGCAAGAAGAGGAAGTCATCCTGCGAGGTAGCGTAGCTGGCACTCTGCACACCGACGTTGGTGAGGAGACCATAGACGCTACTGGGGGAGTCTCCATTGTAAAGACCATTGAACTGCTGGATGTAATCTCTCGTGGAGAGGTAACCGGCATCACGGATACCACGGAACTCATCGCTGAAGAACAGCTGCTCATTGTAGTTGGCAAGAATGGGGTTCCAGGTCTTGTAACCTTTAGTCGCATCATAGGGCGAAACATAGGTCACCTGGTCGTACCAGTTGTTCTGAACTTTGGCCCAACGCTCAACACCATTATAAGTAAAGCTTCTCCACTCGTAACTAGGCTCCTTCTCCGTAATAAACTGACCTATATAACCATATTTGAAGATATCATCAATGCTGCTACCAAAATTCTCATTGTACGATTTCGACACACCACGCTGAACCATACCAGTGATGTTGTACATCACATTCTTGATGGGAGAAGAGGACTTGGCCTCGTCGTCACCGCTGCTCTCAGCATCACGGAAACGCTGGGTGAAGTCAACAGTGAGAGCCATGCTCATCGACTCGCCAACCATGGACCCCTGCAACGACATCGTGAGGGGAGAGATCGAGGCCGAAGGATTGTGCGAAGCACTGAACTCACCGGTGAGGATAAGGCTGGTATACTCCGAGAAGCGGAAGTCCAAGGCACCCTCGACAGAAGCTCCGTAGTACTGCAGGTCGGGAACGCGGCTCTTCGACGTAAAATCATCAGAGGAGAGACGTGTGATCTCATAGAAGTCGCTGCGCTGAAGATTGCGCTGACCAGCCTCGGCGGAATAGTTGACACCACCTGTGAGGGGATCGTAAGCCAGCGGGTTCTGTTCAAACTCCCTTACACGCGCATCATCAACCACCTGATAGCGGTAGCCTTTGACACGATAGAACGGAGAGTTCTCATACTGGGCCTGACCCGACAGACGGAAACCCAGGAAGGTGCGGTCACCCGTGACGTTACCGTTCTCATCCTTAATCTTCAACTTGTATACAGGACCTGTGAGATAAACCTGCAGCGTGTTGAAGTAACGATAGTCCCAGTATCCTTCCCAACGCACCATACCTTTAAACTGGCTGGTTGGCGGTTTGAGGGTGATGATCTGGGTACCACCGATGGCCTCACCAATGCTGGCAGGAGTACCACCAAGGATAACCTGAATCTCAGCAATAGCATCCTTAGGAGGCTGCACAGCGCCACCACGACGCACAACGCCATTCTGCATGGTCACCATACCCGACTCACCACGCGCTGTACCGGAACCGCCATCGCTATAGCCCATGCCACCCACAGTGGCCACGATACCGTCAACAGAGGTAGCCGGCATACGTGCAAGGTCCTCACTGGAAAGACGAGCACCGTTCTCGGCCGAACCAATCTCAATGACAGGCACCTTCGTTTCCTTAATAACAACCTCCTCGAGGTTGGTGGCTGTGGGTGTCAGCTCCACGTCAACGACCGTAAAACCGGAGGCCTTGACGTGAATGCCGGTCTGCACAAAACGAGCATAACCAACCGACGATACTTCCACATCGTAGGTTCCCACAGCAAGGGGTTTGATGGTAAAAACACCATCGAAATCGGTAGTACCGCCGTGGACCTGTTTACCATCTTGCTTGACAATGACGTTGACAAAAGGCTGAGGCTCCTTTGTCTTGGCGTCGATGATGGTACCCTTCAAGGTTCCTTGAGCCAAGGCTACCATCTCTGCCATCAGCAAGAGTCCGAATGTCAATAGTACTTTTCTGAACATTCTCATTGCATTTACATGTTAGATGTTTATGTTTTATTTATTTTATCTCGTCAGAGTAAGGATTGTTCAATATCATCTGTCCTATGACAGCCTGCCGCAAGTCAAATGAGGGAGTAATAGTATCCTCCTCCATCACCGGTGCCGATACCGCCTGACGACGTACGGGCCTGACTGGCTCGGGTTGGGGCTCTGGCTGCACCGTCTCATAGGTAAAATATGTCTCTTCGGCAGGCTTCTCATCCATGGTCTCATGGGGAAAAGAATCTTCGTCATCAAAAGGATCCTCTTCGTCATCAAACATGGAAAAAATGGTTTCATCATCCTCCTGCTGGTCGTCCATCTGGGCAAACTCCTCCCGAGCGGCAGCAAGACTTTTCTTGTAGCGCGAATAGTAGGAAAGTCCCACAAAGAGCACAAGCAACAGGAGGGTGAAACTCATAATAGCCTAATTATATATTGAACTAATATATTATATACTTACTTGGCAATCTCTTTTGCACGTTCCTTGCGCGAGCATTCGTAAACGACTGCGCAAGCAATGCAGAGCGAGGAGAAGACACCAACGAGGACACCAACAAGGAGCGCGAAGATGAATCCGCGGATCACCTCACCACCAAAGATGAACATCATCAGCAGGGTGAAGAAGGTGGTGCCAGAGGTGTTAACAGTACGGGCCAATGTGGAGTTGATGGCATCGTTCATGTGGGTCATGAGGTCGCGCTTGGGATAGAGTTTGCGATACTCACGCACACGGTCAAAGATAACCACGGTGGCATTGATAGAGTAACCTATGACGGTAAGCACTGCCGAGATGAAGTATTGATCAACCTCAAGATTGAAGGGCAGCAAGCCATGGAGCAGAGAGAATACGCCTATGACCAGGAGCGTATCGTGAGCCAAGGCCGTCACCGAACCCACGCCGAAGCGCCAGCTGCGGAAACGTACACCGATATAGACAAACATCACGAGCAGACCACCAAGCACGGCCCATATGGAGTGCACCATGTTGTCATGAGCGACACCGGCACCAAACTGGTCAGCCTGGATGATACCGAGGGGATTGGTCTCGGTCGACTGGAACTCCTCAAGGGTGATGGGTTTCTCGAAGTGGTTGGCAACACCTTTATAAAGATTCTGAACAATCTCAGTCTTCACATCGTCACCATCTTCATTGATCTTATATTTGGTAGTAATCTTCAACTGGTTGGAGGGACCATAGGTCTTCACCTCGGGGGCCTCGTTGCCGAAGACGTCAGAAAGGTCTGAACGCACCTCATTAGCGCTGACAGCCTTGTCAAAGCGCACCACATAAGTACGACCACCGGTAAAGTCAATACCGAAGCTCATGCCACGAAGTGCCAGGCTACCCACGCAGATTACAATGGCAATGGCAGCGATGGTATAGAACATCTTGCGCTTGCCGACAAAATCGATATGCACGTTGCGCAGGAAATTCTCCGAGAAAGAGAAGGAGAAGTTCATCTTGCGCTTATGCGTGAGGCTGGAGTCGATGAAGAGACGGGTGATGAAAATGGAGGTGAACAGCGAGGTGACAATACCGATGCAGAGAGTCACGGCAAAGCCCTGGACAGCACCACTACCGAACATGATGAGCACAAGACCGAGGAGGAAGGTGGTAACCTGACCGTCAATGATGGCGGAGTAGGCATTCTTGAATCCGTTCTCGACAGCATTGCTCAGACTGCTACCGGCACGGAGTTCCTCCTTGACACGCTCATAGATAATCACGTTGCCGTCAACAGCCATAGCCATTGTGAGCACGATACCGGCAATACCGGGGAGCGTGAGCACCGAACCGATGGAGGCGAGCACACCAATGAGCAAAAAGACGTTGGTGAGAAGAGCGATGACAGAAACCCAGCCAGCACGGTTGTAGAAGAACACCATGTAGGCCATCACAATGATGAAGGCGAAGATGAATGAAAGCAGTCCATTATGGATGGACTCCTGACCCAGCGAAGGTCCTACGACAGCTTCGGAAACAATGTTGGCGGGAGCAGGAAGTTTACCGCTCTTAAGGATGTTGGCAAGGTCCTTGGCCTCCTCCAGGGTGAAGTCACCGGTAATCTGCGAACGACCACCAGGAATCTCACCATTAACGACGGGAGCAGAATAGACCAGGTCATCGAGGACAATGGCAATGCACTTGCCGATGTTCTCTCCGGTGATACGCTTCCATTCGCGCGCGCCCACGCTATTCATTGTCATAGATATCTCACTGTTGCCATTCGAGGAGAAGTCCTGGCGAGCATCGGTAATCACACTACCATCGAGCAGTGCAGCACCGTCACGCGAGGTAACCTTGATGGCATAAAGCGTGTAGATATTGCCTCCTGTGTAATGCTCATCAGCTTTTGCCGACCAGAGGAACTTGACAGTACGGGCATCGAAAACCTTCTTGGCGGCAGCCTGGTCAAGCATGCGGCTGATAGCGTCGCGATCCTGCTCCTGGGCAAGACCCACAACAGAGGTGTTGGCAACAAGCTGGCCATTACGAGGATCGATATTGGGGCTTAACAGAGCAAAGAGGGGATTCTCCTTGGCGACGGCGTCACGGTTAGCAGTGTTGGCGCTGGCATCATCTGCGGTAAGCTGATCAAGAAGGGCATCTTTGCTGCTGTCAGCAACGGCAGCCTCCTGATTCTCAGCAACAGTACTGTCAGCCTGCTCGCCAGCATTGATGGAGGCGAGGAATTTATTAGCCTTCTCAAGCATCTGATAGGCCTCAGTGTTGTCATAGGTCTGCCAGAACTCAAGCTGAGCAGTTCCCTTGAGGAGTTTGCGCACACGCTCGGGCTCCTTCACTCCAGGCAACTCAACCAAGATACGCTCGGAAGCAGAGAGCTTCTGGATGGTAGGCTGTGCTACACCAAACTTATCAATACGTTTGCTGATAATCTGATAGGTACGCTCATAAGCCTGCGAAGCCTCCTCACGGACAGCACGGATGACATCTTCGTTACGGTCACCCATCTTTATCTTCTCACGCAAGTCGCCGCCGATGAAGTAGGAGGCAAGCGAGACATTAGCATCAAGAGCCATGATCTCTTCATAGAACAGAGAGACAAAGTCACGGTTGGTGGAGACCTTCTGTTTGGCCAAAGCATTGTTGATGGCTTGGTTGAAGAGAGGATCTTCGGTGTTACCGGCCAAAGCACGCACCACGTCAACGGTGCTCACCTCAAGCATCACATTCATACCACCCTTCAAGTCAAGACCCAGGTTAATCTCTCGGCCTTGGCACTGACGGTAGGTGTAGCCCAAGTAGACCTTCTCATTGGCCATCGAGTCAAGGTAGCGAGCCTCCGCAGCATTGCGAAGAGAGTCGAGAATCATCTGTGCCTGATACTGGTCCTGGGTACGATGAGCAACCATCTTGCGGACAGACTCGCTGTTGATGTAGTTTTCGGCAGTGGCCTTGGCGTTGCTTTGCACCCTGTTGGTCACAAAGGTGAACGACAGTTGGAATAAACAAACCAAAGCAAAAGCCCAAGCTAGAAATTTGATAAGTCCTTTATTCTGCATAATTTATATATATATTTATGTTTTTTTCGCGTCTACTTTGAACGTGCAAAGATAGGACTTTTTTACGACATAAAGGCAGTTTTGAAAAAAAAAAGTATTTTTGCAAAAAAAAGACACCAATACCACCCGCCATGGAGGAAAACCATTCACTCTCGATGAACCAATGGAACGCAGCCGACAAACCACGCGAGAAAATGCTGGAACACGGCAAGAAGTACCTAACAAACACCGAATTGATTGCCATCCTGTTGCGCAGCGGACTCCAAGGAAAAAGCGTCATGAAAATGGCACAGGAAATACTGTCCCATGCCGACAACAGCCTGACCCGACTCGCACAAATGGATTACAGCGAATTGTCCGCCATGAAGGGCATGGGCGAAGCCAAAGCCACAACGCTGATGGCAGCCCTCGAACTGGGTTGGCGCATGCAAGGCGAAATGAGCGGCACAAAAGAAACGATCATCAACGATAGCCGTGCCCTGTTCGATTACATGATCGAGAAAACAGCCGACCTCGCCCACGAGGAATTCTGGGCCATCTATCTCAACCGTCGCAACAAAGTGCTTGGACGTCAGTGCATAGCAAGAGGCGGGCAAACCGACACAACCGTGGATATGCGCATCCTCTTCCGCGGCGCTCTCGAGAACAAAGCCGTAGGTCTCATGGTATGCCACAACCACCCCTCGGGCAATCTACGTCCCAGCCCCGCCGACAAACGCCTCACCGAGAACATCCTCAATGCAGGCAAACTGCTGGAAATAAAGCTCCTCGACCACATTATCGTAGGTATCAAAGCAGGCGGTCAGGCCGGATACTTCAGCTTCCACGACGAAGGGCTTCTCTAAGGAGCCCCAAAATGTTAAACAAAAGTTAAAAAATCCACTCAACACACATAGAATCAGTGAGTTACATATTATTTACGCAACTAGCTGATTTGCAATGCCATATCACCATCCGCTCCATATCCGCTGGCTGTCCGCTCCCATCCCGCTGGCATACCCCCTCGCAAAATAAGAACAAACTGCTTATTTAGAAAGAGTTAGCATCACAGAGACAGAATCCATCTGACCGCCAAGCGGCGGATTTAGCTTAAAAACCTCTATCTCAACTTTTTCCACCTGTCTAAAGGAGGTTAGCACAGCCTCCCCTACCCTATGAGCTACATGCTCAAGCAGGTGCGAGGGGTTTTGGAACTCTTTTTTTACAACTTGGTACACATCCAAGTAGTTGACAGTATGATTTATATCATCCGTTTCTTCGGCCCGGGTGGTGTCGGTATGCAGGGCAAGATCCACCTTGAAGTGGGTGCCGATGGCTCGCTCCTGTTCGAAACAACCGTGATGGGCATAGAATTTCATGCCCCGAATGGTGATAACAGCCATGGAATCAGATGATATTGTCAAACTGGTGGAGGAATCTCAGATCGTTCTCAAAATAGAGTCGCAGGTCTCGAATCTGGTACTTGAGCATAGCCATACGTTCCACACCCATACCGAGGGCAAAACCGGTATATTCCTTGCTGTCTATACCACATGCTTCCAACACATTGGGGTCAACCATTCCACATCCGAGGATCTCCAACCAGCCGGTACCCTTGCATATATTACACCCCTTGCCACCACAGATATTGCATGAGATATCCATCTCAGCGCTGGGCTCAGTGAAGGGGAAATAGCTAGGTCTCAGCCTTATCTGCGTCTGCTCACCGAACATCTCCTTGGCAAAATAAAGTAGCGTCTGCTTGAGATCAGCGAACGTCACTTTCTTGTCAACATACAGGGCTTCAACCTGATGGAAGATACAATGAGCACGGGCGCTGATGGCCTCATTGCGGAACACACGACCCGGAGCGATAATACGGATGGGGGGCTTGTGGGTCTCCATCACACGCACCTGCACCGACGACGTATGGGTTCTAAGAGCAATCTCTTGCTTGCCTTCCTCTTTCTCCACAAAGAAGGTGTCCTGCATATCGCGCGCCGGGTGATCGGGCGGGAAATTCAACGCAGAGAAAAGATGCCAATCATCCTCTATCTCAACACTCTCTTCCACAGTGAATCCTATGCGGGCAAAGATCTCGGCGATCTCGTTCATAGTCACCGAGAGCACATGACGGCTACCCTGCTGCAGGAAGTCGGCAGGGAGAGTAAGATCATGGGTGTTGTCAACATCCATTTTCTCCTCAACGAAGTTCTTAAACTCCTCCACCTTCGCCAGGGCTGCGGCTTTCAGCTCGTTGAGAGCTATACCCATCTCTTTCTTTTGATCGTTGGGCAATGCTTTGAATTTCTCAAAAAGCTCGTTCATCACGCCCTTTCGGCCCAGGAAACGCACCCTAAACTGCTCCACCTCGGCAGCACGATCCTTAAAGTTCTCTATATGAGCAGCCTTAATCTCTTCAATGTAACGCGCTATTGTTTCTTTCATATCGCTTTCGGAATAAACTATTTAACAACTTCTACGGAGATAATGCGAATGTCCGTCAAAGGACGGTCGCTACGATCACGCTCAGCGGCAGCAATGCGATCCACCACATCCATACCCTCCAACACCTCGCCAAAGACCGTATATTCGCCATCCAAATGAGGCGTGCCACCCACTGTGGTGTATACCTTGCGTTGCTCAGCACTAAAAGTCTTACCAAACCGCATGGCCATCATATCTAGGTCGGCATCATGCCATACATTACCCTGCACAATATAGAATTGCGACGCCGACGACTCCCGCTTGGGATTCACCTGGTCGCCCTGACGTGCAGCACAAAGGGCTCCGCGCTTATGGCAGAGCGTGGGCAGGATCTCGGCAGGTATCGTGTATCCCAATGTACCGGCACCAAGTCGTGCGCCAGGTTTTGCATCTCGCGAAGTAGGGTCGCCCGCCTGCACCATAAACTGAGGGATGACACGATGAAACAAAAGACCGTTATACGTGCCGTCGGCAACCAATTTTAAAAAATTATCACGGTGCAATGGGGTAGCGTCGTAGAGTAAAAGCATGATGTCACCATACGTGGTAGTCATCTTGACATGAGTACCCTGAGGACTCGCCACACTTTGTTTTTCAGTATTTTGCGCATTCATCATAGTAAGTGTAAAAAGGAAAAAAGACAGAAAAAATATTTTTTTCATCAGTAAAAGAATAATATTTGCTATTTTTGCAACTGCAAAAGTAAGAAGAAAATTAGAAACAGCCACCGACAAAAGTGCACTTTTATGAATAAAAAAACACGCCATTTTTCGCTCTCTCTGTTTTTCAGCCTCTTAGCTTGCGGCTTTTTCCTCGCCTGCGACTCCGACACCAACTGCTATCTCGACATAAAAGTGCTGGATGCCGATGATAACAAGCCCATTTCAGGCGTCAATATTACCATCTATCAGAACAATGGTGGCGCCCTCTACCGCGAAGGGGTGACCAGCGGCAACGGCGTCTTCTCCACACGCTTCGCTGCACCAGCCAATGTCACAGTCAAAGCCGAGCTGCCTATCATATACTGGGATTCGGCCTACACGCCTCCAGAGCCCATCATCACTGGCTACCGTCGCGGCGAAACAACAGGGCGCCTCATCGACGGTGAAACGGTGACACGTGTTATACACCTCCCTCCCACCATTTATCCCTGATCACGCTTAAAACACTCAAACCATGCCATTTAAACCCACACAGGCCGACCTTGTGCAACTTCAGTCATTCGGCCTTGACGCTGCACATATACAAGAACAGATAGCCCACTTCCGCGAGGGGTTCCCCAAGAGTCACCTTGACGCACCGGCAACACCCGCCAACGGCGGCATCATAGTGCTCGACGAACCCGCTATCACACATTACGAGCAGGCCTACCGCATTCTGGGACGCGACAAAAAGGTCATGAAGTTCGTACCCGCATCCGGCGCAGCAACCCGCATGTTCAAGGATCTCTACAGCTTCACCGCCACCTACTTCGGCGTAGATCGCAATTTCGATAAAGAATTCCCCGAAGTAAAGGCATTCTTGGAAAATATCCACAGCTTCGCCTTCTTCAATGATCTGCGAGCCCAAATGCTGGCGGCAGATCTCGACATCGAGGACTACCTACAGCGAGGCGACTATAGCACGGTAATCAACTTCCTCCTCAAAGAGCAATACCTCGGCTACGGCAGCCTGCCCAAGGCACTGCTTAAATTCCACCGCTACGGCGAAGTACAGCGTACCCCTCTGGAAGAGCACATCGTCGAAGGAGCCCTCTACGCTCGCAACTCCGACAACACCGTGAATATTCACTTCACCATCTCGCCCGAACACCGCGCAGCATTCCGCCGCAAAATCCGTGAGGTGAAACGGTACTACGAGAGCACCTTCGGCATCAAACTGAACATCAGCCTCTCCGAACAAAAGCACTACACCGACATCATAGCCGTCGACGAACAGAACAACCCCATCCGCGATGAAGAAGGACGCCTGGTACTGCGACCTGGCGGCCACGGCGCCCTCATAGAGAACCTTAACGAACAACGGGCCGACATCATCTTCATCAAGAACATCGACAACGTGGTGCCCGACTGGCTCAAACACACCACCGTCATCTACAAACAAGTCCTGGCAGGCATGCTCCTCGAGCTGAAGGCCAAGGTCGACGACGCACTGCGCACCCTCGACAAAAAACCCAGTGCCTCAGACATCAAGAAGATAGCGTCCTTCGCGCAGGACACCCTGCACATCACGGTACCGACAAACTGCGATGCAGCAACGCTGCACAACCTCCTCAATCGCCCCATGCGCCTCTGCGGCATGGTAAAGAACCTCGGCGAACCCGGCGGCGGCCCCTTCTTCACTATTGATACGGGCGGCACACGAAGCCTTCAGATTGTCGAATCGGCGCAAGTGAACCACAACGACCCCGAGCAGGAACGACTCTTCCAGGCCTCCACACACTTCAACCCCGTCGACCTCGTCTGCTGCACCAAGGACTACCGCGGCCGACGCTTCGACCTGCGCCGCTACGTCGACCCCATGACGGGCTTCATCAGCAAGAAGAGCAAAGGCGCCACGGTACTCAAATCGCAAGAACTGCCGGGCCTCTGGAACGGCTCCATGGCACACTGGATCACACTCTTTGTCGAAGTGCCCATAGACACTTTCAACCCCGTCAAAACAGTTAACGACCTCCTCCGCAAGGAACATAAAGAACAATAACATATGAAAAAAGGAACCATCGTAATCATCGCCATCGCAGCCCTCGTGGCTATCATTTTCCTTTGGGGCGTGCGCGTCAACAATCGTCTTGTCACCCAGGAAGAAAATGTCGCCAAGGCATGGAGCCAGGTGGAGAACGTCTACAAACGTCGCATGGATCTCATACCGCAGTTGGTGAACACCGTGCAAGGCGCCGCCAACTATGAGAAGGGCGTGCTCACCGAGGTCACCAACGCCCGTGCCGGCGTACAACAGACGCAGGTAGACCCCTCGCAGCTCTCCGAAGAGCAGGTGCGTGCCTACCAGGAAGCCCAGGACAAACTCAGCAAAGCCCTGGCCACAACCATCAAGGTCACCGTTGAGCGCTACCCCGAGCTCACTGCCACGCAAGGATTCCGCGATCTGCAGACACAACTCGAAGGAACCGAAAACCGCATCACCGTGGAACGCGGCAAATTCAACGAAGCCGTGCAAGCCTACAACACACGTCTGCGTCGCTTCCCCACAAGCCTCATAGCCGGCATGCTGGGCTTCGAGAAGAAAGGTTATTTCACCGCACCCACCGAGGCGGCAGAACCGGTGAACGTGGAGTTTAATTTCTAAGCCTTGAAACCAAAACGCTTATTGTCCCTCCTGTTGTTTTCCCTGCTATGGGTGGGAACATCGGCACAGAATGGTTGGTTGCCCCCCAAAAGCAACAAGCTGGTCAACGACTACGCATCCATCCTGTCACCGCAGCAGGTTCATTCTTTGGAGCAACGCCTCGTTGCCTTCAGCGATAGCACCTCCAACCAAATCCTCGTGATTATCACCCCCACTCTCGGCGGTGATGATGAAAACGCCGTGGCACAGCGCATTGGACAGACCTGGGGCGTGGGACAGAAGGAGTTCGACAACGGCGTAGTGATCCTCCTCAAGAGCAAGAGCGCCGATGAGAACTTTGGTGCCGTAGCCATAGCCACAGGTTATGGGGTGGAAGGTGTTCTGCCCGACATCTTCTGCAAACGCATCATCGATGAAGCCATGCTACCTCCACTACGGCAGGGCAACTACCATAGCGCCATCGTCGCAGCACTTGACATTATCGAACCGGTACTGGCAGGGGAATACAGCTACGCCCAATACCGCAAAAAAAGTAATGCAGCACCCCTATGGGGCCTCGCGGCATTCCTCGGCATCATAGCCATAGGGCTCTTCCTCATTTGGCGCTATGCGAAGAAACACCCCGATGAATTTAACAATAAAGGAGGGAAAGGAGGTGGCGGCCACAACGGCGGCATCTTCTTCTTCCCCGGATTTGGCGGTGGCCGCGGCAACAATTTTGGCGGTGGGAGCTTCGGCGGTGGCAGTTTCGGCGGCTTCGGCGGCGGTGGATTTGGCGGAGGGGGCGCATCGGGACGTTTTTAAACATTTTTTCAAGTTTTTAACTTTCCGTTTCCAGTTTTTTCGTATCTTTGCACCACGTTTGTTTTCGGCAATATGCCGATTACAGATTGACAATCAGGAAAATAAACAATAAAAAGTATACACCATGGGAATCAATGCTAACAAAAAAGTGAAGAGAAGAAAAGTGCGTATCAATGGCAACAAGAACTCCACCAACAATTGGGGTATCACCGCCGCCGGATGGAACGCCGTCCACAAAGCCATTATCAACGCTGAGGACTAATTCCTTCAAAGCATCTTGTGTTACTGAGTAACATAATTACTGAGTAAACACGTAACAATTAGCTAAGTTGCGAAGTAAAGCAATTTAGCTTCTTTTTTTGTCAATCAATCGGACCCACTGTTACTTAATCATGAAACAGACAACCCTCTGCTATATTGACAACGGCGACAGCTACCTCATGCTGCACCGCACAAAGAAAGAGCACGATGCAAGCCACGGCAAGTGGATCGGTGTGGGCGGCAAATGCGAAGCCGACGAAAGTCCCGACGAGTGCATGCTGCGAGAGGTGCGAGAGGAGACAGGGCTGACTATCACCCAGTGGCACTATCGCGGCATCGTCACCTTCATCTCCGACACCTGGCCGAACGAGTACATGCACCTCTTTACCGCCACAGCATGGAGCGGCGATCCCGATATGAGCATCGACGACGAAGGAACCCTCGCATGGATCCGCAAGGCCGACCTGCCGCTCCTCCCTAACACAAACGACACCTCCCTCACCCTCTGGGAGGGCGACAAAATATTTCTCCGCCTCCTCCTCGACGAACAGCAACCCTTCTTCTCCCTCAAACTCGTCTATGTGCAGGACGAGATGGTCAGTGCCACGCTCAACGGAGAAAAGATATAAATAAAACATTTACAACGTCAATCCACCATGAAAGCCAAAAGCCTCATCCTCAACGAGAAATCCATGTTGAGCATCGTATTGTTCAACGTGGGAGTCATCTTCCTGCAGCAGAGCGGCCTGCACTATCCTCTGCTTGACTGGGCGGACATCCTATGCACCCTACTCTTCGTGGTCGAGATGGCCGTCAAACACCGCCAAATGGGACTACGCGCCTATTGGCACGACGGATGGAATGTCCTTGACGGCGTGGTGACGCTGCTCTCGTTGCCAGCCATAGTATCCTATTTCCTGCCCGCCAGTGGTGACTACGGCGCCATTATCGTCTTCCGCGCACTTCGCGTCTTCAAACTCTTCCGCATGGCTCACCGCTTCCCAAATATCACTGCCATCTGGGCGGGATTTCGCCTAGCCATGCGCCAGTCGGCAGCGTTCCTGCTGGGCTATCTCGTCATCATCATCGTGGTGGCCATGTTCAATAGCGCACTCTTTGCCAGTCGCGCCCCAGAATACTTTGCTTCACCCCTTGATGGCATCTATTCCATGTTCCGTCTCTTCACCATTGAGGGATGGTACGAAATCCCCAACGCTGTGGCAGGCGGCATGGCGCCGGTATGGCTCCATGTGGTGCGCACCTACTTCTGCCTACTGCTCATCGGCGGCGGCATCATAGGTATGTCACTTATCAACTCCATCTTCGTCGACGCCATGGCCGCCGACAACAACGACGACGTAAAAGCACAACTCAGCGAGTTGGAAAAGAAAATCGATGATATCCGCCGCCTGCTAAAAGAAGATTAAACAGTTGGTCGAAAAAAATACTGACTATGGAGCGGCATTTCGACCCGTGGCAGCAGGAAGCCATTGAGATTTGCGGTGGACGCCACCTGGTGCTAGCGCCGCCAGGATGCGGAAAAACAGACATCCTCACCGAGCGCGTGGTGCACGCCCACGAACAGGGGGTAGAATACGGCGACATGCTGTGTCTCACCTTCACCAACCGCGCAGCCAAAGGAATGGCTCAACGCATCACCGACCGCACAGGAAATCCCGTACCTGACGACCTCTTCGTGGGCAACATTCACCGCTACTGCTCGCAGATGCTCTTCAACAAAGGTGTGGTGAACCACAACAGCGCCATCATCGACGAGAGCGATGTGGAGAATATCATCCAGGAAGAGCTCAGCAAACGACTGAATATCACATGCCGAACCAATGAGCTGATTCGCTTCCAGCATGGTCTTCGCCAAATGGCGACAGGTGTGCGCGGTGATGTGGTGCTGCACAACGAACTCTTTCATGTCGGCGGCGTCGCCAAACTCTGCGATGTGTTAGGGCTTCCTTTCAATGATGATCAGATAGCCTCCATATACGAGGAGATAGAAACACTGATGGAACGCCATAGCGTGCTGCATGAACTGCCAGCGGCCAATATGATGCTCATGGCACGCTCCTACGAGCATTACAAGGAAGAAAACGATCTCCTCGACTATGATGACCTGCTAATCATGGCCCACAAGTATCTGATGGACAATGAAGGCACAGAACAACAAATGTCCAAATACCGTTGGATAGAGGTCGACGAGGTGCAGGACCTCAACGCGCTGCAGTTCGCATTAGTCGATCTACTTGCCGACGACAATGCCACCATCGTATATCTCGGCGACGAGCAACAGGCCATCTTCTCCTTCATCGGAGCAAAACTGGAGACCCTTGAAGCGCTGAAACAACGCTGCAAAGGCAACATACACCACCTGCACACCAACTACCGCTCACCCCGCTACCTCCTCGACCTACAGAACGACTACGCGGTGCGAAACCTCGGCATCGCACGCGGCCTGCTACCCACAACAGACAACAACCCTCCTCATGCCCCCGAAGACCTGTGCATCTTCAATACCGGCGACGCACAACTGGAAAGCTACTATGCCGCACGCCTGGCGCAACGCTATGGCTCTATCGACAGCGAGGGCCGTATCGCAATCCTCGTCAGCACCAACCGCGAGGCCGACGAGGTAGGTGACGCCATGTCAGCCCTCGGAATAGCACATTTCAAGATAAGCGGCACAGACCTTTTCTCGCTGCCCACAATGAGGCTGCTAACAGCACACCTAAGTGTACTAAACGACGAAATGGTATTCATCGCATGGGCACGGCTGCTATGGGGTCTTAAAGTCAGCGAAAGCTACTCAACGGCCCGAAGCCTGATGCGCGAAATGCGACGCATAGCACTGCTGCCAAGCGATCTGCTACTCTACGACAACAGCTCCTATCTCGAAGCTTTTGTGCAAGCCTACGACACCGAAGAGTTGGTCATCTTCGATACGGAGACCACAGGCCTCGACATCTACCACGACGATATCATCCAGATAGCTGCCATATGCGTGCGACAGGGTCGCGTGGTGGGTAAGCCCTTCAACATCATACTCGAAAGCGAACGCGAGCTGCCAGCTACGGTGGGTGGCCACGAGAACCCCATGTTGCGTATCTACCGCGAAAGTCACCGTGTGAAACGCGCAGAAGGACTGCAACGCTTCATGAAATACTGCGAGGGAAAGACGCTCGTGGGGCACAACGTGAATTACGACTACCAAATATTACTACACAACCTACAACGCAGCTGTCCCAACATAAACCTCGAAACGCTCTGTCCCCACTACTACGATACGCTGAAATTCATACGCCTGGTACGCCCACGCCTGCGAAACTACAAACTGGGGCATCTGCTCGACACGCTACACCTCGAAGGACAGAATAGCCACCAGGCCGATGACGACATCATGGCCACGCTGTCGCTGCTAAACTACTGTCATGGTGTTGCACGACAGAAGATTGGCGACCAACAGCTATTTCTCTCCTCCCACCAAAGGCAAATAGAGCGGTTCCGAAAAAACTATGGAGAAGTGTACCTGCACGGCCTCGGCGCTCGCGAAAAACATTGGGGCGTGGTGGACGAGCTGCAACACGTTTACAATACATTAACATCGGCAGGCCTAGCAGAGAAAGTAGCCAAGTGGCACCACGTAGTGCACTATCTGGAGAGCGATATGATACGCGCCGACCTCTACCCCACCCTGCGGCAACAACTGGAACGTTACGTCACCGATTTCAGTACCTGCAAGGAGGCAGATATCTGTGGCGGAAGCCTCGAGGAACGCTATATCATATCAACCGTACATAAAGCCAAGGGTTTGGAGTTCGACACCGTAGTTGTATATCACGCCATCGACGGGATATACCCCGGTCAGCGCAGTTGGACAGAGAAACAAATCATGGAGGATGCTCGTCGCCTATTTGTAGCCCTTTCGAGGTCACGCAAAAGACTGTGCATCATCACCGACGACTACCACGGACGCACACCTCATGTTCTAAGTCCATTTCTGGAGAAAGTCAAGGAGCATTTCACCCTATATCATAGGAAAGTAAAATGAATCAGAGCAAGTGAAGACACTGCTCTATGGGGATACCGAGACGGATATCGTCCTGATTGCGGTTATGGTCGATGAGGCGGCGCACGACAGCCATTGCCGACAACGTGCTATCCTTAAGCGTTTCGCCGCTCATCAAATGGCCTATCAGCACTGAAGAAAAAATATCACCGGTGCCTGGAAACGCAATGGGTATCTCATCGTAGTCAAGGCGGAAATAGCGCCCCTCTTCGAAATCCTGCACAATACCCTTGATAGGTGTACTGCTACGTCGTCCTATAACACAGGGCTGTCCATCGACTTTAGCACTAGTGACTACCACGGCTTTAGCTCCAAGGTCGGCCATTTTGTCCATCAGTACAACCGCTTGTTCCCACGTCATGCCCTCCTGCCGGAAGGGCGTATCGGTAAGAAGGCAGGCCTCGGTATAGTTCGGGAAAGTGAGGTCGGCCACAGAGACCATATCGCGCATAAGGTCAATATGGTGCGCGTCGAGCCCATGGTAGAGGCTACCGCTGTCAGCCATCACTGGGTCGACAAAGAGGGCGGTGCCGCTGGCAGCAAGACTGCGTGAGTAATCAGCGACGAGACGCGCCTGCTCATCACTGAACATATAACCTGTGCAGACAGCATCGAAAGCGAAATGAAGACGCTGCCATACGGGTAAGGTATCCCTCATATAGGCGGTAGTCTCCATGACGGAGTAGTCACCATAATCGAAATTATTGCTTACCAAAGCAGTAGGCAAATTATAGACAGCGTGACCATAGTAGGTAAGGATGGGCCACATGGCCACCATCCCCACATGGCTGTGTCCGACAACATCGTTGATGAGGAGTATCTGTTTCACCTTGTCTGGAGATTTGTAGGTTATCTTGAGCCAGCGTAGTTGTCCATACGCTGCTGGGCAAGCACTTCGTAACGAGTACCGGGACGACCATAGTTGGCATAGGGGTGTATGCTGATGCCTCCTCGCGGCACAAAGAGCCCCACCACCTCGATATAGCGGGGATCCATAAGATGCACCAAGTCTTCGAGAATAATGTTCACACAGTCCTCATGAAAGTCGCCGTGGTTGCGGAAAGAGAAAAGATACAACTTAAGGCTCTTGCTTTCTACCATCTTGACATCGGGGATGTAGAGGATCTTTATCTCGGCAAAATCAGGCTGCCCTGTAATGGGGCATAAAGAAGTGAACTCGGGGCAGTTGAACTGCACCCAGTAGTCGCGATCGGGGTGGCGGTTCTCGAATGTCTCAAGCACTTCGGGAGCATAAGTCTGCGGTATCTCCGCTTTGCGACCCAACGATTGCAGGTGGTCTTGTTCACGATTGCTCATGGTATCTGTAGTATTTTGTGTATCTGTAACGATAGGGACCACTGAGGATGATCCAGACAATAGCGCACCGTCTCTTCCCTGATAGCGGCATTGCGAACAGGATCACCTGTGTCCATCGGCTGCAGCAGCCGGTTGTCGGTCCTTATTTTGTCATATCGGGCAGGATCACACGTGCCATCATAGAGCACCTTAAGCTCATCTGCCCATTCCAGCACAGGACGAGCCGCGCTGCCCAGCCATAGGTCTTTCGGGGAGAGAGTGACCCAATCTATGCCTTCGACAAGAGGCATAGTACCGTTAGTCTCCACGGCCACATAGTAGTGGCGTTGGTGTAACTCATGCACCAGTTCCTCTGTGAGTTGCCGTAAGGGTTCCCCGCCCGTCATCACCACCATCTTGGCAGGCCACTGAGCTATGGCACCGACTATTGCCTCCACACTCATCTCCTTTCCGTCTTGGTGTCGCGTATCGCAAAAGGGGCACTGCAGATTGCAGCCACTGAAGCGCACGAAAACAGCAGGGGTACCGCTATGGCATCCCTCGCCTTGGAGCGAATAGAATATCTCGTTAACTCTCATTCGTCGACCTCGTATGTCGCCACGTTGCCTGCCGTTTCCTGCACATCAACACGATAGCAGCCAGGAACCTGCTGGCAACACCAACGCGCCATATTCTCGGCAGTGGGATTGCATCCTATCACGTCGTTCACTACCTGATGATCCAGCCTGTCGGCGACGCGATGTTTTATATCTGCAAAGTCTACCACCATCCCATTATGATTCAGATCCCGGGCCTTGCAGTAAATAGTGATCTGCCAGTTGTGCCCATGCAATTGTGTACATTTACTGGGATAGTCGAGTTCCAAGCGATGTGCCCCGGCAACCTCAAATGTCTTTCTTACGTAATACATATCAGTCTTCATTGTAGATTGTGGGGTCGTCAACGCCGGCCTCAGAAAAAGCCTCCCTGCGTTCCGTGCAGGTACCACAACGGCCGCAGTGATGCTCAGCTCCTTTGTAGCACGAATAGGTGTGACTGAAATCCACACCCAATGATGCACCGCGCCTCACAATTTCTGTCTTGGAAAAATCAGTATAGGGGGCTACAAGGCTGACGCCTTCGTAGGTGCCGGCCTGCATAGCCTTACTCATTGCGTCCACAAACTGAGGACGGCAGTCAGGGTAGATAGCATGATCGCCACTATGGTTGGCCATGAGTACCTCGTGCAAACCTCGGCTTTCTGCAATACCACACGCTATGGAAAGCATGATGCCATTGCGGAAAGGCACTACCGTGGAGCGCATATTGCTGTCATCATAGCGCCCTTCTGGCACAGCATCGGCACCGCTAGTGAGCGACGAGGGCATATTGACGCGAAAGAAATCAAGGTCAATCACAAGATGTTCAATCCCTAACAGCTGGCAGTGGTATGCAGCACACCGCTTCTCGTGGATGGCATGATTGCTTCCATAGTCAAAAGTGACGGCAAGGGCTATGGTATCTCTTCGGTCATAGAGAAGCACCGTCGAGTCAAGCCCACCAGAATAGATGATAAGAGCGTCTTTTTTTGTCATGTCTTGTTTTGTTAAAGGGGGTTTCCTCCATGATGAGGCCGGCGCATTGGCAGGTCAAGTACCCCTGTGTAAAAAAAGAGCGGATTATTTGAGGTAATACTCCACTGTAGTCACCACACGTACCTTCTTGATCTGAGGTGTATTCTCATCGAGATCGTCAACCTCAAAATAGCCCTGCGAAGCAGTACGCATTTTACCTATCGTGCTATGGCTGTTCTTGGCAAACTCGTCGGCGGCAGAACGTGCATTACCTAAACTCTCGGCAATCATAGCCGGCTTGATGTCGTTGAGGCCATGGTACTCATAAGAGGCATAACTATTGCTTATAATGTCAAGCTTCAGCAATTCTCCATCAATGGTTTTGGCCAACTGGCCCACAACATCCATCTTGTCGGTAAAGACATTGATGGTCTGGTTGGCGTTATAGCGGAAACGCACATTGTTGGTGTAATAGCCGTCGTAACGGTCATTGAAGTGTGCCGAGGTATATTTGATTTCCTCATCGGCAAAGCCAGCTTTCTTTAGCAGGGCAATGACAGCCTGCTCACTACGTTCCATGGTAGCACGAAGACTGGTGAGCTCGTTATCTTGGTTGCTAAAATTAACACGTAGCACAGCACGGTCGGCGGGCACCTCTTTCTCACAAAGACCCCGAACAAGCACGGTATCGTCATAGGATTTAAAGGTCTTCACAGTGCAAACCATAAAGATACCCAACACAAGGGAGGCAAGCACTATGGCTCCACCCAGAATCATGTTTTTCTTGAAAGGCATATTGCTTATGGATTAAATAAATTTATTTCACTGTAACGGCAGCGTCGCGGGCCGAAGCAGAGGTCTGCTGGTCAAGCAGGTGCTGCGGGCTATACCTGCCTCGAGGAATGTCAGAGAAGATGTAGCGGTTGCACTTGCGTGCCGCCACAATATGGTCGGTGGTGGCGGTAGCTATCGCCGACGCGGCCAAATCAACGAGGGCGCCGAGGAGCGAGTTGGTACTGTTGTTGTTTGACCCCAGATCAAGGTATAGGTCACAGGTGCGCTCAAAAAGAATATCGTTGGTGGCGGTTGATTTGACAATGTAC
Source organism: uncultured Bacteroidota bacterium (assembly GCA_902783595.1). Classification (GTDB taxonomy): domain Bacteria; phylum Bacteroidota; class Bacteroidia; order Bacteroidales; family P3; genus Colimorpha. The sequence continues at coordinate 30,826 of CACZRR010000003.1, forward strand.
TTAATTTTTGTCTCTATGCCAAAACCTTTCTTCCTCCACACATCAATGACAGAGAACACCACGGCATCAGCACCAAATATGCGCGCGAATACCGCTGCATCACGGTCGATAAGCAATTCAGCATCGTAGGCGCTTTCCGCCTTGAGCATCTCCATAGCCAAATGGGGCGACACAACATAATAGCCGGCCTCAATGAGAGGATGACTGATGGAGGTATACAGCAAATCTTTAGCCTCCACGTTGGTGGTATTGTTGATAGGAGGCATAACGAGAATGGTGGTAGGCTTCTCGTCATAAAGCTTAGGATACTGACTTTGGCGCGTGAACGAGGGACCCATACAAGAGGTCAGCAGAACAGCAGCAAGAAGCAGGAAGAGCGTCTTTTTCATTTCTGTAGGCGTTTGAGGAGGGGTTCAATAAACTTCACCGACTCTGGATAGAGTTCCATCTCCTTGCGGAGCATCTCAGCACCACGTTGCGCAAAATCCACCGACGCCATCATTTTGCGTTGCTTTTTGGTGGCATGCTTATCAAATGCTTCCACCGTGGATGGCTGCAGCAACAGGTAGCCGTACTCGGCACAGATACCGGGTGGCACCACCTTGCGAGTGCCGCCGGGATGCGTCACCATATCCTCATAGAGACACACCAACTCGCAAATACTTTCTGGACTCTGCGCATCGTAGTTCCTATAGGCCAACGCTTCGTACTTTGTGGCATCGCCACTGGTACCACCCCAATAGTAGAGGCTCTGCGTAGTGGTGCACGACGTTAAGCAAAAAGCAATGGCGACGAGGAGAAGGCGTAGATGCTTCATAGTTCAATCACCTTTTGTTCCGCAGCAGAGACAAAAATCTCTTTCGTGTAGACCTCCTTGCCGTCACGTGTCACTTGGACACTGTGCCGACCAGGAGAGACCACCACCTGCTGTGTGGCGCTACGCTTGATGTCACGAGCCGCACGGTATGCTTTTTTCTTCACCGTTTCAAGAGCATAGGTGGTGCCGTCAATAGTGACAGCAATATTGTATCGTTCGGGCGCCATAAAAAGCAGCGCAGCCTCGTCGGCCTTACCACTGCTGACAGAGTGCACGCCGACATTGCAAGAAGCAAGGGTAAGCACTATAGCAGCGACAAACAAAGTGGCTATACGTTTCATTTTTCCATCAGATAATAGTTCAACAAGTCGTTCATATCAACACTTTCGCCTTCGTAGGAGCAAAGGGAAATTTCGGTCTCAGGGGTATCACCCATGGTAGCAAGAACGGTAAGGGAACCTATTCGCTTGCCAGGCAGCTCAATCTTGATGCCCGTCTGGGGATTGGTAACGACCTTGCCCTTCTTGTATAGTCCGAAAGTGTCGCCGGCTGCGATACCCTGCGAGGCCCCGCCGCCTATCACATAGTTGCCGTCATCAATGGCGAGAAGATAGCCTCGCCATGGTTTGTCCATGCATTTGTTGATGATATTCTCCACAAGCTGCGAGAGTGCCGCCGAGATAGCTTTATCGCTGAGAGTAGCGTCGTATCCCGCTGTCCCGCCAATACCAAGGGTGGTCTTGGCAGAAGTCTCTGCATATCCCGATGCCTCATCGGAATAGATAATGAGACCAGACGACACATCCACCAACCTGATACTAACACCAGCCTCTACGGTCTGCGTCTTGGTCTGCGAGAAGATGCGCTGGTCTCCTTCCACTTTTCTTCCGAACTTGGTGATTGAACCCAGGATGATATAGTCGGCGCCAATCTTCTGCATCCCCTCACCAGCCTCTGCTACGAGCTCTTCAAGGCCATCACGTTCGAGAAGTAGAAATTTTCCACTGGAGGCCAACTTGGCGGAGAGAAGATCAAGAGCCTGCTTGCGCATGGGGTCATTGTCACGGTCGTAGAAGAGACCTTTGGCATATTGGGTCTCATTGGTGAAACGGCCTATGGCAACCTTGCGTTTCAATGTCTTGCCGTCCTGGCCGAAAACCGGCTGTACCAGCAGCACAGCAAGGAGAAGAAGAAGTATCCTTTTCATATCAATACTGTTTTAGGTTCATTTCCAAAATGCAAAAATACAAAAAAAATGAAAAATACACTAATGTATTAATAATAATCAACACACAACATAACGTCGAAACGCCAACCCCATAGTCCGCACGTCACTCCCCATTCCTCCGGCAACACCCGTTTTTCAACATCTCAACAAACCCAAAACCGTCGCTACACAAGCGAAATATTAACAAATTTTTAAGATTTTACAATCGTCTGATTTTCAGCGCACCCATACACCTCGCTCCAAGACCGCTCCATACCCGCTCCCATCTCGCTCCCATCTTGTCGCATCTTCCTCCCCCAAAATCCACTCAAAAAAAGACAAAAGCCGGAAGTCTCTTTCGAAACTTCCGGCCTGTTGCATTGATATCTGTAACAGCAGATTATTGTTCTCTGCCTGCTACAATCAACCGAGATTAGAGCACCTGGACGGGCTCAATGATGCTCTTACCGATCTCGATAGCCTCCTCATTCTGAGGAATGAGGTTCCAGTGGCGCTGGGGCAGCGAGTGCTCCAGACCCTCGTGGATGTACTGCTTGTCGACGATGGGTTTCAGCTTCAAGAAGCCACCGAGGACCACCATGTTAAACACCTTGCTGATACCGAGCTCCTGTGCTTTGGCAGTAGCGGCAATCTTGTAGATGTTGATGTCCTTGCGGGTGGGCTCGTGGGTGATGCCGTTGGGGTCATAGATGAGGTAACCGCCAGGCTTCACAGCGCTCTCGAACTTATCCAACGACTGCTGGTTGAGCACGATGGCAGTGTCGAACTGGTTGATAATGGGCGAGCTGATACGCTCGTCGCTGATGATGACGGAAACGTTGGCGGTACCGCCACGCATCTCAGGGCCGTAGCTGGGCATCCAGCTGACCTCTTTGTCCTGCATAACTCCGGAGTAGGCGAGAATCTTACCCATCGAGAGGACACCCTGTCCACCGAAACCGGCTATAATGATTTCTTCAGTCATTTTCTTCTGTTTTTTTGTTGTTGACAATTCTAGGATATCCTAGGATCACCTAGGAAAGCCTAGGATACTCTATTTACTGCATAACGGTCAGCGGGTGATCCAGAACGAGACGGTTGGCGTCGATACCCTCCACAATCTTACCGTCGACTTTGATGTCGCCGATAGGATAGTTAGGCATCATGTTGTCTTCCATCCACTTGTTGGCGGCCACGGGGGTCATCTTCCAGCCGCTGTTGCAGTTGGAAAGGATCTCCACGAAGCTGAGGCCTTTCTTCAGTTTCTGGTTCTCGAAGGCTTTGCGGATAGCGGCTTTAGCCTTGCGCACGGCAGCAGGGTTCTGCACGCTCTGACGGGTCACGTAGTAGGTGCCGGGCAGGGTGGAGAGGAGTTCCGTCATGCGGAGGGGATAACCGTTGAGGTCGACGCGGCGGCCGTAAGGAGTGGTGGCGCTGCGCATGCCGACGAGGGTGGTGGGGGCCATCTGGCCACCGGTCATACCGTAGATACCGTTGTTGACGAAGATCATGGT
>CACZRR010000004.1 GCA_902783595.1 uncultured Bacteroidota bacterium
CAAGAAGCGTTTCACCTTCACCGGCACCGGCAAAATCAAACGCAAGCATGCTTACCACAGTCACATCCTGACCAAAAAGGAGACGACACAGAAACGTAACCTCGACCATACTGCTCTGGTGAGCCGTGATGACGAGCCCCGCGTGAAAAGAATGTTGCTTGCTTAAAAGTAAACGGAGTTATTAACCATTGTTCAGCGCCTACAAGTGTAAACGGTAAAAAAGCAAAGCACCGCATTACCGCCTGAACGAAAAAAAATTAAACATCTATGCCAAGATCAGTCAATGCCGTAGCCTCCAGGGCACGCAGAAAAAAAATCCTCAATCGCACCAAAGGTTATTGGGGCAGAGGTAAAAACGTATGGACCGTTGCCAAGAACAAGTGGGAGAAAGGTCAGACCTACGCCTACCGCGACAGAAAGAACAAGAAGCGCGAATTCCGTTCGCTGTGGATTAACCGTATCAATGCTGGTTGCCGCATCAACGGTATCTCGTACTCCGTTTTTATGGGTAACCTTCATAAGAACAACATCGAGCTCAACCGCAAGGTGCTTGCCGACCTCGCTATGAACAATCCCGAGGCCTTCGCCGCTGTTGTGAAGATGGTAAAGTAGTTATTAACCTATAAAATTCTATTTGTCATGGGAAAAACTGAATTAATGCAATATGTAGAGAATTTGGTCGAGCGCAAGGAGTTCCCCGAGTTCAAGGCAGGCGATACCATCACTGTTCATTACAAGATTAAAGAAGGTAATAAAGAGAGAATCCAGAACTTCCAGGGCGTTGTGTTGCAGCGTAGTGGAAGTGGAGCCACTGAGACCTTTACTGTCCGTAAGATTACCAACGGTGTTGGTGTGGAGAGGATCTTCCCCTTTGCCAGCCCGTTCATTGAGCAGATTGATGTTAACAAACGTGGTGCTGTGCGCCGCGCTCGCATCTTCTACCTGCGTAATCTCACCGGTAAGAAAGCCCGTATCAAAGAGAAGAGACGCTAGTCGTTGCTCTTTGGCGATACGGATATTGGATAGAGAAAGCGGTGTGCCTGATGGCACGCTGCTTTTTTCTTTGCGCCTCCGTCAGACATTTTACTGGCGAATTATTTTTGCAGGATCGAAGGATTGTTGTATTTTTGCATTTTGTAATGGATTCTAAAAAAAAGCGATGAGTACTAAGATACTTTTTGTATGCCATGGGAATATCTGTCGAAGTCCTATGGCGGAGTTTGTGATGAAAGATCTTGTTGCGCGGGAGGGGCTTTCTGAGTCTTTTGTGATTGCCTCGGCGGCGACGAGCCGCGACGAGTTAGGCAACTGTGTCTATGGCCCTGCGAGGGAGGTACTGTCGAAGCATAGCATTGGCTGCGAAGGAAAACGTGCACGACTACTCACACGGGAGGACTATGAGGAGTGGGATTATATCGTCGGTATGGACGAAGAGAACAGGCGCAATATGCTTCGCCTATTCGACGGCGATCCTGCGAGAAAAGTGAGTCTACTACTGGACTATGCTGGTGGGGGGCGAGAGGTGGCCGATCCATGGTATACGCGTCGTTTCGACATTGCCTATCGCGACATTGAAGAAGGTTGTACAGCTCTTCTAGAAGCCTTGGTATCATGAGTGACAATGCGATTGACTACGATCAGGTGGAGGCCATGGGGATCTCGCGGCAAGCTTACGACGAGATCCTCGACATTGTTGGTCGCCAACCTACTCTTGACGAGTTGTCTACGTTGCTGGCCATGTGGGAGAGTAACGGCAAGCAGCAGAGCCTCTATGGATGGCTACGGGGCCAGCATCATGCAGTGCAACGCGACGAATACCTCTATGGCGGCAGCGCTGACCATAAAAGCATCCGGGAGCCCAAGGTGAAGGAATGCATTGAGGTGGCGAAAACCCTTACGCGACATCTTACCGTGCCTTCGGGCCCGGCACACTTTGGTAGCGGAATACTACTATATATGGTGGGAAATGTCAGCTCTGAGTTTGTCGACTCGGAGTATGCTCGTCGGTGTCTACATTTGGTGAAGTCAGCCATGGGATCCGGTGGACACGAAGAGGATTGTGCCTATATTGAGATGATACTCATGGCGTTGAAAAGCGGAGGTCTAGTGGCCAACGATGCTGTTGTGTCGCAGGGAGGGTTATTCTGTTCGCTATTGCGCTTCACTGTCTGTGGAGGGGGAGGGCTGGGATTTGATATTCTGGTGCCGCGAGAGGTGCGCCTTGATGCCTTCCTCTTCGGTGAGGAGATGGGACGCTATCTTGCTGCCGTTGACGAAGCCCATGACGATGCCTTCCTACTCAAGATGGACGAGGCAAGACTCAACTGCTGCTTCCTCGGGCGTAGCACAAAAGGACGCATTGTGGTTGATGGTTATGATTTTGGGCCAGTGAACCACTATATTGCAACGGTTTGAAAGAGGAGAAGAAGATTGTTATTTGTTGCGTATAATAATAATTTATTATATTTGCATTTGGACAAACAATAGAGCAACAATATAATATATTGATAATGAGACCCGATTTTACAAAAGTCGATTTTCGTTCGGCAGAAAAAAACCAATCTTTTGCCCAATGGGAGGAAGCGAACCATATTGAGAAAAGTTGGAGGACGCCAGAGCAGATTGACGTAAAGCCTGCTTATGGCAAGAAAGATCTTGAGGGCATGGAGCATTTGAACTATGCTGCCGGTATTGCGCCATTCCTTCGCGGACCATACTCGACGATGTATGTGATGCGTCCGTGGACCATCCGCCAATATGCCGGTTTTTCCACTGCTGAAGAGAGTAACGCTTTCTATCGCCGCAATATTGCCGCCGGTCAAAAGGGTCTGAGTTGTGCCTTCGACCTAGCCACGCATCGTGGCTACGATTCGGACCATGAGCGCGTGGTGGGTGATGTCGGTAAAGCTGGTGTGGCCATTGACAGCATTCTCGACATGAAGATTTTGTTTGATCAGATTGACCTTGGCAAGATGAGTGTTTCGATGACCATGAATGGTGCCGTGTTGCCCATTCTATCGTTCTACATCATTGCCGCCGAGGAGCAGGGAGTGCCGCAGGAGCAGTTGCAGGGCACCATTCAGAACGACATATTGAAAGAGTTCATGGTGCGTAATACCTACATCTACCCTCCCCTTCCGAGCATGAAGATCATTGCTGACATCTTCGAGTACACCTCGAAGCATATGCCAAAGTTCAACAGCATCAGCATCTCGGGTTACCATATGCAGGAGGCTGGTGCTACTGCCGATATCGAGTTGGCATATACGCTAGCCGACGGTTTAGAGTATCTGCGCGCCGGCGTGAAGGCAGGGATGAGTGTTGACGATTTTGCGCCGCGCTTGAGTTTCTTCTGGGGTGTGGGCATGAACCATTTTATGGAGATTGCGAAGATGCGTGCTGCACGAATGCTGTGGGCAAAGATTGTGAATCAGTTCAATCCCAAGAATCCCAAGAGTTTGGCCTTGCGTACGCACAGTCAGACCAGCGGCTGGAGCCTCACAGAACAAGACCCCTTCAACAATGTGGCACGTACCTGCATCGAGGCCATGGGAGCCGCATTAGGTCACACACAAAGTTTGCATACCAACGCTCTCGACGAAGCTATTGCGTTGCCCACCGACTTCAGTGCTCGTATTGCGCGTAACACGCAGATCTACCTGCAGGAAGAGACCGGTATCTGCCGCGTTGTAGACCCGTGGGCCGGCAGTTACTATGTGGAGACCCTCACACACGAGATTGCGCACAAAGCCTGGGCACACATTCAGGAGGTGGAGCAACTCGGTGGTATGGCGAAAGCTATAGAGAGTGGTGTTCCGAAGATGCGTATCGAGGAGGCCTCGGCACGCAAGCAAGGTCGCATTGACAGTAATATTGACACCATTGTGGGTATCAACAAATACCGTTTGGACCACGAGGACCCCATCGAGACTCTTGAGATTGACAATACCGCTGTGCGCAATGCACAGATAGAGCGTTTGAAGAAATTGCGCGCAGAGCGTGATAGTGCAGCCGTCGAAGCCGCTCTCAACGCCCTAACCCGTTGCGCCGAGACCGGTGAGGGCAACCTGTTGGAGCTCTCGATTGACGCAGCCCGCAAGCGTGCCTCGCTTGGTGAAATCAGCTATGCCTTGGAGAAGGTATTCGGACGTTACAAAGCCAAAATCAACCTTATCAGCAACGTGTATAGTTCGCAGACCAAAGACAACGACCGTTTCAAGGTCGCCCAACAGATGACCGACGAATTTGCCAAACTTGAAGGGCGTCGACCCCGTATTATGGTAGCCAAGATGGGTCAAGATGGCCACGACCGTGGTGCCAAGGTGGTAGCCACCGGCTATGCAGACCTTGGCTTCGACGTGGATATGGGACCTCTTTTCCAAACTCCCGCGGAGGCTGCCAAGCAAGCCGTGGAAAACGATGTGCACATTGTCGGTGCCAGTTCGCTGGCTGCAGGTCACAAGACGTTGTTGCCACAACTGATTGAAGAACTCGCCAAACTAGGGCGCGAGGACATCATGGTTGTAGCGGGTGGTGTCATACCTCCGCAGGACTACCAGTTCCTTTTCGATGCCGGCGTAGCTGCCGTGTTCGGTCCTGGAACACCCGTCGCTGAGAGTGCCATCAAGATGATGGAGTTGTTGCTCGCCGCACGAGAGCAATAGAAGAAAACAGAACCAGCGCTATTCGTTGTAGTACACCGTGTCGCTTGCCGAGGCAGCGTCACGGTGTGCCATACTATGTACACGTTCAATAATACGTGTGCTGCGCGAGGGCGAAGCATCCTCTTTGGCTCGTACTTTGGGGCTGCAGTTATAGAGCACCATGGAGACGAGGAGATAAAGCGAGAAAACAATAAGGATGATGCCAGTGATTTTGTTAAAGATATTAAGGCGTGTGGCCGTGAACCATGTCTGCAGCATAGATGCCATACGACATTTGAGCACATCAGTTCCGAATACACCTACCAACATGCCCAGGAAGAAAATGTAGCGTGTGGCTGTTGGTAATTCCATTTCAGCAGAGAGGAAGGTAATGATGGAGACCCAGTAGAGCCAAATCAGCGGATTGAGAGCATTGAGGAGGAAACCACTGAGGAGGAGCTGCCAATGATGGGTGGCGCTTGCAACTTGGAACTTCAGCCGACTCTCTTTTCTATGTTCTTTTCTCACCTTGCTGCGATAAGTCAGTATACCAAATACACCCACTGCCACACCGCCTATTCCGCCGACGAAAACGTTGTGCAGAAGGAGTCGCAGATCAAAGTTTTGCAGGACTGTAAGAATGAGTAGTACAATAGTCACGTCGCTCAAACTCACGCCCGCGACAAAGGAAACCGCCTTACGAAACCCATGGTGTATACTATTCTGTATCAGTGAGAAGAATGCCGGACCGACGCTAAAGAATAGCGAGAGTAGCAAGCCACAGAATATGCCGATAAGAAATTCCATCATGATGGGTTTTAAAGTGCAAAAATACAAATAATTCTTTATTAGACAAAATTATATTTATCTAAGGGCTTGACGATGGGGAATTGAAAAGAATCAATTTGAGTGTTGTAAGGGGGTGGGGATGATGGGAGCGAACTGGGAGCGGATATGGAGCGGTCTTGGAGCGATGTACCATATAGTATTATAAATCAGATAGTTAAACAATACATACATTGGTAATCAATCAGTTATGTTAATTCTAGTGGGGATAAAAAAGAAGAGGTGCAGTAATAGAGTTGTTAGAAAAAGATTATTTACGGGGAAGGGGTGCGCATGCGAACAACAAAAAACAGAAAAAGGAAAGATTTTTTTCGTGGTAAGAAAAAAAGTTGTATTTTTGCAAACTCAATAGGAGTGCAAAAATGAGCCCGAAAGTCGATACCACAATCCGTTTTAGTGGTTTGAAATCAGGTATCTATGAATATCATTTCGACCTAACGGACGAGTTCTTTGAGGCGTGGAGAAACGACGAAATCGAGGGTGCAGAGGTGCAAATTGATGCCCGTATGGAGCGTATGGAGCACATGTTGATGTTCAAATTTACGCTTAGTGGCAAGTTAACCACTTACTGCGACCGATGCTTGGGAGCGCTGGTACTGCCCGTTGAAGGTGAGGAGCACCTATGTGTGCGCTTCAGCGACAGTGAGGTAGTTGATGACGAAGAGGTGGTGGTGCTACCTGAGACGGCCTTCGAGATTGACATAGCTCAGTGGTTGTATGAATATGTTGCCGTGCGTATTCCCCTGCAGCACACGCACTCTGAAGGAGACTGCGACCCGGACATGGTGAAACGCATAAGCAGTGATGAGGCATCAGCCGAAAATACTGCCTCTAGCGATCCTCGATGGGAAGCTTTGAAAACACTGAAATAAATAAATAAAAAAAATAATAATATGCCACATCCCAAACACAGATTCTCACAGACCCGTACGGCCAAGAGAAGAACGCACGATGCGTTGGAGAGCGCCCAGCTGACCACATGCAGCAACTGCGGTGCACAAGTCATGTACCATCACGTATGCCCCGAGTGCGGCTACTACAGAGGCAAACTTGCCATTGAGAAGAACACGGAGGAGTAACCTCACGCGATGCGTCATGCACACACATGAAAGCGGGTCCAACCATGGCATCCGCTTTTTTTGTCATTGGGTGATGCTAGTGTTACCTGCTGATCACTGTGGTAGCCATGGCGGTGCCACCACTGCCGAATAAGTACAATCCCGTAAAAACTCCCCTCCCATAACGATGGCCAAAAAATCTGATAGTGAGTCTCCTTTGATGCGTCAACACGCAGAGTTGAAAAAGAAATTCCCCGACGCCATGCTACTCTTTCGCGTTGGCGACTTCTACGAGACCTTCGGCGACGACGCTCGTCGTGCCGCGGAGATTCTCAGCATCACTCTGACCCGGAAGATGGCTGGTGGCGGCGAGTACACTGATCTGGCAGGCATACCCCACCACGCCATTGACCAATACCTACCACGGCTTGTACGCGCAGGAATACGAGTAGCCATCTGCGAGCAGCTTGAGGACCCCAAGACGGCGAAGGGTCTTGTCAAACGAGGCATCACCGAATTGGTAACCCCAGGCATCACCTACAACGACAGTGCACTGGAGGTGAAGGAGAACAACTTTCTCTGCGGCATTCATTTCACCGACCATGTGCATGGCATCAGTTTCCTTGATGTTTCCACTGGAGAATTCTTCATTGCCCAAGGCGACATAGCCTATATTGACAAACTACTTGCCAACTTTCACCCCTCGGAGGTAGTTGTACAGCGCAAGAAGTTACGCTTTTTACAGGAGCACTTCAACGAGCAGTACTACACCAATACCTTTGACGACTGGGTATTTGCCCCTGATTTTGCCAACGAATTGCTTCGCAAGCAGTTCGGTACCGCCTCGCTGAAAGGGTTCGGCGTTGACGATCTAGACATGGGCATCATCGCTGCGGGAGCTGTGATGTACTATCTGCAGGACACACGCCACGATCAAACGCGTAATATCTGCCGTCTGACACGTGTGGAGCAGGAGCATTATGTATGGCTTGACAAATTCACCGTTCGCAACCTTGAACTCGTTGCTTCACCTAATCCTAATGCGCACACTCTTTTGGATATCCTTGACCAGACTTCCACTCCCATGGGGTCACGTCTGTTGCGCCGATGGATTCTCATGCCTCTTAAGGACATCGATGCCATCGAGCAGCGCTTGCAGGTGGTCGATGTGCTGTTGCGTAATGGCGACCTTCGCCATGCCATACAACGTCCCATCAGGGCGGTTGGCGACCTGGAGCGTCTCGTAACCAAAGCTGCCGTGGGGCGAATCAACCCACGCGAGTTGCAGCAGCTCCGTCGAGCTCTCAATGCTGTCGGAGAATTACAGCAGCTATGTCAGCAGAGCGATGCAGATCCGCTGCGTCACCTGGCCGACACCTTCAATCCTTGCACTGCACTGGCAGATCGCATAGGGCGCGAGGTCGTCGAAGACCCTCCTATCAAGGTTGAACGCGGTGGTGTAATAGCCCAAGGCGTCAACGACGAACTTGATGAGTTGCGATCGCTCTCTACCTCAGGGAAGAGCTATCTCGCCTCCTTACAGCAGCGTGAAAGCGAGGCTACCGGCATACCATCACTAAAGATAGGGTTTAACAACATCTTTGGCTACTATTTCGAGGTGTACAACACCCATCGTGACAAGGTACCTACCGAATGGGTGCGTCGGCAGACCCTCACCAATGCTGAGCGCTATATCACCCCTGAGCTCAAAGAATACGAAGACAAGATACTCGGTGCCGAGCAGCGTATTACCGCCCTGGAGGGGCAGCTTTTCACGCAACTCACTGCTGATGTCACCAATTACATCCAAACCATACAACACGACGCGCAGCTCGTGGCACGCCTTGATTGTTTACAGAGTTTCGCCGAGGTGGCGCTGGCGCGTAACTACTGTCGTCCGAAACTTGACGACAGCATGCAGCTGACAATCACCGAAGGTCGACACCCTGTCATTGAGACACAGATGTCCCCGGGCGAACAGTATGTCAGCAACAGTGTCACCCTCAACAACGACGACCAGCAAATCATCATCATCACGGGTCCCAACATGTCGGGTAAATCCGCCTTACTACGCCAAACGGCTCTCATTGTGCTAATGGCCCAGATGGGGTCCTACTGTCCCGCGCAGCAAGCCACAATAGGTATTGTGGACAAAATATTCACCCGAGTTGGTGCCAGCGACAACATTACCAGCGGAGAGTCGACCTTCATGGTAGAGATGAACGAGACCGCTAGTATTCTCAACAACATCAGTCCTCGCAGCCTCATTCTTTTGGATGAGATCGGTCGAGGCACTTCCACATACGACGGAATCTCTATAGCATGGGCCATCACCGAATACCTGCACAACAACAAAATAGCACATCCCAAGGTGCTTTTTGCCACTCACTACCATGAGCTTATTGAGATGGCCGATCGATACGAACGTATTTGTAACTATCACGTCAGCGTCAAGGAGATTGACGGTCGTGTCATCTTCCTTCGAAAACTCTGCGAGGGAGGTAGTGAACACAGCTTTGGTATCCATGTAGCGCGCCTAGCCGGTATGCCGCCGGAAGTGGTAAACCGAGCCGATGCCATGCTCAAAATACTTGAGGATAAAAATGCCACAACGCCTCATGACAAAGGGCAAAAAAACAAGAAAAAGGATCTAAAAGACGAAAAAAACGATATCAAAGAAGGGTTACAATTGAGTTTTATACAGCTTGATGACCCCACATTATTGGAAATACGCGACAAAATATTAGACATTGATATTGACACACTTACACCGTTAGAAGCGCTCCTTAAGCTCAATGAGATCAAAAAAATTGTCTCGAAATAATAAAAATAATTTTGTCGGTTTTAAAAATGTTTGTACTTTTGCAGCCGTTTTTGAGCACTTTGAAGTAGTAAAGAACACAATGCGGAAATAGCTCAGTTGGTAGAGCACGACCTTGCCAAGGTCGGGGTCGCGAGTTCGAGTCTCGTTTTCCGCTCAGGTCTCCAAAATCAGAGATACAGGCTCTGGTGGTGGAATGGTAGACACGAGGGACTTAAAATCCCTTGCCCGCAAGGGCGTGTGGGTTCAAGTCCCACCCGGAGTACC
>CACZRR010000005.1 GCA_902783595.1 uncultured Bacteroidota bacterium
AAAGAAAGGTTTGGTAAACCTTTCGCCAGCGAGCGAGCCGAAGAGGCGAGGAGCGGAATACTCCACATCACCACAACTTACGTGCAGTACATCCAGTACCTTCTCTATGGCGAACCATATGACAACCAGCCCCCCACCGGATACAGGAGCGTTATACGTTCACCGGGAAGGTGGGTGGCTTTTGTAGGGAGGGATTATTCGAGAGGGAGTTCGGGGGCTTCAGAGGGGGAGTCTTGAGTCTGAGTGTCGAGGTATTCGGAGGGGATGATGCTGTCGACACCTTTGCGGCTTTTGGAGGCTTTGATGTTGGAGAGACCGAGGGAGAGGATTTTGGAAGCTGTGGTGGAGATGCTCATTCCGCCTGTCATGAGTTTTTTCTTACTGGCATCGAAGGCGTCGACGGCATCCTGCAGGTTTTTGCCCACGCTGTCGTACTCTTTAAGGAATCGTCCGGTGCGTTCTATCATTTCCTGAGCGAGTTCGTAGAGGCGTTTGTGGTTGCGTTCCTGGTCGATGTGTGTCCAGGTGATGCGTATGATGCGCAGTGCGGCGTAGAGAGTGTGTTCGTCGGCGATGAATACTTTTTTCTGCATGGCATCCTGCCACAGCGAGGGTTCTTCGGCCGTAGCGATCCATAGTGCGGGTGCTTGTGGGACGAACATAATGACGAAGTCGAGGTGGGGGTTGGATTGGTAGAGGGTGTAGTTTTTGGCGGAGAGTTCGTCGACGTGCCGTTTGAGGCTGGCGACGTGCTCTTTGAGGTAGTTGCGTCGTAGCGTGTCGTCGTCGGTGTTGGCGTAGTCGATATAGGCTGTCATGGAGACCTTGGAGTCGATGATGACATCGCGATGTTCGTCGAGATGGAGGAGTACGTCGGGGATCATGCGGTTGCCATCGGTGGATAGGAGAGGATGCCCGTCGGCGTCGCGGAGTGTGGCTTGTGTCTCGAAGTCCTTGCCCTCGGTGAGCCCTTGTGCTGCGAGCAGGTTGCTCAGTACCACCTCGCCCCAGTTGCCTTGTGTCTTGGTTTCGTGCTTGAATGCGCGTGTGAGCTCTTCGGCGCTTTTCTGTGCTGCCTCGCTCTGACGAATCATATTCTCGAGGTTGGTCTTGATCTGAGTGCTGAGGGAAGTCTGTGCTGTGGAGTTCTTTGCCATTTCCTCCTTCATTTTCTCCATGGTTTCCTTGAGGGGTGTGAGGATGGTGGCGATGCCCTGGCTGCTTGTGGTGGTGAACTCTTCTTGTCGTTTTTTCAGCATCTCGCCCGTGGCGTTTTCCATCTGTTCGCGTACCATGCGTACGGTGTCGTCGAAGCGTTTTTCAAGAGCTGCTGTTGCCTCGCGGTGTCGGAGTTCTTGCTCTTTGAGGAGGGTGTCGTAGCTTTGGCGCGTGGCGTCGAGCACGTCGTTGTGACGTTTAAGCACTTCTCCTTTGTAGTCGGCCAGTGCTTTTGCAGCTTCTTCTTTCTGCTGGGTGATGCTGTGCTGGAGTAGTTCCACTTCGGTGTTTTTGGAACCCAGTTGGGCCTGCATGTCGGAGAGAGATGCCTGGAGACGGGTTTGTTTGCGAGATGCAATCATGAAGCCGACGGCGATGCCGAGGCAGGCGCAGAGGAAGGGGAGGAGAATAGCCATGAGGAATAATGAATTAGGGGAAACGGACGGGTTTTATTTACTTTATAGGGTGTAACGGAGGAGGCGTTTTTTTATTATTCACCGACTAAAGGTTTGACAGCAAAAGGAGTGCGGCGATTCAGCCCGTGGGTTGTTGATAAGTTGTGGCGGCGGGAAGTGTTTTAATCATTAATTTAGCAACAGGGAAGTGAATTGTGCTTCTCCGTATAAGGTATTGTAAAATAGAAAAATAATTAACATTTGACCCCATGCAAGGCGATTTGTTTTCCTCTATCGAACCTCAGAAAAAAGATAAAGAGTACACCGAATATTCGCCCGAAGAAATCATGCGCTCGTCGGTGGAGTATTTCCACGGAGACGAGTTGGCTGCCAATGTCTGGATGAACAAGTATGCTTTGCGCGACGACGGCCGTATTTACGAGCTAAATCCCGACATGATGCATCGTCGTTTGGCGGCGGAGTATGCCCGCATCGAGGCGAAGTACGAGAATCCCATGAGTGAGGAGGAGATCTACGGTCTCTTGAAGGACTTCAGATATATCGTGCCGCAGGGCAGTCCGATGAGTGGTATAGGCAACACCTTCCAGGTGGTGAGTTTGAGCAATTGCTTTGTCATTGGCAATCAGGGTAACAGCGACTCGTATGGTGGCATTATGAAGATTGACCAGGAGCAGGTGCAGCTGATGAAGCGTAGAGGAGGTGTGGGTCATGACCTGAGCCACATACGCCCCACGGGCAGTCCAGTGTTGAATGCTGCTCTCACCTCGACGGGTATTGTGCCCTTTATGGAGCGCTATAGCAATACTACGCGTGAGGTGGCGCAAGGAGGGCGACGAGGAGCGTTGATGCTGAGCATCAGCATCAAGCATCCGGATGCTGAGAGTTTTATTGATGCCAAGCTGGAGCAGGGCAAGATCACCGGAGCCAACGTCAGTGTGAAGGTTACCGACGAGTTCATGCAGTGTGTGCGCAGTGGCAAACCTTTCGTGCAGCAATATCCTATTGATTCGGCTCATCCCACCTATACCAAAGAGGTTGATGCCCGAGCGTTGTGGAACAAGATTATTGCCAATGCGTGGAGCTCGGCGGAACCCGGGGTTCTCTTCTGGGACACTATCATCAAGGAGAGTATTCCTGACTGCTATGCCGACTTTGGCTACCGCACCGTGAGTACCAATCCTTGTGGCGAGATACCGCTGTGTCCTTATGACAGCTGCCGTCTGCAGGCCATCAACCTCTACTCCTATGTAGAGCATCCTTTCACTCGTGAGGCGCGTTTCAACTTCGACCTCTTCAAGGAGCATGTCATGAAGGGACAGCGTCTTATGGACGACCTTATCGACCTGGAGCTTGAGAAGGTGGAGCAGATTATCAAGAAGATTGAGGGAGACCCCGAGAGCGACGAGATCAAGATGGTGGAGCATAACCTGTGGCTTAATATCAAGATGAAGTGCCTTGAGGGCCGACGTAGTGGTTTTGGTATCACCGCTGAGGGCGATATGCTTGCCGCCATGGGTTTGCAGTATGGCACTGATGAGGCCACGGCCTTTGCCGTCAAGGTGCAGCAGACTCTGTGTCTGGCCGCCTATGCTTCCAGTGTGCAGATGGCCAAGGAGCGAGGCTGCTTCCCCATCTACGATGCGCGCCGTGAGGAGCAAAATCCCCTCATCAGCCGCATTCGTGAGGCTGACCCTGCGTTGTATGCTGAGATGACCAAATATGGGCGTCGTAACATAGCTCTGCTTACCATTGCACCCACGGGTACTGTGAGCATCTGCACGCAGACCACCAGTGGTATTGAGCCCGTCTTCCTGGTGAGCTATAAGCGTCGCAAAAAGATTAACCCCAACGACAAGGACAGCAGCAAGCACACCATCATCAAGGATGAGAATGGTGACTTCTTTGAGGAGTACAATGTGTTCCATCCGAAGTTTTTGACATGGGCGGAGCAAAATGGCCATGATGCCGATCAGGTGCGTACTATGGGTGATGTCGAGTTACAGAAGCTGATAGAGCAGAGTCCATACTACCATGCTACCAGCAATGATATTGATTGGGTTGCCAAGGTGCGTATGCAGGGTGCCATACAGAAGTGGGTGGACCATAGTATCAGCGTCACCGTCAATATTCCCAAGGAGACCACCAAGGAGACTGTGGCGCAGATTTACGAGGCTGCATGGGAGTGTGGCTGCAAGGGATGCACCATCTACCGTGATGGCTCGCGCACCGGTGTGCTCGTCAGCAATAGTGGCGATAAGAAAGAGGCCCCCTGTTTTGGAGAAAACAAAGCTCCCAAGCGCCCCAAGAAATTGGATGCCGAGGTAGTGCGTTTCAAGAATGAGAAAGAGGATTGGGTTGCCGTTGTAGGCATGTACGAAGGGAGACCTTACGAAATCTTTACGGGTCGTGCAGAGAGTTTTCTGTTGCCCAAGCAGGTGGAGAAAGGGTGGGTGATTCGTGTCAAGGAGAAGGGACAGGAGCATGCGCGTTATGACTTCCAGTTCCTTGACCAGGACGGCTACCATATTACCATAGAGGGTCTCTCGCGTATGTTCCGCAAGGAATACTGGAACTATGCCAAACTTATCTCCGGTATTCTGCGTCACGGGATGCCTATAGCCAATGTCGTGGAGCTCATCGGCAAGCTTACCTTCGATACCGACAGCATCACCACGTGGAGTAATGGTGTGGCGCGGGCCTTGAAGCGCTACATCAAGGATGGTACCGAGACCGACGAGGTGTGTCCCGATTGCGGTGGCAAGTTGGTCTATAATAGTGGTTGCAAGAGCTGTCCCAATTGTGGTTGGAGCAAGTGTAGCTGATGGCTGGCAAGCAGCGATACTATGCGGTGTGGCAGGGTCGCCAGCCGGGAGTCTATAGAGACTGGGAGACCTGCAAGGCGCAGGTGCAGGGTGTTGCTGGTGCGCAGTACAAAAGTTTCGGCAGCCTGGCGGAGGCCGAGGCAGCCCTCAAGATGCCGTACAGTAGTGTGGTAAAGACGGGGACGTCTAATGGACGTAATGGGGCCAATGGGCAGAGTGGATGTCTTATTGTCGACGATAACGGTATGACTGTTGTGAAGCCTGGCACCGAGAATGCTCCTGTTCTCGATGCCCTGGCAGTGGATGCTGCCTGCAGCGGTAATCCTGGGGTGATGGAATATCAGGGCATCTATATTCCCACAAGGACGCGTGTCTTTCACTACCGTTCGGAGAAGGGTACCAACAATATCGGTGAGTTTCTAGCCATTGTACATGGGCTGAGCTACCTCAAGCGGCATCATCTGAATCAAATTATTTATAGTGACAGCGTCAATGCAATCGGCTGGGTGCGACAGAAAGTGTGTAAGAGCAAGTTGCCCGAGGACGCCACGACTGCTGAGTTGTGGGACTATGTGCACCGTGCTGAGAGCTGGCTGCGCACCAATAGCTACACCACCGAGATCCGTAAGTGGGACACCGAGAGGTGGGGCGAGATACCGGCGGACTTTGGCCGCAAGTAGATTTCCATCTTGTGGCGTAATCCATAAATCCAATGAATACGCGTAATCTTCGCTTTCGGTCTAATCGGGTTAGAGACGTCATTTCCTTATTTCATGAGGAGTTGGATGAGATGTATGGTAGTGGCGAGGTGGGTGTCTTTTTGGAGATGCTCTTTGAGTCCTACTTGGGGTGGGGAAGGGTGCGTCTGCTGACCTCGCGGGAGCAGACCATCGACCAGAGTGACCTGCTGCGGTTCCACTGGGCGTTGGAGGATTTGAAGCTCTGGCGACCCATACAACATATCATTGGTCATGTGGACTTTTGTGGCTGCAGGATAGGGGTGAGCCCTGACGTGCTGGTGCCGAGGCCCGAGACGGAGGAGATGGTGAAGTGGATAGTGGATAGTGGACAGTGGACGGAGGGTAGCATTCTCGACTTATGTACAGGTAGCGGATGTATAGCGATAGCGTTGAAGAATTATTTTCCGGCGGCAGAGGTGACTGGGGTGGATGTGTCTGTCGCGGCTTTGGAGATGGCGTGTGAGAATGCCAAAAACAATGGCGTGGAGGTATGCTTTCGTCAAGCCGATGTGCTGGCTATGCCGTCGACAGAATCGGTGGACACTGTGAGATATGAGCTTATTGTGAGTAATCCGCCCTATGTTAGAGTCAGTGAGCGTGTGCATATGCGACGCAACGTTCTCGACTATGACCCTGCGCTGGCTCTCTTTGTGCCCGATGACGACGCGCTACGCTTTTATAAGGCAATTGCAGGTATCGCAAAAGAACATTTGGCGGAAGACGGTATGCTTGTTGTTGAGATCAACGAAGTCTTGGCCGATGAGACCTGCGAGGTGATAAAAGATGCAGGTTTCACCCCCGAGGTGCACAGCGATTTCCGCGGCAAGGCGCGTTGGATTAGAGCCCGACACCAATCATAAAAAACCGACGACCTGATGTGACAACAGGGGTACCAATTAAAATGAATGCAAATCACTATAGAGCAGCCAGTGGAAGGATTTTTCGTGGTGCGCTAGGTCTGTCTATCCTCGCCATTTTGGGAGGTCTTTTTTCGGTTGTTTCCGCCGCCGTACCTTCGATGGAGGGAGGGATGGTGTGGGCACGCATTGTGGTGCCCATTCTGATGGTGTGCTGCTATGTGTACTTTTTTCTAGGTCTTGGGGATCTCTGCAAAGAATTTGAGGGCGTCACTGCTACAAATATCAGGAGGATACGTGCCGCCGCCATCTTCTCCATTATGGGGATCCTGCTTTTCTTGATTCCCGTAATGGGTGTCATCCTCTACGTCATCCTCCTGGAGGTTGCCGCCGTCATAAGCCTTGTGTCCTATGGGGGTCTGCGCTGCGACGGGAGCTTTCCTGGCTGTCAAGGCATGAAGACCCTGTATGCCGCTTCCGTCTTGCAGATCATCGGTTGTGTTTTTCTCCTCATACCTCTCATCAATATTATTGGCCACATCATCAACGTTGTCGCCTTCGTGGGTGTTATCGTGGGATGGTTACGGGTGATGAATGCTCCGCTGCCCACCGAAGGTGATGATGTCCAGTGATAATGACGATGCTCAGAATTGGTCGCGGAGGAGGGAATCCATGATGATGGTCACGGGACCGTCGTTGACGAGAGCGACCTGCATGTCGGCGCCGAAGGTGCCTGTTTGGATTTCTTTGCCGAAGAGGTCCTGTAGCTTGGCGATGAGCTTTTCGTACATGGGGATGGCGAAGTCGGGCCGTGAGGCGTGGATGTAGCTGGGGCGGTTGCTCTTGCGGGTAGATGCCATGAGTGTGAATTGGCTGACGACGAGGATGCCGCTATCCGACACCTCCGTGATTGGGATATTCATCACGCCTTTGTCGTCGTCGAAGATGCGCAGCTTTACAACCTTTTGACAGAGGTATTCGATGTCCTCGTCGGTGTCCTCGTCGCATATACCCACAAGGATGAGCATGCCGGTGTCGATGGCTGACTTCTGTGTGCCGCCGATGCTGACGGAAGCCTTTTTTACGCGTTGGATAACCAGCCTCATATTACGTCGGGTGTTATTGGTCGATGATGGTGAGTTTGGCGAATTTGAGCATGAGTTGTTTCTGCCCCACGCCATCGAAGAATACCACGGCTTTGCGTGAGTCGCCGCTACCTTCTATGCCGAGTACCTTTCCGATGCCGAATTTTTCGTGTTGCACGCGCATGCCAGGCATGATGGCGTTGATGGCTGCCGGGCTGTTGGTCACTGCCGGTCCGTGGTGTACGACGGGTGTCTGTCTTTTTTTCTGTTGTGTTGCGGGTTTGCCGATGTTGAAGAGGGCGCTAGGCATGCTGACGCGGTCGTTCTGGGTGCGTCGTCCGGCCGGTATTTCGATGTACTGTGGGTCTATCTCCTCTACGAAGCGGCTCATCTCGCCATCCATGTGTTGGCCGTTGTTGAAACGCGTTTGTGCGTAGGATAGCGTCACCTGTTTTTCTGCGCGTGTCACGGCGACGTAGAACAGACGCCGTTCCTCTTCCAGTTCGGCTCGAGAGGATGCCATAAACGAGGGGAATATCTGTTCTTCCATACCCACCACGAAAACGTAGGGGAATTCGAGACCTTTGGCGGCATGGATGGTCATCAATGACACCTTATCGGCGTCCTTATCTTTGTCCTTATCCTCGCTGGTGTAGAGCAATACCTGTTGGAGGAACTCGTCGAGAGTGCGGAGCGTTTTGCCCGAGTTGTCCGAGTCATTTCTATTATCAGGTAATTGGGTCTCTTCGGGTAAAGTATCTTCTGATTCGCAGAATTCCTGTATGCCGTTGAGCAACTCGTCGATGTTGTCGATCCGTTCGGCGCTTTCCGGGTCGTCTTCTTCGCGTAGTGCTTTGACGATGCCGCTGGCGTGGACAATCTGTTTGGCCAGGGAGAAAGCGTCGGAGGAAGAACGTTCGGCTTCGAAGCGTTTGATCATGAATACGAACTCAGTGATGCGCTGTATGGCGCCGCTGTTGATGGGCAGTGCGAAGTCTTGAATGTTTTCCAGTACCGTCCATATGCTCACGTCGTTGTCGGCCGCTGCGAGGCGTATGCGGTCCATGGTTGTCTGCCCGATGCCGCGTGCGGGGTAGTTGATGATGCGTACCAGGCTTTCGTCGTCGTGGGGGTTGACTGTGAGGCGTAGATAGGCTAGTACGTCCTTCACTTCGCGACGGCCGTAGAAGGATAGTCCTTGGTAGATGCGGTAGGGGATGTTCATTTTGCGCAAAGCATCTTCCACGGCGCGTGACAGCGAGTTTTGGCGATAGAGGATGGCGAAATCGCGGTAGTTGGCGTCGTCGGAGAGGCGGTAGTTCTGTATGGCCTCTGCTACACGTATGCCCTCGTCGCGTTCGTCATTGGCGCGCATTAGTCGCAAGCGGTTGCCCACGCTGTTGTCGCTCCACAGTTCTTTCTGTATTTGGTCGCGGTTGTGTTCGATGATGCTGTTGGCGGCCTGCACGATATTCTTTGTGGAGCGGTAGTTTTGTTCCAGTTTGAAGAGTTGCATGTTTGGGTAGTCGCGCCGGAAGTTAAAGATATTTTGTATGTTGGCTCCGCGGAAGGCGTAGATGCTTTGGGCGTCGTCGCCTACGACGCAAATGTTTTGGTTGCGTGCTGCCAGTTTTTTGACAATAAGGTACTGTGCGAAGTTGGTGTCTTGGTACTCGTCCACCATGATGTAGCGGAAGCGTTGTTGGTATTTAAGCAGCACATCTGGGAAGTCGCGCAGCAGGATGTTCATGTTGAACAGCAGGTCGTCGAAATCCATGGCGTTGCTGTTGTGCAGCCGCTGGTCGTACATTTGGTAGATTTGTCCTATGGCAGGGCGTTTACTGTCGATATCTGTCTGGTAGACCTCAGGATTTTCCATGTAGTCTTTAGGGCCCATGAGGTTGCTCTTGGCCATGGAGATACGGCTGGCTACATAGGAGGGTTTATAGGCTTTTGGGTCGAGGTTGAGAAGTTTGACGATCTGTTTGATGGCGGCCTTGCTGTCGTCGGTGTCGTAGATGGTGAAGCTGGATGTGTAGCCCAGTTTGGACGCTTCGGCTCGTAGCACGCGTGCGAACACCGAATGGAAAGTCCCCATCCACAGGTTGCGGCCCTCGCTTCTCATGCTGGCGGCGTCCTTTGCGCTGCTGCGTTCGCGAAGGAGTTTGATGATGCGTTCCTTCATCTCGCCAGCTGCTTTGTTTGTGAAGGTGAGTGCGAGGATATGGAATGGGTCGACGCCCAGTTCCATCAAGTGTGCTATGCGGTAGGTGAGTGTACGAGTCTTGCCGCTTCCGGCTCCGGCAATAATCATCACGGGGCCTTCGGTGCACGCTGCTGCTTCGCGTTGCGGTTCGTTCAGTTGGTCAAGCAGATCGCTCATGGGGGTTACGTATTGTTATGCTTGCAAAGATACAAAAAGATATCTTATTTTTGTTCTTGTTGTCAGAATATTTGCACTGTTCGCAGATTTTTTACGTCATCGTAGAAGCGTACGCTTAGGCTCTGACGTACTGCTACTTCTAGGCTGCAGTCGAGGCCGTAGTTGGTGTTCTCGGGTTTGATGTCGTAGTCTTTGAGGATGCGCATCACGTCGTTCATTGATTCGTATGCGAAGTGCAAGTTGTAGCGCACGTCGATGGTGCGTTCGACTATGGTGGCGTGGTCGATAGCTTCGCGTGCTGCTGTCTTGTAGGCATTTGCTAGGCCGCTTGCTCCCAGCAATATGCCGCCGAAGTAGCGCACCACCACGATGAGAGTGTTGGTGAGGTCGGCTGACAGCAGTTGCCCATGTATTGGGCGTCCGCCCGTGCCGCTGGGTTCGCCGTCGTCATTGGCCCGGAAGGCGTCCTTGTTGGCTCCCAGTATGTAGGCATAGCAATGGTGACGTGCATCGAAGTAGTCTTTGCGTAGCTGTTCCAGATGCTGTTTCACATCGTCGACGTTGTGCACGGGGTATGCGAAGGACAAAAATTTGGAGCCTTTTTCCTTATAGAGTCCTTCTGCTGGTGCTGCTATGGTGCGGTAGGTGTCGTCGAACATCAGTCAATAATTGTTAGGCGGTGTGGTGCGATAGGAGGTATGGTTGGAGCAGGAAGCCCTGTGCCGAGATAATGAGGGCTACGGAGTATGCGCACTTCGTCGTAGATGCCGGAGGCAATGAATGCGTCGAGCGTTTGGCGTCCACCCTCTACGATGACGCTCTGCAGCTTGTGGTTATAGAGTGCTTGCAGTGTTTCTGATATTGTGGTGGTATGGAGGTGGAGCCAATGTGCTGGCACGTCGTGCAGTCTTTTGCGTCTGTCGAGTACTACGGGTTGAGGGTTGGTTCCCAGGTAGTGACGTGCTGTGAGTGCTGGGTGGTCGCTGAGGAACGTGTCGCTGCCTACCAGTATGGCGGCTTCCTCGGTGCGCCAGCGGTGGTTAAGACGGTTTTGGTCGGGAGTGCTGAGCCAGTAGTTGTTGGGGGATGATGGCGCCATGAAACCGTCGGCACTCTCGGCCCATTTGAGGATGACGTAGGGTCGTTGCTGCTCCATGAAAGTGAAGAATCGGCGGTTTAGTTCACGTCCTTCCTCGTTGAGCACATGGCGTATCACTTTGATACCTGCCGCTTCGATTTTGGAGAATCCGCGTCCGGCGACCAGCGGGTTGGGGTCATCGTTGCAGCACACCACGCGGCCTATGCCCTTTTCCACGATGAGGTCGGCACAGGGTGGTGTGAGACCGTGGTGGGAGCAAGGTTCGAGGTTCACGTAGAGTGTGGCGTCACGGTAGCTTCCTTCGCGCAGTAGGGCATTGCGTTCGGCATGGTTGTGCCCGTATTGCTGGTGATAGCCTTCGCTGACGATGCGTCCGTTGTCATCTACCACCACGCATCCCACCAGTGGGTTGGGTCGTGTGCGTCCCAGGCCGTGTGAGGCCAGGGCGAAACAGCGCCGCATGAAAGTCCTATCCAAATCTTCCTGTGTCATGATGTGTGCAGGTTTCTAAACGAAAAGGCGCACCGCTGTTGTGGTGCGCCTCTCATGGTGAGGTCGCTTCCG
This sequence comes from uncultured Bacteroidota bacterium, assembly GCA_902783595.1. Classification (GTDB taxonomy): domain Bacteria; phylum Bacteroidota; class Bacteroidia; order Bacteroidales; family P3; genus Colimorpha. The sequence continues at coordinate 11,185 of CACZRR010000005.1, forward strand.
GATTTGAACCGGAGTAGCAGGTTTTGCAGACCTGTGCCTAGCCCCTCGGCCAAACGACCTTACTGTTTGTTGCCTCTCTCTATCGGGAGGCGAAATCAGGTGCAAAAGTACAAACTTTTCCTTGCTTGACAAAATATTTTTCTCTTTTTTTAGATAAATATATGATTTATAGAACTTTTTTTTGTATTTTTGTCTCGTGAAAACGTTGTCAAACTTTCTTTTGTTCCTACTCTTTTTGCCCTTTTGTGGCTGTGAGAGACCTGCTACTGTAGACCCCTTGCGGAGGGCTACTGTTGATGATCTCAACCGCCGGGCATTCTTGCTGCGCTACCGTCAGCCCGACTCCTGTGTGCTTCTCAGCGACAGCGCCTTGTGTTATGTTGCCGACTCTCTGCCTGCTTACCATGACGGAGCATTGCGAGCCTACAACAACAAGGCTTTCGCCCACTTCCTCGTCTCCGACTACGATGCTGCCCATGATGCCCTGCGTCGGGTGGAACAGTTGCTTGCCAGCGACGCTGCTATGTCGTCCAATGCAGCTATAGAGGGTGTCATAGCGCGGTTATTGCGGGCGCGCCTTATGCAGCGCGATTGTCAGATTGCCGATTCTTATCGTCTACTTTATAGCATAGATAGCTCTGGTATCTTGCGTGGTGGTGATGGCGAACTGCTTCACAGTTATGCTTTGGCGGAATACTACATCACCCTTCTCACTCTCAACTACCATTATCGTGACGGAAAGGAGGGTGATGTGCGCATCCTTATCGACGAAGTGGAGCAGCGGCGTTCCTCTATGAGGGTGGATTATGCAGAAGATATGGCCCTCAACTACGCCCTTGCTTATGGACTACTATCCGCCGGTGAGAGTGACCGTGCCCTCGACTACTGTGGGCAGACTGCCGACCTTTTGCTGCGACACCCTGCCTCGTTTTGTCTATACAACTATGCCAATAATCTGCAGATGACCGCTGCCGCCCTCAAGGCACAGCCCGGCGAGGTGGCACCCGACAGCATTCTTGCTCTTTACGAAGAGGCGCGGCGTTGCTTCTTTGATTATGGCGACCCTTACCAGATGCTTGGTGCTGTTACCTCCACGGCACGATATGCGCTTCTTGTTAGCGACACCCTCTTTGCCCATGCTGTGCTTGAAGAGTGGCGTGCATTGCGAGGCACATGGACTCCTTTTGCGGCGCCCAAGATGGAATTGGGTTATTTTGATGTGCTCATACGTAGTCGTTTGGCCGACAGCCCCGATCAGAATCGTCGTTGGTACATGCGACGTTGCGAATTGCAGGACTATATAGCGCAAAATGAGAGGGAGGACTTCGCCTTGCAGCTTTCTCTTGACCAAAGCCATCGTCGCAACCGTTCCCTCACTTTCTTTTCTTTGGCGCTCATACTGCTTTTGGCATCGTTGGTGGTATTGTCCCTGTTGCTTGCTCGTTCCGCGCGACGTTTGCGCCGTGAGAAGCGGCAGCTTGAGGAAGCCAAGAGACGCGATGTGGAGCGCATCGCCAACGTGGAGACCTGTCTCTCTGTATTGCGCCATGATGTGAGTCCATTTGTGAGTTACCTCAGCCGTAGCGACCTTCCTTCCGCGTTGCGTGACGAGGTACTTGGACAGTTGCTACGCACCTTCGATAATATCAAGAGTTGGACCTCACTTTCCATACCCAGTGGTTTGGTGTTCAATGCCTCGCGTTTCGATGTGCAGGCTCTCTTTGACGAGGTGTCGCGGCAGGTGGTGCCCTCCGCGGCCATTGTGAAGTTGTGCTTCGAGCCAAGTGATTGTCGCATATGGGGAGATAGATTGCTGGTCGTCATATTGTTGCGCAATTTGGTGAACAATGCGTTGCAGCATACCACGGCAGGCAGCATCATTGTGTCTGCGCAGCCCTATGCTGACGATGGTGCCTTTGTGCATATCACCGTACGCGATACAGGCAAGGGCATGAGTGCCGAGCAGTTGGAGGGTCTCTTCCGCGCCGACCGTTATGACAGTGATGCTGCGGGGCATTTGTCTGGGGACCATGGGTTCGGCCTCATTCTCTGTCGCTATATTGTCAAGAAGCACGATGACCTCACCCGTCGTGGCTGTCGCCTTTGGGCTGAGAGTGAGGAGGGCCAAGGCAGTGTTTTCCATCTGCTATTGGCGGATGGTAGCCATGATTAATCATTATACCTTTTTCTCTTACTTATGCAAGAAATACGAGTGATGATGGTTGACGACGAGCCGTTGATACGCAAGATCGTCAAGATGGAGATGAACGAGCGTGGTGCCGAAGTGGAGCGCCATGCTGCCGGTGATCTGAACACCGAGCGGCGTCATGTGACTATGGTTGATACTTTTGCTTCGGGGCCAGCTCTCATGGCGGCTCTCGAGCAAACCGAGATTCCCGACTATGTGTTGGTCGATATGGAGTTTCAAGGGGAGCCTACGGGAGGTCTTCTTATCACGCGGCGTCTACATGAGCGCTATCCGGCGGTGCGAATCATCATCTTCTCTGGTCGTTTTGACAACCCGCTGTCACATGAGGAGGATCGACAGCATCGCATGGCTGAGATTGGCGGTGTGGTGATGGAGGCGTTGCGTCTTGGAGCTTCTGCTTTTGTGAGTAAGAATGCCACGGGAGGTTTCTCTGTGGAGAACATACTGCGTGCCATTGAATGTCTGGAGAGAGGCGAGGAGTGTTACTTTAACTACCCTGTGATGCTTACTCTCAAGGAGGCTGCCGAACGCTATTTTGCCATGCTGCCTGGAGGCAGTGAGGGGGTTATGCTTAGTGACACAGAACGTAGCTTGTTGCTACTCGAGGCGGCGGGCCACACCGCTTCGGAGATATCCGACCGTCTTGGAGAAGGGGAGAAAGCCATACAGGAGCGCCAGAAGGAGCTGTCGCGGCGCTTAGGTATTGTCAACAAATCGGCCTCTCGGGTAGCCAAAGCGCTTGTCCTGGGGTTGATTCGTGCTGGTGACGTGCAGTTTATTGCACGTTCATAGGGTGCCCTTCATTAGGTGCTTGAGTTCGATGTCGGAAGCGAATTTGAACACCATGTCTTCGTTGTTGCGTCGGCATACCATGAGGGTATCGCTTCCTGCTGCCACGATATAGCCGTCGAGTCCCTCGAGTACTACTGTCATTTTGCTGTCGGGAGGCATCACTACGAGGCAATCGTGGCTGTTGTATGCCATTAGTTCACCGCGTATTGTGGCGTTGCCGCTGCCGTCGTGTTGAGCGACGTCGTAGAGAGTGCTCCACGTTTCCACGTCGCTCCATCCAAACGCTGCTTCCAAGACGTGCACGTTGGCCGCTTTCTCCATGATGCCGTTATCTACCGAAACAGCATCGCAGAGGGAATAGATTTGTTCGAGGCTCTCGTAGGGTGTTTCTGCTGTGACATGACGGAAAGCTTCGGCGACTGCCGGCAAATGTTCGTTGAATGCTGCCGTCAGCACTGGCAGACGCCATACCAGCAGGCCTGTGTTCCACAGGAATTCACCGCTGGCTATAAACTGGCGGGCCATCTCTACTGGTGGTTTTTCCGTGAATGTTACCACGGGGTGCATGTTGGGGGAGGAGGGCAGCGAAGTCTTATGGTCGAATTGTATATATCCGTAGGTTGTGTCGGGCCTTGATGGTTGTGCGCCGAGAGTGATGATCCAGTCGTGGTGAGCCGCAGTGTCTATAGCCTGGCGTAGGTCGCTGAGGAAAAGATCCTCGTGGAAGATGGCGTGGTCGGAAGGAGAGACAACGATGGTGGCATCGTGGTCCATGTTATGTATCATTGCTGCGGCGTAGGCGATGCAGGGTGCTGTGTTGCGTCGCAGCGGTTCGCCGAGCACCTGGTAGGGAGCCAGGTCGGGCAGCTGTTCACGAACGCGGTCGACGAACTGTTCGCCTGTTACCACAATGATATTCTCGCGCGGACATACTTTTGAGAAGCGCTGGAAAGTGAGTTGCAGCATGGAGAGACCCACTCCCATCACATCGAGGAACTGCTTGGGTTTGTCGGTTCTGCTGATAGGCCAGAAGCGGCTACCCAGGCCGCCGGCCATGATGACTACCCACGTCATACGCTTACCTCCGCTTTAATGTGTGGGTGAGGGTTGTAGCCTTCAAGACGGAAGTCGTCGTAGTGGAAGGAGAAGATGTCGTGAACTTCTGGATTGATGTGCATGGTGGGAAGAGGACGCGGATCGCGGGTGAGTTGTAGGCGAGCCTGGTCGAGATGGTTGCGGTAGAGATGGGCGTCGCCGAGGGTATGGATGAATTCACCCGGCGTGAGATCTGTTACCTGAGCTACCATCATGGTGAGCAGTGCGTAGCTGGCGATGTTGAATGGTACACCGAGGAAGATGTCGGCGCTACGCTGGTATAGTTGGCAGGAGAGACGGCCGTCTGCTACGTAGAACTGGAAGAGGCAATGGCAGGGAGGCAGAGCCATTTGGGATAGTTCTGCGGGGTTCCATGCCGTGACGATGAGGCGGCGGCTGGTGGGATTGTTTTGGATGTCGTGTACGAGGTTGGCTATCTGGTCGATGGTTCCGCCTTGCCCGTCGGGCCACGAGCGCCATTGGCTGCCATAGACGGGGCCGAGGTTCCCGTCGGCATCTGCCCATTCATCCCAGATGCTTACACCATTGTCTTTGAGGTATTTGATGTTGGTATCACCACGGAGGAACCATAGTAGTTCGTGGATGATGCTGCGGAGGTGCAGTTTTTTTGTTGTGAGGAGAGGGAACCCTTGGCTGAGGTCGTAGCGTGCCTGATAGCCGAAGACGCCCACGGTGCCTGTACCGGTGCGATCGTCGCGGAGGTTGCCGTGATCAAGCACATGGCGCAGGAGGTTGAGATATTGTTGCATGCTGAAGATAACGGCAGTGTGGGGGAAATGTTGTGTGAGAGTGCAGTTTTTTTATTCTTTTGGAGGAGTGGCTGTTGACTATGGGAATCCGGATATTGTTAGGTCCAGGATGGAGTTGTTGCTATAGAGGTTGTGGTGGGCAGTCATTAAAGATGTATGTAAAAAACTTAACAAAAATGTAACAGGCTCGTAACATTATTCTCTGTACCTTTGCACCATCGAAAACGAACGAAAAAGATATGGATACTATTGGTATTTTATTGACAATCATTAAATTGACTGGTGCATTGGCTGTCTTTCTCTTCGCCATGAAACTGATGAGTGAAGGATTGCAGAAGTTTGCTGGTTCCAAATTGCGCCATACGCTAACGAAGATTACTGGCAAGCCATGGAGTGGCATTTTGGCCGGTACAGGTGTCACGTCCATCATACAGTCATCGACGGCCACCACGGTGATGACCGTAGGTTTTGCCGGTGCCGGTTTGCTCACTCTGGCTGGTGCCATTGCCGTTGTTATGGGCGCCAATATTGGCACCACTGTGACGGCATGGATTATTACCCTCTTTGGTTTGAGTGGTGGTGGTGATGAGAAGGTGCCGTTGATGCCCATGGTCATTGCCGCCATTGGTCTCTTTTTTATTTTCAGCAAAAAAGACCGGATGCAATATCTTGGCCAAACCATTATCGGTTTGGCAATGCTTATCTTGGGTCTCGGCCTTATGGGAGATTCGGTGCCGCCGTTGAACGAGGATGTGGCGCAGTCTATTGCCTCGTTGGGTCATTGGGGCTATTGGTCGGTGTTGCTTTTCATTGTTGTTGGGGCAATATTATGTATCATATTGCAGACCTCGTCGGCCATGACAGCCGTCATTTTGTTGATGGCCAGCCAGGGGTGGATAGATTTTCCCACGTCAATGGCGCTGGTGATAGGTCAGAATCTGGGTACTACGCTGACGGCGCAGGTGGTGGCTATGACCACTGGCACCACTGGTAAGCGTACGGCTCGTGCCCATTTGGTATTCAATGTGGTGGGAGCCATTCTGTTTATCGTTCCCTTCTATCCTATATGTGATGCAGTGTGGTTTGTGGCCGAGAAGCTGGATCCTATTCTTCCCCATGTTCCCATTCTCCCGTTGGCTATCACCATCTTCCATACCCTCTTCAATGTATTCACTACCATTGTTCTTTCTTTCTTCATCCCGCAGCTTGTCAAGATTGTTACGTGGATGGTGCCAGACAAGAATGCCGATGAGGGTGATGAGGAATTCCGTCTGACGTACTTGGAGCCCAATCTGCTCTCTACTGCTGAGCTTAACCTGCAGAGTGCCAAGAGCGAGATTGAGGAATTCAGCAAGCGAGTGCTCAGGATGTATACATTCCTTCCCGGTTTGCGTACCGCTAAGAATGACGAGGAATTTGATGCTATCATGGCGCGCATAGCCAAGTATGAAGGTATCACTGACCGTATGGAGATGGAGATTTCGAAATTTCTCACCAAGGTGGGCAGTGGAGACGTCAGTGTGCATGCTTCGGAGCGTGTGAGTACGATGTTGCGTATCATAGACAATTTGGAGAGTATTGGCGATGCCATCTACCAGATAGCTATGACGCGTCAGAACAAGCGAGAGGATGCGGTGCATTTCGATGCTGGCCTCAATGCCAACCTTGACCAGATGACGCAGCTGGTGCAAGAAGCCCTCGATGTCATGGATCGCAACTTGCATGATTATGACCATGTGGATCTTGATGCTGCCTATGATGCTGAGCATGCTATCAATGCCTATCGTGACCGCTTGCGCAAGCAACATCTTGACGCTTTGAAACTAGGTGTCTACGACTATGCCATCGGCAATGCCTATAGCAGCCTTTATGCCCTTTATGAGAAGTTGGGAGATTATGTGCTCAATGTCAGCGAGGCCATCGACAGTAGCCGTAAGCATAGCGAGGATTAGTCTGTATTGTTGAGGTTCGCGGGCCATCCTCTCGTTTGTCTTGTGGGATATGCAGTGTTCACATCACAGGCTGGGAGGATGGTCTGTGATTTTTTTTTCATGGTAGGGGCATATGTTAAAAAAAATGCGTATCTTTGCAGCCGAATTAGAGTTGAACTAACCTATGTTGCATGAAGCAAAGCTATCAGTTTCAACCCCTTAAATAGAAGAGGATATGACGGACGTAAGAACCAGACAGCTGTCAGACTATGAACTGATAATGCGCTACAAGGATGGCGACACCTCTTGTTTTGAGGCCTTGCTGGATCGCTACCAGGCAAAGGTTTACGGCTATATTATTTCTGTTGTGAAAGACAAAGAAATGGCTGATGACCTGTTTCAGGAGACTTTTTACAAGGTTATTGTCACTATCAATTCGGGTGTTTACAAAGATGAAAACAAGTTTGTGCATTGGGTGATGCGAATTGCCCATAATCTCATTGTCGACACTTACCGTAGGAGCAATAAGATGCCGATGGTGCCCAACAAGCCTGAGGGCGATGTTGTGGACAATCTGCGTGTTCATGACGACAATGTGGAGACTTCCATTATCAAGAAGGAGACCAGCCGAAATATCCGCAAACTTGTTCGTCTGCTTCCTCCGGAACAGCGTCGTGTGGTGATTCTGCGACACTATGGCAAGTGTGACTTTAAGGATATTGCGGCTCGTACGGGTGTAAGCATTAATACAGCCTTGGGACGTATGCGTTATGCTATTATCAATTTGCGTCGATTGGCGCGGGAGCATAATATGGTCATTGAGCTTTAAATTGATTACTACATAGAGAGTTGGCATTTTGATAGGTAAAAATAAACTCAAGCAATTGGCCGCCTACCGCCTGCAGAAACGTTGCGACGAGGAGGCGGTTTTTGTTGTCGAAGGTCCCAAGATGGCAGGCGAGGCACTGGTGTCGGGTTTCGAGGTGGTGGCGGTATGTGCCACCGCAGAGTGGGGAGAGGAGAGTAGGGGTGAGTGGGAGTTTTATGAGGTGACGCAAGGAGAGTTGGAACGGCTATCGAACATGCGAGCTCCCAACCAGGTGTGGATGCTGTTGCGTCGTCCTAGTAGTCAGCAGATTCAGAGTTTGGTGGCGCATATTCACCACACTGATCTTATACTTGCGTTGGACCACATACAGGATCCTGGAAACCTTGGCACCCTGCTACGTATCGCTGACTGGTACGGTGTGCGCCATGTGGTGTGCAGTGAGGAGACAGTGGGATGTTATACCCCCAAGGTGGTGCAGGCGTCAATGGGTGCGGTGTTCCGTACGCAGGTGGATTATGTGGAGTTGCCGGAGTGGTTGGCGGGTTGTGGTCGTTCCGTATATGGCGCGTCTCTGCAGGGCGATGCTATCGATGCTGCACCACGGCAGATTGAAGAGGGTGCTGTGTTGCTCATTGGCAACGAGAGTCGAGGTATCGGTGCGGAAGCCATGCGGCACGTCACACATCCTGTACTCATTCCGAATATAGGAGGCACTGCCGAGAGTCTTAACGCAGCAGTGGCGGCAGGGATACTGATGAATTGGATGGTGGGGGCGAAGAACTAAGTGGTTATTATCAAAGAAAAAATATGGAACGATTGGAATATCAAGAGGGACGTACCGAGATTAGTCATCTGGGACGTGTAGCGCTTATTGAGCGCCTCACTGCCGACAGTGGATGCCAGGGTGACGACTGTGCTGTGATTGGCGAAGGAGAGCAGAAAACCCTCGTCACTACGCAGACGTTGGTGGAGGGTGTGGATTTTGATATGATGTATACCCCCCTCAAACATCTGGGTTACAAGGCTGTGGCTGTAGCGCTGAGCAATATTGCCGCCATGAATGGTACGCCTCGCCAAGTGCTTGTCAGCGTTGCTGTCAGCAATCGCTATTCTGTAGAGGCCCTGGATGAATTCTATGCCGGCATCCATTTATGCTGCCAGCGCTATGACACCAAGCTTGTCGGCGGTGATTTTGGCAGTACGCGTGCTGGTATGGTCGTCACCGTCACTGCTTTGGGCGATGTTGCTGCCGACCATGTTGTTTGGCGGCGAGGAGCTCATCACAACGACCTTCTGTGCGTCAGTGGTGACCTGGGCAGTGCGTATGCGGGGTTGCTGGTGTTGGAGCGCGAGAAGGTGACCTATCAGGCAGATCCAAATTTTCAGCCTGACCTGGCAGGTTTTGACTACGTGCTGGAGCGTTTTTTAAAGCCCGAGCCGCGTGTTGATATCGTGCGTGAGTTGGCGCGACGTGGAGTGGTCCCCACGGCTATGACTGACGTCAGTGAGGGTTTGGCCGACAGCCTACTGCACCTCACACGTGCATCGGGCTGTGGCTGCGAAGTGTATGAGGATCGCATTCCCATCGACTACCAGACCTCGCGAGTATGCTCTGAGATGAGCAAGAATATGTTGCCGGTCTCTTGTGCCCTCAATGGGGGCAAAGACTACGAGCTGCTGTTTGCGGTGGCGCAGTCGGACTACGAGAGAATTAAGGAGATGGAGGGGGTGCATATTATCGGTTACGTCACCGAAGAGGGTATGCCAGCGGTGATGGTGACGCCGCAGAATACGACGATAGAACTCAAGGCGCAGGGTTTCGCTAGACAATGATACGGCAGGATACATTCAAACACAAGGGGCTGCGGAAGCAGATGGTTGAGGCTTTGAGGGCCAAGGGTATCGGTTCGGATGCTGTGTTGAGGGCCATGGAGGAGGTTCCGCGGCATTGGTTTTTGGACAGTGCATTGGATATGCTGGCTTATGATGACCGGGCGTTGAAGATAGGTTGTGAGCAGACTATTTCGCATCCCTCCACGGTGGCTATGCAGAGTCAACTGCTTGACGTGAGTCCAGGTATGAAGGTGCTTGAGATTGGAACGGGCAGTGGATATCAGACCGCTATTCTTTGCCGGTTGGGAGGGCGTGTTTTCACTATAGAGCGTCAAAAGGGTCTTTTTGACCGGACACGTCCGCTATTGGCGTCGTTGGGCTACCATGCGCGTTGTTTTCTTGGTGATGGCTATCAGGGTTTGCAGGAGGTGAACTATGGTCCATATGACCGTATTATTGTCACTTGTGGGGCCCGAGAGATTCCCGAGGCGCTAATGGCGCAACTGAAGGTGGGTGGGATTATGGTGATTCCGCTTGGTGAGCAGCAGCAGGAGATGTTGCGAATCACCAAGGCTGGCGAGAGTAGAGACCTGTGGCGAGAGGAACGTTTTGGTGTCTATAGCTTTGTGCCTATGCTTGACGGACGCCAGATGGCGTGAACGGTATGGGGAAAACAGGAGAAAGAGGGGGATGACGATGCTAGCGCAGAATGAAATGCTGACGGCTGAGATTCTTGTTGGCTATGACAACGCCCACGGAGAAGAGGTCGATGGTGACTTGGTAGGAGGGGTTGTCGAGCAGATGCTGCCAACGATGCTCGTTGCGATGGGGGTGGTCGATCACCAGGAATGTCAGCGTGCCGCATTGCAGCCGTGCCGAATCTGCGCTTCGCTCGGCGGTAGTTTTGTAGCGCTGCTCGAGACGCCATACCACATCCTCGTAGCGGTTGTGAGGCGCTTGGGGCACATGAGCGGTAAGCACCTCGGTGTAAAGGTTGTAGACGAAAGGTGAGTGCAGATTGTACTGCGTGCCGGCGCGGAGAAAGTGCGAGAGACGATTCACGCTGCAAAATTAAGAAAAAAAATGAAAAGAGCATATTTCGGACGGCAGCAGGGATCGAACTGGGAGCGAACTGGGAGCGGACTGGGAGCGGATATGGAGCGGATATGGATAAGCTATTAGAAATCAGTAGATTATGAAGAAAACTAATTACTGTATACTGATAATCAGTTTTTTAGGGATGTTTGTAATGGTCTCTTGCGGGGAAGGAGATTATACTCCGAAGCCGCAAGCCTACCTTCGCATAGACATGCCTGATCACGACTATGCGCTGTGTGACACCATGGGGCTGCCATTTACTTTTGAGAAGAGCACGCTGGCCGGTATAACATTGAAAAAGAGGACGTCTGGCGAGACGTGGGTAGACCTGAACTATCCGCAGTGGCAGGGTGTTGTGTTCCTCACCTATCGGCGTTTGCGAGGCGCTGCAGACCTGCGTGGTCAGACAGACACTTCGATGCGTCTTATGGAGAGCCATCATCAATTGGCTACGGGTGTGGACGAGCATCTTTATGTGAGTGACGATGGGGCTGTTCACGCTGTCACATGGCATATCAAGGGGCGCCAAGTAGCTTCGACCTATCAGTTTTATGCTACTGACTCGTTGCATCACTTTCTTCGAGGAGCCCTTTATTTGGACCGCAGTCCCAATAACGACTCTTTGTCGCCTGTGTTGAATTACCTGCAGGCTGATCTTGACCACCTGGTGGAGACGCTACGTTGGCGGTGATAGTATCTGCCCATGATTTTTTCTTTTTGACGATACAATAAACAGCGCTGACTGGCGTTGGTTGTTTTATTATGTCGAAGCAGTTTTCGGAGCGCAGTCAGGTGGTGAGGATGATTATCCTCGTTGTTGCCGTCATTTTTGTTGTGCGGCTGGCTGTGTTGCAGCTCTTCAATCCAAAATACAAGGAGCTGGCCGAGATGCAGTCGTTACGCAATGTTACGCAATATCCGGCCCGAGGTTTTATCTACGACCGCCACGGCAAATTGTTGGTACACAATGAAGCGGTGTATGACCTGATGGTTATTCCCCGGATGGTGAAGAACCTGGATACGGCTTATTTCTGTCGAGCGTTGGGCATAGAGCGTTCGGACTTTGACGAGCGGATGGACAAGGCGCGCAGGTACTCGCCCTATTCGGCGTCGGTGTTTATGAAGCAGATTTCCAAGGAGGAGTATGCCAAGTTTGAGAACAAGATGTTCCGCTTCAAGGGTTTCTACATATCGCAGCGTACGCTACGCATCTACGATCGTCCGATTGCGGCGCAGGTGTTGGGATATGTAGGAGAGGTGAATCAGGGCGATTTGGACCGTGATACATACTACAAACGAGGTGACTATATAGGCAAGAGTGGATTGGAGAAGAGTTATGAGGAGGTGTTGCGGGGCATCAAGGGGCGGAAGATGATGCATGTTGATGTGCATAACCGCGAGATAGGCCACTACCAGGATGGGCGTTATGACACACTGCCAGTTGAGGGCAGCAATCTATATACCACCCTTGACGCCGACTTGCAGAGCTATGCCGAGGAGCTAATGGCCAATAAACGCGGATGTGTGGTGGCTATAGAGCCAAGCAGCGGTGAGGTGTTGGCCATGGTGTCGGCGCCCACCTACGATCCCAATTTGCTCGTGGGGCGCATCCGCGGCAAGAACTACATGATGCTCAATAGCGATATTGCCAAACCCATGCTCAACCGCGCCCTTATGGGACAGTATCCGCCTGGATCTATTTTCAAGGTTGCGCAGAGCATGGTGGCATTGGACCTTGGTGTCATCAATCCTGGTAGCGGGTTTGCCTGTGAGAAGAACCTTGTAGGTTGCCACAACCACCCCTCGGCGCGGACGGTGCAGGAGGCCATCAAGATGAGTTGTAATCCCTACTTTTATCAAGTCTATCGCAGGGTCATACAACAGGGAAAGTATAAGAATATTTACAAAGATGCGCAGTATGGTCTCACGGTGTGGCATGACTATATGTTGCGCTTCGGCTTCGGCCAAAAGATTGACATTGACCTGCCCAAAAGTGGCATGTCGAGTGGCAATATTCCCGATACGGCCTTCTACAATCGATGGTATGGTAAGGAACATTGGGCTTTTTCGACAATCTACAGCAATTCTATAGGTCAAGGAGAGGTTACGGTGGTGCCCATCCAGATGGCAAACCTTGCCGCCATCGTTGCCAACCGTGGTTACTATATCACGCCTCATTTGGTGCGTTTTTATGGAGCCGACTCGGTGCGCGACGAGCAGTACCTTGTCAAGCATGAGACTGGTATTGATCGCCGCTATTTTGATATTGCTGCGGCGGGCATGTATGATGTGGTACATGTGGCAGGCGGGACGGCTCGTCGAGCGAGGGTCGATGGTCTTGACATTTGTGGCAAAACGGGGACAGCAGAGAACTATGGCAACGACCACTCGGTCTTCATTTGTTTTGCCCCCAAGGATAATCCCCGGATAGCCATGGCCGTTTATGTGGAGAACGCACAAGGAGGTGGTGGCACGTGGGCAGCGCCCATAGCAGGTTTACTATGCGAAAAATATCTCAATGGCGAGGTGAAACGCAAAGATGTGGAGAAGATGTACAAAGAAATAAATCCCTGCCAGAAATTGCCACTGACGCGCAGGGTAAAGAAAGCGAAAAAGAAGAGATAATCGCGCTATGGAGTATCAGGAAAAACTCAAGATAGACTGGTGGACGGTAGTAATCTATCTCGTCATCATGTTCTTTGGGTGGCTTAATGTCTATGCTGCAGGATACAGTGAGGCCCATTCTTCGATTTTTGATTTTTCGGTGCAGCATGGCAAGCAATTTATTTGGATAGTGATGGCGCTAGCGCTCGCGGGTGTCATACTTCTCACTGAGCCACGTCTCTTTTCCAACACCGCCTATGCCATCTATGGCTTTGTCATGGGGCTACTTGTGCTAACGCTATTTTTGGCTGTTACCGTCAATGGAGGAAAATCATGGATTGACCTTGGGTTCTTCCGCTTACAGCCTTCGGAATTTGCCAAGTTTGCCACTGCATTGGCAGTGTCCAAATATCTCTCGGCACTGCATATTGAGATGAAGGACATGCGTACCCAAATAGTGGTGGCGGCACTTATTGCCATTCCGGCCTTGCTTATTTTGTTGCAGCACGATACCGGGTCGGCACTTGTTTTCGTGGGTTTTATACTGCCTTTCTACCGTGAAGGTCTTTCAGGAGCCTTTCTCATCATTGGAGTGGCTGCCATTGCTCTTTTTGTTCTTGCCCTATTGGTCAACAAGTATATTCTCATGGGCGTCCTCGCCGTAGTGGCGTTGCTCTACCTCTTCGTATGGCTCAATAAGCGTAGCGGTCGTATATATTGGAGAACGATAGGGATCTGGCTGTGCTGTGCGCTGTTTATCTTTTCGGTCGACTTTGTATTCAATAACATCCTTGAATCTCACCAGCGAGAGCGCATCGATGTGTTGCTGGGTAAGACTGAGGATCTGCGAGGGTCAGGATACAATGTCAATCAATCGAAGATAGCTATCGGTTCCGGAGGATTTGCAGGGAAGGGTTTTTTGGGCGGTACCCTTACCAAAGCTGACTTTGTCCCGGAGCAGGAGACCGACTTTATATTCTGTACTGTTGGAGAGGAATGGGGCTGGTTAGGGTCGTCGACGTTAGTGGCTCTCTACGCATGGTTGCTCCTGCGCCTTATAGCAATGGCCGAACGACAGCGGTCGCCGTTTTCGCGTATATACGGTTACTCAGTGGCCAGCATTCTTTTTGTCCACCTCTTTGTCAATGTGGGCATGGTATTGGGATTGGTACCTGTCATTGGCATTCCCCTTCCTTTCTTCTCCTATGGAGGCTCGTCACTGCTGGCATTCACGATTCTGCTCTTCATTTTCATCCGCCAGGATGCTTCGAAAAATCAGTTGTTATAGAACCCAACGTCAAACGATAAATCATTATTTTCGTGTCCAAAAAGAATACTCACGACGAACATTGTTCCTTTTGTGGTCGACCCGCTTCGCAGGCAGGCATGTTGGCCAGTGGTCTAAATGGATATATTTGTGCAGATTGTGCCCGTCTGGCACAGCAGATTTTTAATGATGCAGCCGCTTCGCAGGGGCATCCTGCCGCTCCCCAGGTGCAGTTGACCGACATACCCACACCTCAGGAAATAAAGACCTTTCTTGATCAGTATGTCATCGGACAGACGGAGGCCAAGAAGGTGCTCTCCGTCGCTGTCTACAACCACTACAAACGCCTCCGTTACAATGAGCAGCATGGAGACAAGAACGATGTGGAGATAGAAAAATCGAATATCATGCTTGTCGGAGAGACCGGTACCGGGAAGACGCTTCTTGCTCGCACCATAGCGCGCATGTTGCAAGTGCCATTCTGTATCGCCGATGCCACCACTCTTACCGAAGCTGGCTATGTGGGCGACGATGTTGAGAATGTCCTTGTACGGCTGTTACAGGCTGCCAACTACAATGTGGAGGCATGCGAGAAAGGTATTGTCTTTATCGACGAAATCGACAAGATAGCTCGCAAGAGCGAGAATACATCCATTACTCGTGATGTCAGCGGTGAGGGAGTGCAGCAGGCCCTCCTTAAGCTGTTGGAGGGAGCTCTGGTTTCGGTGCCTCCGGAAGGTGGGCGCAAACACCCTGAGCAGAAGCTCATCACTATCAATACACGCAATATTCTCTTTATTTGCGGAGGCGCCTTCGACGGCATAGAGCGCGTCATCGGGTCGCGCCTGAATACCGGAGTGATTGGCTTTAACAACAACGAGTCGCGTCGGCGTGTCGACCGTGAGAACATGTTGCGTCATGTGCAACCCATGGATGTCAAAAAGTTTGGCCTCATTCCCGAATTGGTGGGCCGTTTTCCTGTACTTACAGCCCTCCAGCCTCTCGACCGTGAAGCCTTGCTCAGCATCCTTACGGAGCCTAAAAATGCTCTTGTCAAGCAGTATAAGGAACTCTTCAAGATGGACGATATTGACCTTGAGTTTGCGCCCGATGCTCTTGATTTAGTTGTCGACCGGGCGATGGAATACCACCTTGGAGCTCGTGGTTTGCGCTCTATCATGGAGAGTATCATGACCGACTTGATGTTTGAATTACCGACGTTGAAGAAAGGGTCAACTTTCACTCTCACACGCGACGAGGCGGAAAGCAAACTGCAAAACAAGGGGTGAACTGCCGTTTACTTTTTTTTGCTGTTTGATAAAAAAGTTGTAATTTAGCGCTTTGAATAAGCACATTGAAAGGGCCGTAAAGTCCCTTCAATGAGTTGGTTCGGATATTGATACAGAGAAAAAAGAAGAGCGATAAATATATGAAAACACTTAAAAAAGGTTTCTTTTTGCTGATGACTGCCATGATGGTGGCATCTTTCGCTAATGCGCAGAGCATCGCAAAAAAGGCTGACGACCTCTTCGATCAGTACCGCTATGTTGAGGCATGTAAGGAGTACGAGAAGGCCTACAATAAGATCAAGAACAACAAGGCTGAAAAGAACCGTATCTATTTCCAGATGGCCGAGTGCTATCGTTTGACATACAATTACCCCATGGCCAAGGTTATTTACAAGCGATTGGTTAATGAGGAGTACTACAATAGTGAACGCAAGCTCTATTTTAATCTGGCCGAGATGTGCCGTTTTCAAGAGGAGTTTGAGGAAGCAGAGATCTATTATGACAAATATCTGGAGCTGGAGCCCGACGATACCCATGCCATCAAGCGAAAGAAATCGCTTATCCATCATGCTGAGATGGGTCAACACCGCACGCGTCATGAGGTGACGCAGATGGACGACTGGAATAGTGATTTTAACGATTTCGCCCCCCGTTTCCTGGGCAATGATACCACGAAGGTTCTATTCACTTCGTCGCGCTTTGCCGAAGGTGAGGGCGAGAACAGAGATCCTTGGACAGACCAGGCTTTTTCAGATATTTATTTCGTCTTCATGGACCGCAATGGGCAGTGGAATTCTACTCCAGAACCATGGGATAAGAGTGGAAAAATCAATACTGCCGTCAACGAGGGCGAACCATCGTTCACCCCTGATGGTAACATGGTATTCTTCACACGTTGCGACATTCGAGAGAACACCACGTCACTCTGCCGTATCTATTCGTCAACGCGCACTCCCGAAACACTCGACAAGAAGGGTAAGAAAGGCACCGCCAAGAAGAAAACTCTGAAAAAAACAACAAAAAAGAAGGGTAAGAAAGGTAAGGATATCGATGACGAACAGCCTGCCGAGATGGAGCAGCCTACAGAGCTGAAGGCAGGTGAATGGTCGGAGCCCGTCTATGTACATCTGGGTGACACCGCCTATAGTTATCTCTATCCCGCCATTACCTCCGATGGCCTCACCCTCTATTTCACCTCCGATATGCCTGGTGGCTTCGGCGAATATGATATCTGGCGTGCCACACGTAAGTCCACCGCCGACGATTTCGGCCGACCCGTTAACCTCACCTCGGTTGTCAATACTCCTGGCAAGGAGATGATGCCTGTTTTGCGCAACGATTCACTGCTCTATTTCTCGTCAGATGGTCTCCCTGGTGTGGGTGGTCAGGATCTCTTCAGCACAAAACTTAGCCCCAACGGGCGCTGGTCGGTGCCGCAGCACCTGGGCGTACCCATCAACTCGTCGTACGATGAGCTGTCCATCGTCTTCTATCCGGACAATGAGATGAGCAATATTGTGGAGCGCGGTTTCTTCTCATCCAATCGCCCCTACAACGAGCCTCACAATGATGCTAACCGTAACGAGAACCGCAGCACCAAGCGTAAAGGTCCGTTACCCATCAATGATAATATTTTCTATTTTGAGCTGCAAGGTCTGAATTATGCCATTCAGGGCACTGTGCGTGACGAGAAATCGATGCAGCTCATCAAGGACGCACGCCTTAAAATCGTTGGCTCTGATGGTATGGAGGCCGAGACGCGTACCGACAAGAAGGGCTTCTACAAGTTCGATAGTACGCTGATACGCCGCGATGTGGTGTACAAGATGTATCTCTCCAAGTCGGGGTATTACAGTACTGAGGGTTCAGAAAGTACACGTGGCTATACCACCAACAAGACCCTGGTGCATGACTTCCGCATGGAGCCCGTCCCGCGTCGTCCCATTGTGCTGCCACAGATACAATTCGATCTGGCAAAAGCGGATCTGAAGGCAGATTTCATGGATTCGTTAATGGATCTTTACCTCATTATGGATAACAATCCTAACCTTGTGGTGGAGATACGCTCACATACCGACTGTCAGCCCTATGTGGGTCTCACCAACGATACCCTCTCGCAGCGCCGCGCACAGAGTGTGGTGGACTATCTGGTGAGCCGCGGTATCGAACGCGACCGTTTGGTGGCCAAGGGCTATGCCGAACGTGTACCTCGGGTATTGGATGAGGATATGGTTGTTGAGTACAATGGCCAGAAATATGAGTTCTCGGCAGGATCCGTCATGGATTGCGACTATATCGCCACCCTCAGCGGTGACAGGCAACAGGCGGCACACTCCCTCAATCGTCGTATCGAGTTCCTGGTGCTGCGCGAAGATTATGTGCCGCGCAGATTGGTGGAAAATATGACGGCTCCCCAACCGGTGGCAAAGGTCGACGAAAACGGTAAGGTGGTCGACCTCGTCAACCGCGACGTCAACGACGATATCGAGGAGACACAGCCCACCATCGTACATGACGAGAGCGTGGTGCCGGTGGTGATGATTAATGCCACACGCGGCGAGATGAGCTGTATCGCCAACGGTTTCCAGATTCCCATGCTTATCGACGAGCGCTATGCTGAGCCTATAGCCATCTCTTGGGAGGAAGCTATGAATCTCCTATACCAGCAACGTATCACCAAGGAGGACTTCCCCCTGCGCGACCAGTCTTTCGATGCCGAGGGCAATATCGTCGACCGCACAACACTTGTGTTCAAAAACATGCAGATTGGTGAACAACGCCGCGAGAAGGTCGAGGTGATAGTCGTCAAGGGTATAGACTACAAGTTTATCATCAACCGCACCGGCCTGCTGCAATTCGGCAAGTACGAATTCGACAAGCAGCGGTCTCGCCTCATCTTCTTGGATGAATAACGCGGAGGCTATCCATCGTCCGCTGATCACTATCTTGGGCCCTACGGCCACTGGCAAGACAGCTGTGGCGGCAGAGGTGGCCTACCGTCTGGATGGCGAAATTATCAGTGCCGACTCACGGCAGGTGTTCCGTGGCATGGACATCGGAAGCGGGAAGGACATTGCTGACTATACTGTTCATGGCAAACACGTTCCCTACCACCTTATCGACATCTGCGACCCCTCCGAGGAGTACAATGCCTATCGTTTCCTGTGCGACTTCAAGTCGGCTTTCGAACATATCGTTGCTGCCGGTCGGCAGCCCATTCTTTGTGGCGGCACAGGGCTATATGTCGATGCCGTCGTGCGGGGCTACCACCTGGCCGATGCCCCAATCAACGAGGACTTCCGACGTTCTTTGGAGCCATTCAGCGACGAACAGTTAGAGACTCGCCTGGCATCGCTGGTGAAGCTCCACAACCACACCGATACGGAGACACGCGACCGCCTCGTCCGCGCACTCGAGATACAGGAGTTCGCCATGCAGCATCCGGAAGCCTACATCCATTTGCCCGCCATGCGCCATTTCATCTTCGGCATCAAATTCGACAGACAGCAGATTGTCGAACGCATAGAGCGGCGTCTACGTCTACGTATGGAGGAGGGGATGACCAGTGAAGTGCAACGGCTACTCGACTCCGGCGTCAGCCCCGAGCGCCTTATGCGCTTTGGATTGGAGTATCGTCACGTGACGCGTTATCTGCTGGGACAATGCACTCGCGACGAGCTTTTCCGCGATCTTTTTACTGATATCCGCCGTTTCGCTAAACGACAGATGACCTGGTTCCGCCGCATGGAACGCAACGGCGTAGACATCCATTGGATCGACGGCACACTCTCTCTCGAAGAGAAGGCTAACATTATTGTCTCATCAGTTTCCTGATACAGCTGCCTGCCGGTGTGCTGAATCGCAGGGTGTAGAGCCCCGTGGGGAGTGCGCGCATATCGACGCTGATCGTGGTGCTACCCGTCGCAGGGCGGATGGAATAGCACAGCCTGCCTGCAGGGCCAATGACCTCCAGCAGACTGCCCGCCACAGCCGGCGAAGCCAAAGAGAGTGTCGCCGTGTGGCTGGTGGGATTGGGCGAGAGGGAGAAGGAGGCATCTCCCGCCGTGCTCACCCCGACGTTGCGTAGCGACAGGTGCTGCGGCGCATGCCATTCGCCGGCGACGAGGGTGTCGTAGTGGCTGGTGGCGTAGTGACAGGTCTTGCGGACGGAGTAGAGGTAGTCCTGCTGAGGGTCCAGATTGGAGAATGTGTAGGACGTGGTGTTGGTGTCAAGATCTATCGGCGTGCCGTTTTCTATCGGTGTGCCTGCCGGGACGATGACCACCTGCCACCCCACGGCATCGTCGTGCGAGTCCCACCCCACAGTGACGGCATCCATCTCCCGTCCCGTCTCCCTCAGCCGCTTGGGCTGTGTACAGCGCAATTTCACAATGGGGAAAAAACCGCCCCAGAGAGAGAATAAACAGCCACCTCTATCTCCTAATGAATTATCGTATCTTAAAAAATGAATACTATCCTCGTTGAAATCAGAGGTTCGCTGATTTCTCCAATAATAATCATGTGGTGTGTTACTTGGATAATAGAGATACCATTCCGTTGCATAGTGCTGTGAGCTGGACATATTGTTGTGTATTCCTACGGCAAAGGTATCCAGAGATGCTTCCAACTGATTCTTTGAAGGCGGCTGGCTAAAATAGAATTCGTAGCAGGGGTATACGACGGTATCGTTTTGTGGCTCCCCCCAATGTAGGTTTGACTCATATTGGAAATACAATTCTCTCACCACCCCCCTCGCCGATGTGGTGTCAATGAGAGAAAAGGTATGGAAATTTAGTATCTCGCCCTCGGTCCTTCCCATGTTTTTAAACATTCCTACTTGAATGGGATTGATGCTGTCATGTAATGTGGCTACAACTGCCACTCCGTAAATATTGCTATTTTCAATATAGGGCAACTCATATAAGTCCCACCAAGGGGCCATGATTCTATTTGTAATATCACCATTATTTGTTTGGATCCAACAAGGACCCTCTCTGTCATCCATGTTCTCCGCTTGTGGCCAATACTGATAATAGGGATCCAGGTAATGGATTGTGTCTACTTGTGCTTGAACGAAGGAACAAGCACTTATCGCTATAAATAGAAGAAGTCTTTTTATATTCATTGCATTTTTTGAAAGGGATTAATAGGGTCTTATGCAATTCATATTAGGATAAAAAGAAAATACAGATGAACCTATCGGCTCGTTAGAATTGGTATTTAAATTCCATGAAGGACTAGTAACTCCAACGATTCTTTCAGCCACTGGCAGCACATAAGCGTCAAACTTGTAAGCCTTGGGACAGTAGGTCTGGCTCATGATCATGCTCAATGTGGGGTTCTGCACCAGCCAAAAGTATTTTCCTGTGGAGATAAAGTGTGTCCCAAATCGGTGTATGGAAGTGAAATCTTTCCCCCTATAACGCTCTGTCCCCGTTATTATTGCCTCCTCCCCCCCCCAAAAAAAAATCGCGCCAAATCTCTTGGCGCGATTTCATTTCGTTAGCTGTGAGGTCGCTCCTTACATGGCGTTGACCTTCAGCATCAGTTTCGATTTGAGGTTGGCGGCTTTGTTCTTGTGGATGACAGAACGCTTGGCCAGCTTGTCGATGATGGAAATCATCTTGGGAAGGCGCTCGGTGGCCTGACCCTTATCTTCCAATGCACGGAAGTCGCGCAGGGCATTGCGCATGGTCTTGGCATAGTACCTGTTCTCAACCCTTTTTGCCTCGTTCGAACGAATTCTCTTTTTTGCAGACTTGTGGTGTGCCATAGATTGCTTTGTTCTTTCTTTTTATATATGTTTTCTTTCTTTCTTCTGTACCGCGTGCGGGATTCGAACCCGCGATTTTGAGAATGAAAATCTCACGTCCTGGGCCATCTAGACGAACGCGGCAGCATGCTTTTTTTCACTTAAAAGCGGGTGCAAAAGTACTAACTATTTCCGACATGGCAAAATTTTTTTCAACGGCGGCGGTTGATATCTTTTCCCAGCTACTCGTTATCTGCCTGAAAACGAAAGCCTAATCGTTTCCCCGTGACCAACGTTTTTTTGTCAAAATTGCTCCGCATCTCACCCACCGACACCATCTTGACTTCGTCATACGGAGGGGTGAGAAGATCAAAATTGGTGGTGTACTCAATGGCCGATTCTACTATCCCATGAACACTCTCTTCACTGATTACGGAGGTGTTGAAGTTGTTGTACAGCATGCCCAACTCTCGTTTCCCCTCAATGAAGTAGTGGTGCTCGTTGTTCACGAACACACGCCCTATCATGTACCCAAGGTCGTTGTCACGCTGATAGGCAAAACTGTCGGCCAAGAAGTTGTAGATGTGTATCACACCGCAATACGACCGCTTCGGATCTTCGCGGATGTAGGCCGATTTCATCACCTGGTGGTCCCGCGAGAATTCAAAGACGTTGCTGTGCATCATGAAAAGCAGTATATCACCGGCGAATTTTACCTCAAATTCAAAGTCACCGCGATCGGTGAATTCAAAGGCTATCTTCTTCCCTTCCTGCTGGCAGGCATCCTGAAATTGGTGTATGACATCGCGTGTGGTGACGCGGAAGAGCTCGAAGGCCTCCTTGGTAGAGCGGAATACATTCTGCTTCAACTCGCTCTTGTTAAAGACCAACTCTTTCAGTGTTCTGTTCAGTTCCATGCTGTTATCGTTAGTTGGGGTGTTCAGTAGTTGAATTTGATGTCCTTCACGTTAAGCTGCATCTCTGTCTTGCCGTGGTAGTGGTTCTCTTCCAGGTGGTAACAGATGTCGAAGCGCTCATGCCGCAGGCGCGGCAGCACCTCGCCCATCTGGAAGGCTATGGCAGGGTAGGGGTCGGAGCGCTCGGCGATGGGGATGGCCGAGAATTTAAGGTGGTTGAGACCCACTATGCGCGCCTTGCCGGTATCCACAATCTCTCGGGTGAGAAACAGCGGCGTGTTGTTCTCCGGACCAAAGGGGGCAAACTGCTTCAAGATACGCTGGAATTTCGGCGTGATCTGCGAGAACTTAATCTCCGCATCAATCTCCAATTCAGGTAGTATCTCCTGCTCTCCGAGACTCTGGCGAGCCAAGGCCTCAAAACGCTCCACAAAGGCTTTCATGTTCTCCTGACGGAGCGACACGCCCGCAGCACTCTTGTGGCCGCCGAAGTGCTCCAACAGGTCGGCACACTGCTCCAAGGCCTGGTGCATGTCGAAGTCGCCAATCGAACGGGCCGATCCCGTGATGAGATCGTCGCTCCCTCGCGTGAACACGATAGTGGGCTTGTAGTAGGCTTCGACAATGCGCGACGCCACAATGCCAACCACACCACGGTGCCACGACGGATCGTACAATATTAGCGACTGGCGCCCCTGGTAGAACGGGTCCTTGGCTATCCGCTCCTTGGCCTGCTCTGTGGCCGAGGTGTCAAGCTCTTTGCGCTGCATATTGTAGGTGTTGATATCTTCGGCCAGCCGTCTGGCTATGTTGGGATCGTCGGTGAGCATCAACCTCACCGAGTCAAAGGCCGACCGTATGCGGCCGGCAGCGTTGATACGTGGCCCCACAAGGAAGATGAGGTCCGAGATGGTGAGCTCTTTCTCAAAGTATCCCGTTTTCGTGCCCGCACCATCAGCACTCTCCGTACCCTCTGTCTTGCGACGGTCCACATGGCCATACTTCAGGATGGCCTCAATACCGGGACGCGGCTTGGTGTTCAGCACGCGCAGGCCGAAGTAGGCCAGCACTCGGTTCTCTCCCATGATGGGCACAATGTCCGAGGCTATACTCACCGCCACCAGGTCAAGGAAGGGAAGCAGGTGCAGCTTCAGCAACTCCTGGCGTTCTCTCCGTGCCGCATCAAGCTGCTCGGGAAGGTCACAGAGCCTCACCCCAAGCTGCTGCTCCAGGTGCCCCTGCACAATCTTGAACCCGATGCCGCAGCCCGACAACTCTTTGTACGGGTACGGACAATCCGCCTGCTTCGGATCCAGTACAGCCACGGCAGCAGGCACCTCGTCGCCAGGCAAGTGGTGGTCACCGATGATGAAGTCTATCCCAAACTGTTTGGCATAAGCCACCTCCTCTACAGCTTTGATGCCGCAGTCAAGGGCTATCACCAGTTTTACCCCCGTATCGTGCGCATAGTCAATGCCCTGTCGCGAGATACCATAACCCTCGCGCTCGCGATCCGGAATGTAAAAGTCAATGTTGCTATCCAACTCCTTCAGGTACGAGTACACCAAGGCAACCGCCGACGTGCCATCCACGTCGTAGTCGCCATAGACCATGATGCGTTGTTTCTGTGCTATCGCCGCATCGATACGCGCCAAGGCCTCTCTCATGCCTTTCATCAGTAGCGGATCATGTATCTGATCCAACCCCGGCCTGAAGAAGCGCCGCGCCTCTTCAAAGGTGGTGACACCCCGCTGCACAAGCAGCGTGGCGATGATTTTGTCTACGCCCAACGAAGCAGCTAATCTCTCAACGGTCTCTAAATCATAGTCTTTTTTAATTATCCAATGTTTTTCCTTCATGTTTTTCTGGCCGTAAAGATACAACTTTTTTCTCTATGCCCAAAAAATTGTTTCCGCAAAATGTTAAAACCGTCTCCCTTCACACCCCATCATAAACCATGAAAAATAACACAACTTACTGATTCTCAGTATACTATGTAATAAGCTGATTCTCTGTACCTTATCGGTATCCGCTCCATATCCGCTCCATATCCGCTCCCAGTCCCTCCCATCCTCGCCTCATCATTGTTGGTGATTTTGCCCCTGCCATACGTCCTATACCCCCTTATTATACTACTTTTGCACCGCCATCTCAAAATGGTAATTCCATGTAAGTAATCGAATATTAATTCACTAAAGCAATAATACATCATGAAAAAAACCGTCCTGAAAACAATTTTCTTTTTGCTGTCGCTCTCAGTCGTAGGGCGCGCTGCAGCTCAATCCCTCATCGACTATACGCTCGTTTACGATAACAGCACCTTCCAGACCATCGTCGGCACCGACGGCGCCCAAAAACTCGACGCCGTCTCGGGCGACAATTCCTTCGACTACACCACGCTACCCTTCTCATTCCCCTTCGGCGAAGCACGTATAGAAGTCGGCACGCGCGTGAATATCAGCTCCAACGGCTACCTCTTCTTTGGATCGGTAAACCCTGGCGACTATGTGGCATCTGTGTGGGGCAACAGCGGCCTCTCCTACCGCATCATTGCACCTGCGGTGCTGGGTGACGGCTATTGTACTACCACGGCCGAAAACCAAGGCGCCTGGTACACCTACACCGAGGACGCCGCAGGCGATAGCACTTTGGTCTTCGAAGTGAGAGGGGTGAGCCCCTATCAGGTCCGCGACAATAGCGAGTACCTCAACTACCAAATCTGGCTCTATCCTTCCGGCACCATTGTCATCCACTTCGACGAGTCGCTCTTCACCCACACCTCCAATATCAACACCATGCTCGCCAATGGCTATGGCGACAAGGCTTGTCTCACAGGCAGTTGGAGCGAGCCTACCCTGGGACAGCCCTCCTCCATCCCCTCCATGAGCACCGCTCCTGCCGCCGGCAGCCGCTACGTATACAGCCGTCCCGAAGGGTTCTGCAACAAACCCCAGAACCTCCTGGCCGACCAGCCCACAGCCAGCTCCATACATCTCTCCTGGAGCGGCGAGGCGGTCGACTACACCCTCTACTGGGCTCCCTCTGGTAGCGATTGGTCCGACAGCATCACCACCGACGGCGCCACCGAATACACGGTGTATGATCTCAACAGCAGCAGCTCCTATACCTTCGCTGTGCGTAGCCTCTGCGAGGACGGCCAGCAAAGTAACCTCTCTGCCTCCGTCACCCTCTTCACCTCTTGCGCCCCGCTGACCAGCGACTACCTGCCCTTCCGTGAGACTTTCGAAGGTATGGCGACATCGGACTGGAACCCCTGCTGGACGCGTTGGTACAAGGACGACAGCGGAAATCTCTCTTCGGGCTATTCACCGTATAGCAGTTACATCATTCCCACCACCTCCGATGGCACTTCGGGTACCAACTCACTGCGCCTGCAAGTCACTCCCTACCACTCCGCCTCCATAGACCACAAGTGGTGTATCATAGCTATGCCACAGGTCGAGGCCGATTTCTCCGACATCACCCTCTCCTTCAGCAAGAAGTTCTCCAAAGACAGCAACAACGTGCTCATCATGGGATTCATGTGCGATCCCACCGACACAGCCACTTTCGTCCCCTTTGACACCATACCCGCCAACAACACCGTATGGGACACCGCCACCATCTCTCTTGCCGACTACAACGGCGTGGGCACCTATCCGGCACTCCTTTTCTATACCAGCACCTCCAGCGGGTGGGACACCTACTACGCCTACATCGACGATGTGACCCTTACCGGCAGCGACATCTGCTCCCAGCCGCAAGGTATCACCATCGGCGAGGTGACGTCGACCTATGCCAGCCTCACCATCGTCGACGACAATCCGGCTTCCTACGAGGTGAGCATCTGGCACGAGGACTCCGACACTACCACCACAACACAATCCTCCCTCGATCTCTTCTTCAACCTCCTGCAGCCCGCCACACACTATCATGTCGAGGTGGTGAAAATTTGCTCCAATGGCACCCGCGCTTTCTCCATCTCGTCCCAGTTCCTCACTCCCTGCGAACCCTTCAGCCATGTCGACCTGCCCCTGCAGGAAAACTTCGACAGCTACCCCTCCTGCCAGGGCGGCTTCGTCAACCCCTGCTGGACAATCCATAATTACAACAACAACGGCACCTACCCCTATCCCACATCCTACACCCGTCATGGCTCCACTGGCAATAGCTTGATGTTCTATGCCAGCACGACCCAGGAAAACCAGGTGGTGGCAATGCCTGTTGTCGACTATCTCAACGACCTCACTCTCCGATTCTACTCCTACACCACCAGCGCTTACAACCGCCTCGAGGTAGGCTACATGACCGACCCCTCCGACACGGCTACTTTCGTCCTCTTGCGTACCATCCAACCGACAGAGGATGAGACATCGCAGTGGATCCTCAACGAGATCGACCTCGCCGAGGTCCAAGGCGACAATATCGCCCTCGCTTTCCGCCATACCCACACCTCCAGCGCTACAGGTTACAGCTACTGCATCGACGACCTCGAGCTTGTTCTCACACCCTCTTGCCACCAACCCGATTCTCTCTCTTTCTACGACATCACTCCCACCTCTTTCACTCTCACCATCCACGACTCCTCCGCCGTCAACCACTACGTGGTATCCATAGGCGACGAGGAGGTGATTGTACGCGACTTCAACGAGGTGACAATCGATGACCGCACGCCCGGCACTACCTACAACATCCTCGTGGTGGCCGTATGCGAGAGCGGCGACACGACACAGGCTGTCAGCACCTCTGTCACGCTACCCTGCATGGCTGTGGCGGAGGAACAGCTGCCTTGGAACGAGAATTTCGATACGTGGGCCACAGGTAACTACGCTCCTTTCCCAAGTTGCTGGCAACGCTACTATGGACGTACCGGCAACTGGAGTGAGTATACGGAGTCGCGCGTGAAAGCCACCGACTTGAATGGCCGTCGTATGCTCTACATGTATGGCGCCGGTGGCTATTCCAATGCCTATCAAGATGCCTATGTCGTGCTGCCCGAATTTGATGTCGAGCTGGCACGTCTCGAAATCACTGCGGTGCTCCACTTCCAATCCTCTGTCTCCGACAGCAACGATTTCTTCCAGATTGGCGTGATGGCGTCGGCCGACCAGCCCGACACCTTCGAGCCGCTCTATACGCACAACAATGATGGCAGCCAGGGCTTCGACACCGTCGTCGCTCGCCTCAACCATACCACCCTCGAACACGGTGTCGTCGCCGTACGCTATGCATACCGTGTCTCCGGCGACTACTACTACGCCTACATCGACTCCATTGCTGCGCGCATCAATGATGAACCCGAACCGGAGCCCGAACCCGTGGCTATCGATTCGCCTGAGAGCAGCCTCGACGCTGTTGTCATCGCTCCCAACCCCGCCACTACCACAGCAACCATCAGCGGCATCCAGCACGCCTGCCAGATTGCGGTCATCGACCAGAACGGACGCTCCATGATGACTATGCAGCACGACGCGTCGGCATCCCCCCTCAGCATCAATGTCTCCACGTTGCCTAAGGGTATTTATTATGTGCGTATATCCTCGTCCTCGGCAGCAGTCACACGCAAACTTATCGTCCGATAATTTCTGCATAACGGACAATTCAACAAAATGAAACGGCGGGTCGCACGACCCGCCGTTTTCATTGTCTCTTAGTCTCGTGATTTTAAATTAGATGCTTCCGATAACTCCGTGCGGCCCACAGCGCCATGGGTACGAGCACCACAAGCGTCAGCACGGCACCGCCCACCACCTCGCCAATCGGCATCCCGAAGGGAAGCCGCAGCATGACGGCACCGGGCGACGTGAAGGGCAGCAGGGTGAGCAACGTGGCAATCCACCCGTCGGGATGCAGCAGCAGCCACGGCGTCAGGGGCAGCAGGGCAAGCAGCGGCAGGGCAAGCAGCAGCGTGTACTGCAGCGCATCGGCATCGGGGTGCAGGCGCACGCCAACGGCGGCAAGCAGCAGGCCATAAAGCAGATAGCCGAGCACAAAGAACACGACAAAGAGCACCACGATGGTCGTCAGGTCAAGCGACGCCAACCCCTGTAGCGCTTCGTCGGGAATGAAGGTCGGGGTATCGTATTGCATCGTGGCATCGGCACCACGCGAGGCCAAAGCATCGCCGGCAAGATAGCGGTCGGCGGCAGCAAAACGCTCGGCATTGCAACTCCTCACCAAGGCTATACCGCCGCCAGAAAGAGCACTCCATAGCAGCAACTGGCTCAAGGCAACCAATGACAGCGCTACCACTTTGGCAGAAAGCAGGCGTAGCGGCGCAACCGTTGTGGCCACAACCTCGACAATGCGCGACTGCTTCTCCTCACGTACAGCACGCAGCACCTGGTGGCAGAAGAGAATCAGCACCAAAACCATGAGAGCAACAAGCAGGGTGGCGACAACGCTCTTGACTTTCACCAAGCTGTCGCGTCCCGTGGCAGCATCGCGGGCATGGAGGCGTATGTGCGCTCCGGCAACAGAGTGCCACACAGAGGGATCTAGACCATAGACGTCCTCGGCTATGGCGGTGTGCAAAAGGAGCTGCAGCTGGCTGTCGACAAGACTCTCAAGCAATGGTGGCGGTGTGGCGGAGCGGTGGTAGAGGTAGGCGTCGCGGGGCAGCGAGGTCTGCAGCAACGGGATATGAAGGATGGCAACAGCTTGGCAGGTGTCGAAGGTGCGGCGCGCATACTCCAGGGTCGGCATGGTGCGAATGCGCAACTGCGGCAACGTGCGCAGGCCACCGTCAAACAAGCCCGTTTCATCAACCAGCAACACCTCCTGCACCTCTTTGCCGCTGCGGTCGGCTATCACGGGAAGGGCATAAAGCAACGTGACCGCCATGGGCACCAGCAGCGAAAGCACCCAGAAGGAAGGACGACGCACACGTTGGCGGTACTCGCGGGCGAGGATGAGCATCACTTGTTTCATAGTTCAAGGGTTTGGGTGGCAAGACTCGCGGCAAGAGAACGACGATGGCTGGAGAGAACCACGGCGGTGCCTTCATCAAGGAGGCGTCGCAAGTGCATCACAAGCAGCTCTTCGCCTTGGCTGTCAAAGCCAGAAAAGGGCTCGTCAAGCAACAGCAGTCGCGGGTGGTGCACCACGGAGGCGGCAATCTGTATGCGCTGCTGCATGCCTTTGCTGAGGGTCTGCGGAAGCCGCGACCAGGTATCTTCCATGCCGAGCTGCGCAAGCCACCACCGCGTGGCATCCTCGGCAGCACGCTTGTCCATACCTTTGAGGCGCGCCAGGTAGACGAGTTGCTCGCCGACAGGCATCTGGCGGTACAATCCACGCTCCTCGGGAAGGTAGCCTATACTCGGCAGATCGTGCTGACAGAGGGGATGCCCGTCGAAAACTACTTCGCCGCGATCGGCGGCAAGAAGCCCCACAAGGATGCGCAGCAGGGTGGTTTTGCCGGCACCATTGGTGCCGAACAACGCCAGACATTCTCCGCCATCAAGACGGAAAGAAAGGTCGTCAAGGACGCTGTGGCGACCGAACATCTTGCTTATGTGGTTCACTTCGAGGAGCATGGCAGAAAAGGTGTTGTGGAATGTCCTATTCATGATTTCCGCCCGCCAAAGCGCAACAGCAGCACTTCGGCAAGCAAGGCGGCAAGGGCGACGAGCAGAAAGTAGCGCCAGAGAGGGGCGGCACCGTCAAGTTCGCGCAACTGCACATCAAGGGGTTTGTCGGCATGGCCTACGACGCGTATGGCCTCATTGTCGGCAACAGCGTCGCTCACCTCACCGGCGGTGACGAAGGTCAGCGGCGATTCACGGCGGTCATAATTGAAGGCTATATGTTCAGAGCCAATGCTGTAGTGACCCGCAGCATGCACCTCGCCGTGCAGGGTCAGCAGCGTACGCCCTCCATTGTTGCGTAGATCGGGGAGCAGAGGAGTGAAGGAGGCACTGTCCCCCCCAAGACGCTTCAACAAGGGCATGGCCGTCGGATCAACGCTATGCGACAAAAAGAGGCTCTGCTCGCCGCAGAGGGTGTGGCACGCAGCAGGGAGCGGCCGGCTGTAGAGCACCATGTTATACAGCAGGGGAACAAAGAGCGCCTGCGTGGGTAGTGAGGTCCAACGGCTCTCAAGGGGGGTGGTGAAGAGGTAGAGACGACCACGGTCATGTGGAGTGCAGAGCAGCAGGTCGCCGCCATCGGCAAAGGAGAGAATGGATTGCGACACACCACCGGTGGTGCGGTAGTGGCCCTGGGTGCTGGGAAGCTCCATCTCGTCGTTGCTGCCGACAAACACGCCGCGGAAGAGCGCATGATTTCGGTCGACTGCAGTTACGGGGGCAGGCCGGTTCACCCACTCGCCAAGGGTAGGAGCTTCGAGAAGGCTGAGCAGCAGGTTGACGTCGGCGACATCGCCATCGGCGGCAGGACATAGCACCAAGCTTCCTCCCTGCGAAACCCATTGTGCCAAAGACTGTGCTCGCCCAGAGGGCAGAGACATAGGACTGTCAATGATGATGGCGTCATAGCCGTCGAGGGGGGTGTCCTCACTGCCGCGATCAAAAGCCACCATGGTGTCGCCATCGAAGAGTTTCTCCAAGAAGGTATTGTGGTGGTCAACGACCAGCAGGCGCACCGCCTCGTCGGCAGGAAGGGTGAAATAGTAGCTGTCATCAAAGGTGACAGGGTGGTCGGCAATGGCTACATAGCCGTCAACCCACCAGGGCCTGTCAATAGTGAAATGCAGCGTGGTGGTGACCGACGTGCCGGCGGGAAGGTCTACAGTGGCCAGAGCACGCTCCCTGTCACCGACAAAGAGACGCACCGGCAAATTCTCAATGTCGTTGTCGCCATAATTCGAGAGGGTGGCTTCAACACCGACAGTGCCTCCCACAAAGTAGGCGGGGGCATCAAGACGCAGGGTGTCGATAGAGAGGTTGTCGCTGGCAACGGCACTGAGGGGCACGAAGGTGAGACGCAAGGGCAGCAAGCTGTCGCCACAAGGCAGGGCGTCAAGGTCGGCACAGCTGCGTTGGAAGTCGCTGATGACGAAAGCATGGCAGGCATCCATACCCTGGCGTGTGAGGAAGGTATGCAGGCGCTGCACCACATCGGCGAGGCGTCGGCTGGAGGACCCGATGGATATATCATCCAGCAACCCAACATATTCGTCACGATTTATCCAGCGGAACTCCTCGCCACGCAGGTCTCCCGTGAGCAGCATGAAACGCGTCGAAGGACTATAGGTGGAAGCGATCTCACGGGCTTTCTGACACGCCACATCAAGCTGCGACCCCTGGCTACCGGCGTTCTCCATGCTGAACGAGTTGTCGATATACACAATCACCCCAGTGGGGGGCACCCCGACCTGCGCCTCCTCGTCCACAACGACAGGATGCGCAAAGGCCAGCACCAGCGCCGTTACGGCAAGCAGACGTACAGCAAGGAGCCACCAACTGCGCATACGTCGGCTGCGATGACTCTCCTGGTACAATTCGCGCAGCCGCTCCACATTGCTAAAATAAACTTTCCGATAGCGTCGAAAGTTGAACAGGTGTATGACGATGGGCACCAGCAGTGCAAAGAGCGCCCACAGGTATCCCGGGTGCATGAAGGTCATACCGCACCCCCTTTCTTGGCGTAATACTGGCAGTAGGCACTGATGCCACACTCCGCACAGCGCGGCTTACGGGCTTGGCACACATAACGGCCGTGCAAGATGAGCTGGTGGTGCGCCGTGGGTATCTTCTCGGGAGCGATGTGCTTCACCAATTCGCGTTCAGTCTCCAAAGGAGTGCGCGAGTTGCGCGTGAGACCTATGCGGTTTGAGACCCTGAAAACATGGGTGTCGACAGGCATGGCAGGCTGGTCATAGGCTACGGCAGCCACTACATTAGCGGTCTTGCGACCCACTCCCGGGAGCTTCTGCATCTCGTCAATGTTGTCAGGCACCACACCGCCATAGCGCTCCACAAGCATCTGCGCGGCAGCATGCAGGTGACGGCTCTTGCTGTTGGGGTAAGAGACGGAACGTATATAGCCATAGATGTCGTCAACCGTGGCAGCAGCCATGGCTTCGGCATCAGGATAAGCCGCGAAGAGGGCTGGGGTAACCATGTTGACACGCTTGTCAGTGCATTGCGCCGACAACATCACGGCGACAAGCAGCTGGAAGGTGGAGGCAAAATGCAACTCACTCTCGGCAGCAGGCATGGTGGATTCAAACCAGGCCATCACTTTGTCGTAGCGCTCCTGACGTCTCATGGCTCTTGCAGTTGAAGGGTGACAGCAACAGGGTGGTGGTCGGAGATGGCGGTGCGTATGCGCCGATAGGCACAGGTGGAGAAATGCTCGCTGCGCCACACCATATCAATGCGGAAACGAGGAAAGTGACCGTTATAGGTTGCTCCGAAGCCGCTTCCCTCGTCGCAGTACGTGTCGTGCAGCAACTCCGCAAAGCGGCTGTAAAGCCACGACCCGGGAATATCGTTCATGTCTCCGGCAACAACAACAGGGGTGCTGCACTCGGCAAGCAAGGGACGTAACTGTTCGTTCCACTCCTTCTCGTGGTACAAGATGGTTTGCTTCACTTTGCTAAGGGTGCGTTGCGAAGTGGAGTCAATCATGCCGTGACGCAACTGCGCAATATCTTCCCTGTCTTCGTTGTCAAAGGAGTAGCTCCCCATGTGAATACAACAGAGCCGCATGCGACGTTCCCCGAGAAGCATCTCCACCATCACCTTCTGCTGGTCAATTTTTTTCACATAGGTGAAGGGCAGCTTCGAGAAAACGGTAGTGCCTGCAGGTGCATGGGTGCTGCCGGCCGACGAGAAAAAGTGGTTGTACCCCATCAACATGAGACTGTCAACCACATGGACACCCTTCGGACGACTGAATTCCTGTAGGCACAGCACGTCGGGACGCTCCTCACGAATCAAAGAGAGAAAAGCATCGGCAATGCTGTCGGTGGGTCGCGACTCGATGCCGGCACCACCGAATTGGTGCACGTTGAAGCTCAGCAACTGCAGCGTGCCAGCATCCTTGCCGTCAGCAGCAAAACTGCTGGCGCCTCCAATTTGGAAAAAAAGACCCAAGAATGTATATCGCACTGCGATGGCAGCAACAGAAAGTAGGCAGTACCAACGATGCATCAAAAGCCACAGCAGCACGAAAAGAAGATTCACCGCCAAAGCAGGAATAGCTATATAGGCGAGCAACGACGGCCAAATGCTCGTCGACGGAGCAAACGTCCCAGCAAGGGTTGTGGCTACCCACGCTAAAACAGCGATAATATTAATTATCAATAGTATGATACGGACAACCTTCATACTTTAATTCGGCAAAGATACGAAAAATAATCATAACCAATCCCCACACCACCATAAAAAACTATTTCCGAATCCTCATTGCAACAAAAAAAGAGAAACATCTTTGTTTCTCTTTGGTGCCCGGAACAGGACTTGTGCCGAAGGCTGCCGACCGAAGAGAGGCAACCGACCCCCCATAAAGGACTGCTCTGGGAAAAAAAAGAAAGAGAGTCTTGCAACTCTCTTTCTTTTGTGCCCGGAACAGGACTTGAACCTGCACTCCTTTCGGAACACGCACCTGAAACGTGCGCGTCTACCAATTCCGCCACCCGGGCAAAAATAATTCTGCGATGTGAACTTCGAAATTCGAATTTCATCATCCAGAATTTCAGGTGTGCCCAGGACAAGACTTGAACTTGCACCGCCTATGGCGACTACCCCCTCAAAGTAGCGTGTCTACCAATTCCACCACCTGGGCATGCTTCTTTCTCTCTCGAAAGCGGGTGCAAAAGTATGAACATTTTTCAATACGACAAAATTATTTTTCAATATTTTTCGCAAGTCAAAGACTTTGAGATGGTTGTGAAATCTGCGTCTGCAAGGTCCACTGATAAATAAAGGATGTGATGAACACCCTTCTATGATTTTTTTATCGCTTGGGACGCACTCCAATGTTGCCAGCTGAGGTCGGCTTGCAGATGCAGCATCTCCAGGCCATCTTTTACCTTCGCACCCTTAGCAGCAGCACAGCGCATCAGCAGGGTGGGAGAGGGGTTATAGATAAGGTCATAGAGCGTGATGTGCTCACCAAAGGGAAAGTCAGACGGTAAGGCCGATTGGCTGATGGTCGAAGGCATGCCCACTGGCGTGGCGTTGACAATGAGCACACGGGACGATTTATCAGTCACTGAAAGGGCACTACGTAGGCTATCGTAGCCTATCGTCCCCGCATGTTGCGCGGGTGTTCGCGAAACATAACTATGGGTTATTGACAATTTTTGCAATGCATAGCCTACAGCATGTGCTGCACCACCACTGCCAAGGATATAGGCCTGTGTGTACACTGTACCTTGCACCTCCATGAGCCTCTCCAGTGTCTGTTGGAAGGCCGGAGCATCGGTGTTATATCCCACGAGTGATCCATCTTCCATGCAAATGCAATTCACGGCATTGACGGCGGCGGCGCTGACGTCGAGCCGGTCAAGGTGGGCGATCACCTGCTGCTTGTAGGGCGAGGTGACGTTACAGCCGCTGAGACCCTCACGACGGAACCAGGCACCAAAATCATCAAGAGAGGAAAGCTCATAGAGACCATAATGACAATCCTCAAGCCCTAACCGGGCAAAGAGTCGGTCGAAATGATCCTTCGATGCCGAATGCCCCAAGGGCATGCCAATGAGTCCGTAACGCGGCATGGGATGATTACTCTTTGCCCGAATAGGCGGTGCGACTGAACCAATCAAGCCAGTTGGGTACCTCGGAACTATTGTTGCCGGCAAAGTAGCGGAAGGTGCCAAGACCCTCTTTGCTGATCTTTCTCTGGTCAACAGGAATGGATTTTATCAGGTCTATCCACGTGCCCATCGAGCTGTAGAGCGTGAGCTCCTGAGTGCCTAAGTCGTATTTGAAGTAGTACCAGTGATCGCGGGTGGCCTGTACGTAGAGGACCATCTGCTGGCTGTTGTTACGACGGTATATCTGCGCCTTGAGAGTCACCTCCACACCAAGGTTCTCTCCCCCGGCAGTAAGAAGACCCACTTTGCCGTCGTAGTATAGTCCCATGGCCGGATGGTATTGCCATTTGATGTTGTCGAAGAGCAACATGGAACGCATTTCGGTAGGCAATGAGGTCGCGTCGCCAGTGCTGGAGAAAAGCGCGTATGCGGCAGCGCCCTTGTCGGCACCGAGGTGATGCATCATGGCGTGACGCATCTCGGCATTGGTAGTGATACCAATGGGCTCCAAGCGAATATCTTCCTTGAGGTTGGTACCCAAGGCCTTCGTAATCTCCCCGGCAAGGGGGAATGTGACACCAAAGACGGTGGTGAGGTGGTCGTCGTCGCTGTGCTGTATGCCCACATGAGCCGTGCCGTAGGCGTAGAAGGAGGCTTGCGAACGACGCGTGGCAAAGTTGATGAGACCTTCTCCCTCCACGGAACAATCAGCGGTGGAGAGCGCCAGGAAGGGCTGCACCACACCATCGGGATCCGTTACCTTCTCCTCAGAGCCAATCATGTACATCTTCTCGTCGCCAAAGTAGGTGAGAACACCGTGGGCGCTGAGCAACTCGTTGCCGGCAATGTCGGCACTCTTGTTGGCGGTGAGGAAGGCACACACGGGACGCAGATTCTGCTTGTCCATGAGGATAGAGGCTGTGATGCGACGACCCTTCCAGTCGGTGGGCACTTCGGGCACGGACACATGAACATGCTCGGGATCGGTATAACCGGAGTAGGCAAGCAGACTCAGCTGATTGGCAGGCAGACAGGGCTGTATGAGGCGCACACCGCCATCGAAGTAGGGCCACTGGTGGTTCCCCTCCAGCCGCACCGTGCCGGCAAAGCCAAAGGCACTGCTGAGACTGAATGATGCACTATCGCTGATGGTGCCGTGGGCAACGGTATGACCATCCTTTACCTCGATGTTGTGTAGTGTGAGGCGCTGCTTGCGACCTAGATCATCGGTGTAGTCGAACTGACCTTTGCCGCTGTAGCTGCTGGCGGAAGCAATGGCGAGGTCGGCATTGAAGATATGATGCCAGCCGTCGGTACGGTTGCAGACGAGTGCGGCTTTGGCAAGGGGAGCTATGCGACCACCTTTCTGTACAAGCAGGGTGTCGGAAGCAGGTGCTATGGCAGCGTCGGCAACGGGGATGAGATACACGCCCGAGGCGGAAAGACGTGCGGCATCGTAGTAGTAGTTGCCCTGAAGGGCATGGAAGGTGAGGCCATCGGCTTTGCTGTCAGTGGCAACAAAGCGTACTCCCGGCATATCATTCAGCTTCATAACCCTCATGCGCAAATCTAAGCCCTCAAGACCTTCAGATGTGCTACGTGTGGTGTTGACGATGGTGAGCTCTTTGCGGTCCATCTGCCAAGTGAAACGGTCGGCATAGGCGTCGTAGTGTAGCAAGGGCAGGTTCGTAAGTCTCACCCCACTGCGCGACCGTATGTCGGCAATGCGCCCGTCATAGTCCACCTTCGAGGTGACATCGCTGGCACTGAAGGCCATCTCTTTGTAACGCTGCGAGTAAAGAGTGAAGGTACTCACGTCAGCATTCATCTCCCGCGGCGCTAGCACGAAGTGGTCGGAACGTAGAGTGGCGTCAAGCACAGTGGCATCTCCGGAGGCAGAGGCACCCTGGGGGGTGATGCCTACGCGACCCCGCAAAGCAGCATCGCCGCGATACATGACCAAATCACGTCCTCCCTGCGTGGTGGCAACATTCATCGAGTCGGCATAGGGAAGCCAATGCAAGTCCGTCTTGCCACCACGAATGTCGGGATAGATCCCCTCCTCGCGTAGCGCGAAGGTGTCTGTGATACCGATAGTGGAATCAGGCAAGAAGAGGAAGTTCTTCGAGGTGGCACGAGAAGCTAAGTACTGCAAGTCTCCACCACCACGCAAACCATTGTGATCCAAGCGCAATTTCTTGCTGTAGGTTCCTTTCCCTCCATAGGCAGGATAGCCACCGCCAGGGGTCTCGATGCGGAAGCCTAAATAGTAGTCACGCTGCACACGCAACGGCTCCTCGATGTCGGGGAATATGCCGGCCGAGACAAGCACACCGTTGAACTGGAGGCTGTCGGTGACAAAACGCACCATGTTCTGTATGGTGAAGGGTCGTAGGATATAGTAGAACCGGTCGCGGCTATATTGGCGCCCCTGAATCTCCTTGCGATCATAGAACACACGGCTCTCTTCGAGACTGTTGAAGATGGGGTAGTCTTTGTTGCGCGTCAAACCCGAATGGTTGTCGGGTTTGTCGACGGCCAGAGTGCCTACGAGATTACTCAAGGGCGTGCGCACCAACTGCTCTATCTTGTCAGGCTGCTCAAAATCGGGCACGTAGAATTCCAGGTGCTCAATGCGCGGCATGTTGAAACTGTAACTCTCGTAGTCAAAATCACAGTCGGTGACGGTGAGGATAAATTTTCCTACATGTATCTCTCCCGAGAAGTGGAGTGTGCGATTGCGCCCTACGGCTACCTCGTAGCCCCTCAAACTGTCGGGATAAACAACTACCCGCTGGCTGTCGCTCACCACAAATTTGTTTACTCCCCGCACCACGAGGTTGGTGTCGCCAAAGGAAAGACGCGCATTGGTGCCATCGGTGACCGACTGGAATGTGAGGGCGTCGTAGTCATATTCACGGTTGCGCGAATTGGCCATCTGGTAGTCCACCAGTTTGTCCTTGGTCTGCACACGTCCTGTGTTCTCGTTGTAGGTGACGAGGCCGTGGCGTGTGAGGTTATGGATCATGAGTTTGGCCTGTGAGATATCGAGACCAATATAGTCGGCGAAACCGTTAATGCCAAACTCCGAACCCATAGAAGACATATATTCATAGACTCTCTTCACGGGACTGATGGCATCAATGCCATTGATCTCACGCAGTTTGGTTTGGGTATAGTAGTTGGTCGACTCAAAGGTGGACATGCTGACGGCACCTGTAGCGCTGAGGCTCGAGAAGAGAAGATCGTCCCTGTCTATACGCCACACAATACGCTCACTGAAGATGTCAAGGTTGTGATAGCTGTCGGTATAGGGGCTGTAGTAGTTGCGCCCCGCATTATTGATAAGAGTCACCTTCTTCTCGTCGGGCTGGTAGCGTACGTCAATGCCGGTGTTGCTGATGGAGTCATCAGTACCTAGATAGAGGGCTACGGCAGCATTATCGGCGGTGAGACGTGTGGGTGTGACCACGAATTTCAACGAGGTGACGGTCATCCTGCGCCGGCCATCCTTACGGAAGATGAGACTGGCCGGGTGCTTGCTCGAGGCGGTGATGAATTTCGACCCGTTCATCATAAAACTGCCGCTGTAATCTACCTCGGGCATGATGTCGGGAATGACAAAATCGCGCTGATAGGAGCGGAAACGAGGATAGCTATACTTCTCTGGCTCCTGCGGCGTGGACAGCTGCTCCTCGATGCGACCGGGGATGGCAGCGGTGAAATAGCCTGTATGCATGAACGACACGGAGTCGGCACTGAATTTGGGAAGCTTCGCATTTACGGTGTAACGCTGCAAGTCGGCATAGCAGGTGGCGGCAGCAAGGCCCGTCCGTACCCAGTCAATGCGACCTCCTTCGCCGCGCCATTCGCACTCTTTGTAGTCGTAGACACCACGGGTGGCATAGATGGTGCTGGCATCCTTGGCAGAGGTGTAGTGCAGGTCGGCGGCGGTCTCGAAACGCACCACGGCGACACCACCCTCCACATCAAGACGGAACGGCACTCCTTTGTCGAAATACCACCCGCAACTGGTGCTGCGGTGCAGCACACGCTCGCTGATGAGCTGGTCGCAGAAGTCAAGGTAATCCATCAATGCCTTCGGTTTGGCATTGCGCGTCTTGAAAGACTCCAACGAGGTGAGGTACCCCTCCACATTGCCGCTACCCAAAGCAGGCGTGGTGGCAAAGGTGGTGAACAATCGTGTCATGGTGCTCATCTCGGGGTTGCCCTTCATCTTCGCCTGCACAGCATAGGCGTACAAGGCTACCAATCGATCCTGCATGCCACTCTCAAGCCCATCGTAGACGGGTCGGAAGGCTTTGATGATTTTGCTGTTCTCTTTCTGCTTGTCAGACGACGAGGTGCTCTTGTTCATGTATTCCAGAAGCTGCTCCGGAAGCCCATCGGCACTGAATTCAACAGTTTTCGCTTTCTGCGCCTGTAAGGGATTTGAAATCGTGTATTGAAGACTGAAGACCAAGCCCACGCAAACGAGGAGGATATATTTTTTCATAGCGGTGTTTCGCTTTTGCATGTTATATTTCAAAATGCAAAAATACAGCAAATCCGCCACACGTGTGGGCGTGTGGCGGAAAAGTTATCAATAGTCGATTGTTTACTTCGCAAGGCCTCTAATTGAGGCGGACCATGGTGGAGACAACCTGACCGGCGGTCTGCTGCCCGTCGAGGAGGACGTGCATGTGGCCGCGGTTGGCACCTTCGCAATCACCGTAGAAGCCGAGGCTGCGGCCGTCAAGGAGGCGGCAGGAGCCGATGATGGTTTGACTGTATGCGTCGGTATGGAATTCAAGAGTGCTCGTGACCATCTGCGACTGCCAAGGTTGCAGCTCGGCGGTGTTCCAGACGAAAGGCACCTGCTCGGCACCGGCGGCGTCGAGGTCGCAGCGCCAGAAGTGGGTGGGCAGGGCGCCATTGATTTGGGGCAGGCCGTAGCCC
>CACZRR010000006.1 GCA_902783595.1 uncultured Bacteroidota bacterium
ATGTCCAGCACCGAGATGGAGGCGTTGTTGGGACCCATGTTGCCTTCGTTGAGCACGTAGGCGCCTTTCACGTTCACCGTGCCGCCGCTGATATGCTCCTCTTTCTCGCATGCGGCGAGCACGCAGGTGGCGAGGGCCAGGGTGAGTATTTTGGTTAGGTTTCTCATGTTGGGTATTTAAAATTCATAAAATAAGCCCAGCCGCCAGTTCCGCCCGGGCATGGGGTAGGCGGCGACGATTTCGTATTGTGCGTCGAGCAGGTTCTGCAGTGTGGCGCGCAGGGTGAGCGTCCCAAAGCGGAGGTCGAAGCTGCGGTCGGCAGTCAGGGCGACGTCGCAGTAGGCAGGCAGCCGGTTGTCGGCAGCGTTCTGCCGTTCGCTGTAGCGGTGACCCACCATCATGGCGCTGGCACCCAGGTTCACCCACCGGTTCTCCCAGCGCACACTGCCGCCGCCGGAATGTCGCGGCGTGTAGACAATCTGGTAGCCGTAGGCTTTCCCGTCGAGGGTCTCCCCGGAGGGGTCGGTGTGGTCTTGCGCTGACTGGAAGGTGTAGTGCATCTGGAAGCTGACGGCAGCCAGATGGCAGCTAAGTGTGACGTCCAACCCCAGAATATCGACGATGCCGAGGTTCTCCATCGACCAGTAGTAGATATTCACCGAGGGTTTGGCGACAATCTTGTCCTTCACATGGTTATAGTATCCGTCAACCGTCAGCTGTCCGCTGAAGGTCCCTTCTTTGTTGCTTAATGATTGTGTGAGCCCGAGGTTCACCTGGTTGGCCTGCTCGGGGCGCAGCTCGGGAAGCAGCATGAAGAAGTAGAGCTCTCCGAAATTGGGCGCTCGGTAGGTCTGCTTGTAAAAGGCGCGGAGGGTGGTCCTCGCTCCCGCTTTGTACATCATCGACACAAAGGGGGTCACACGGCGGTAGGAGGGGGTGCCGTCAAGGTCGCCTACATGGTCGGCAATGTCGGTGTAGAGAGCGTTGGCGCGCACTTCGATGTTTTCGGTATGGAACCGCAATGCTGCCACGGCACTCAGGCTTGTGCGCGTCACACGGTTGCGCTGCGTCAGCGTGCTGCGCAGGTGCGAGAGGTCGCCGTCGGCGGCAAGGTCAAGGTCGAGCCAAGGGGTCAGCCTCCTGTTCAGGCTGCCACTCACAAAGGCCTCGCCCTGCCGGTAGCGGTCGTAGGTGTCGTTGCCTGCCGTGGAGTCGGTATAGTCGTCGTAGCTGTAGCGCAGTTTCCCCAGCAACTGCCACTTCCATGCGTCGCGCTCCACACGCCAGCGCGTCTGCACGAAGGCCAGCGCCTCGGTAGAGTATTCTTCGGGCGTCACCTGCGAGTACAGCACCACGCGACCAGGCAGTTCGTGGGCACCACGCATGTAGTGAACCTTCGTGACGAGGCTATTCCCTTTGCTGTGGGTATAGAAGAGGTTGCCGTCAGCAGTGGCCATCCACACAGCCGAATGCTTCCGGTAGTCGCTGTGCGAGTCGTCGCGTCCTGTGGCACTATTGTAGAGGTTGAAGGGATAGTCGCCACGGCTATAGAGGTAGTTGACCCAAAAACTCGATTTCAACTTCTTGCTCCATAGTTGCTCCCAGTGGAGGGTGGGGGAGAGGTAGCCGAAGCTGCCCACCTCGCTGCCCACTTTGAGGTTGCTCTTCTCGTCAAACCAAAAGGTGGGCTCCGCGGTCTCCATATTCAAGGTGTTGCCCGCTGCGTAGGCTCGCGCCGACAGCAGCGATGTCTGCTCCTGACCCTGGCTGAAACTGACGTAGGCAGCGTTGCCCAGCAGATATCGGCTCAGGTCCACCTGTCCGTTCTGGCTGTCGTCAACGGGGACACCATCCAGCGTCACAGCCGAAAACTGACTACCTAGGCCGCGGGCCGACACCGTCTTGATACCACCCACGCCACCATAGTCTTTCAGCGTCACTCCGGCCATCTGTTTCACAGCGTCACTTAGTTGCACGGCACCTGAATTCTCCATCTGCTCGGCATCGAACACCTGTGTGGGCGCCGCTGTAAGCATGGTGCTGGGGGTACGCTGACCACTGATAGTCACCTCCTCCAGCCGCTGCACAGTATCCATCACCTGCGCCCCAGCATCATAATCACACACACACAAGGCAAGAATGACCCCAAACCCCAGATAATATCTAAAACTTCTAAAACTTCTAAAACTTCTAAAACTTCTAAAATCTCTAAACTCTCTAAACCCTCTATTAAAACGATATCCCCCAAAAGATAAGGGACGTAGGCTGAGCATCCTGCCGGCTGCATACCAGCAGAGGACAAACAATACAGTGCATTTAAGAACAACAATACTCATACCTATCACGTCCCTAATCCTCGAGGGGTAATGATTCCTTGGGTCGCGGCAGGTCTTCTGGCTCGTTCCGCATGCCGTTTTTACCTTCCCATGATGCTTCGCATCACAGTGGTTTTTTTCTTCTCACGGCATGCTAACTGCTTGGAACTCACAGCAGCGGGTCTGCTCAGGATTCACACCTGATTCCCTCTTCGCCCCCTCTCGGGGGAACCGAAACCGGCTGCAAAAATACAAAATAATTTTATTATATAAAAAAATGGAGTGCTATCACAAACAATCCACTTCCACCTCTCTCTCCACCTCTCTCTCCACTCCCTCTTCTTACCACTTTTTAACTTCTCATAGCGGTGCTAACTCACTGATAATCAATATACGTGTATATGTAAATCCCTGATTGTCAGTGTGCTGTCTACCACCGCTCCCAGTCCGCTCCCAGTCCGCTCCCATCTCGCTCCCATCTCTCTCGTCCTCTCAGAGGGGGATGGCAAGGAGGTCATGCTCCGTGGCTTCGGTGATGCGCAACTCAACAAAACTCCCAGGCGTCGGCACCGCTGAAAAAGCGCTGAGGGACACAAGCACCTCGTCGTCCACCTCAGGACTGTCGTATTGGCTCCGGCACACAAGGTACTCATCCTCCTCCCTGTCCACAATGCAGCGGTATGTCTGTCCCACTCTTGCCTGGTTTTTTTCCAGAGAGATGGCTTCCTGAATGGCCATCAACTCGGCTACGCGACGCTCTTTCTCCTCCTCCCGAACAGGGTCTCCCAGCCGTCCGGCAGGCGTACCCTCTTCGGGCGAGTACGCAAAGCAACCCATACGGTCGAAACGCGCCTGCCGCACAAACTCCTTGAGTTCTTCAAAGTCCTCTTCGCTTTCCCCAGGGTATCCCACAATGAGCGTGGTACGTATCGCCGCATCAGGCAGCATCTCGCGAAAACGGGCAAGCAGGCGTAGCGTACCCTCTCGGTCAATGCCGCGTTGCATGGAACCTAAGATTCGACTGTTGATGTGCTGCAACGGGATGTCAATATAATTGCAGATATTATCGTGGTTCGCTATTGCTTCGATGGCGTCGATCGGAAATGAGCTGGGGTAGGTGTAGTGCAGCCGTATCCATTCGGCACCGCTCTCCGTGGCAAGCCGATCAAGCAATGGCCCAAGCATGCGTTTTTTGTACAGGTCTAAACCATAGTACGTGGTATCTTGACTGATGACAATAAGTTCTTTTACGCCACTGGCCACAAGTTCTTTTGCCTCTTCTACAATCTCGTCAATAGGACGCGAGTGGTGTGCGCCGCGTATGAGAGGAATAGCGCAGTAGGAACAGCTGCGGTTGCACCCTTCGGCAATCTTTAGGTAAGCATAGTGTGATGGCGTGGAAAGAGGCCTTACTTTCCGACTGTCTTGCTCGCTTCCAAATACTTTGGCTATCTCGTCCCACTCATGCACCCCATACCACGCGTCCACCTCGGGAATCTCTTCTCTTAGATCGTCCTTGTAGCGCTCTACAAGGCAGCCGCAAACAACCACTTTGCGCTTTGTGCTGCGACTCTTCCATCGTACGGCCTGCAAGATGGTGTCTATACTCTCTTCTTTGGCATCACCGATAAAACCGCAGGTGTTGACGATCACCGCATCGTGGCGACCCAGCATCTGGTCGAACACCACCTTGTGACCTTCCCGCTCCAGGGCACCCGCCAAATTCTCGCTGTCAACCGTATTCTTCGAGCACCCTAAGGTGATGATGTTGACTCTCATTGTTTTTCGGTTTGGATGATTATTTTAGGAGAATAGTGAGGCAACGAATTCTGACGGATCAAAAATCTGTAGGTCGGTCATCTTCTCCCCGA
This sequence comes from uncultured Bacteroidota bacterium, assembly GCA_902783595.1. Taxonomy (GTDB): domain Bacteria; phylum Bacteroidota; class Bacteroidia; order Bacteroidales; family P3; genus Colimorpha. The sequence continues at coordinate 4,187 of CACZRR010000006.1, forward strand.
GGCCGATATATCGTACTGGCACCTGGAATTGATCGCTGATACCTATAATGACGCCTCCTTTAGCTGTGCCGTCCAGCTTGGTGAGGGCCAGGGCGTTGACATCCGTGGCGGCTGTGAATTGGCGCGCCTGCTCAACAGCGTTCTGCCCCGTAGAGGCATCCAGAACGAGGAGCACCTCATGAGGTGCATCGCCCACCAATTTCTGCATGACGCGGCGTATCTTGCCCAACTCGTTCATCAAGCCCACCTTGTTGTGCAGACGCCCTGCGGTGTCGATGATGACCACGTCGCTTCCCTTGGCCAGGGCGCTCTGTAACGTGTCGTAGGCCACACTGGCAGGATCGGCGCCCATGCCTTGCTGCACGATGGGCACTCCAACACGGTCCGCCCATAGCTGCAACTGCTCCACTGCGGCGGCTCGGAAGGTGTCGGCGGCACCAAGCATCACCTCTTTGCCTGCCGCTTTATAACGGTAGGCCAACTTGGCAATAGTGGTGGTTTTGCCCACACCGTTCACGCCCACTACAAGGATGACATAGGGCTTCTTGGTGAGTGGCGCATCGAAGTCGACAGGAAAGAGATCATTGTGCGGCTTGCGCAGCAACTGCGCAATCTCGGCTTGCAGTATGGATTGCAGCTCGGAAGTGGAGATATACCGGTCGCGACGAATGCGCTCCTGGATTTTGTCAATGATTTTCAATGTCGTCTCCACGCCTACGTCGGAGGTGATGAGGGTCTCCTCAAGGCTGTCGAGCACCTCGTCGTCGACGCTGCTCTTGCCCAAAATGCTGCGTGTCAGTTTGGAGAAGAAGTTCTCTTTGGTCTTGGCAAGGCCCTGGTCAAGGGTCTCGCGCTCTTCAGCTTTGCTCTTCTTTAAAAAATCAAAAAGTCCCATGGCAATATAAGGTATGGTTTGTGTCGTAATGTGTGGGGCGGAGGCAAAACCCTTACTTCAGAGCTTTCTCCATGGCCGGCCGTATCTCCTTGTCGAATATTTTCTGGTACTGCTCAAAGGCGTAGCGCTGGTAGTCGCCAGAAGCAAAGTACCACAATATCATGATGAAGTCCTTGGGGGGATAGTAACCCGGTATCTGTTGCACCACCCTGCCGTCGGAACGATATATCCCCAAGGTCGGAAATCCCCGAAGCCCCGCAGCAAACTGGTGGCTGCGCGAACGCCCCTGTGCCACACCGGGACCATAGCTGCGCCCAAACCAGGTGAAGGTCTCCGTCCCTTCAGCATTGAACTTCACGGGGTAATAGTAGCGGTTCAGCAACTTGGCAACGGTGGCATCGCTGAAGGTCTCTCGATCCATCTTTTTGCAGTAGCCGCACCAGGTGGTATAAAAGTCAATGAAATAGAGCTTCTCGCCAATCTTCTCCTCTGAGGCTTGTTGTATGGTGTGCCATTGTACCTGCGCGTTGACCCGGTTTGTCCCCGTGAGAGGCAACCCGCACAATAGCGTGGCAAAAAGGGTTAGAATATATTTTCTTCTCATACTACTATTATCTTTTTATATAATCCTTATCGTTTATTGCTCTTTACCACTCGTACTGCCAATCCTTTTCGTTGTCCTGTTCTGCCTCATTATACACCTCTTCGCGTTCCTCACGGTCGCGCAGCCGGAACAACCGTCCGAGCCAGTCGTCTTTTTTTGCACGCACTTGTGTCTGCTTGTGGCGGTCTTCTTCAATAATTTGTTCAATCTGTGTGATGTACTGCTCCCTATTCCCCATAGTAGCCATTGGGTCATGGTGCAGCACGGCACCAGTGTAGTAGTGTCGCAAGACGGAGTCATAGGCGATGCCAAGGTTCACCATCCGGATCGCTCCTTCCTGCGACAGCCCTACGCCATGGCCGTAGCCGTGACCATGCAGCACCACGTCGCCGCTTGTGCTGTCGACATCCACGGAGAAAAAGGTGGAACGTAACTGCAAATCTACCCGAATGCGGGTGAGAGGTATGCCTAAAAGCCTCACCTTACGGCAGGGTTGGGCAAAAGAGAGCAAACTGTCGCGCAACGCATCGTCGGCGGTGTCAACCTTGTGGGTCTTGGCAAAGTAGCCTAACCAGCGCTCTCGACTGAAGCTCTTCACCCAGTCGCTCTGACGCATGGCGTAGGAGAAGGTGTCCTCCACAGCACGCAGATAGGGTACGGCATTACGCCACACGTCTTCCGAATTGGCCGTCTGACCGCCAGAGTTGGAGTGAAAAGGGGTCTCAATGAGCACCCCGGTGGAGTCGACAAGGGTCTCTCCGCTACTCTGTATGGCACCAAGCATGATGTCGGGACGCACACAGCGGTTCAGGTAGGCTTGGCAGTGTACACCGTCGCAGAAGTTGTAGCCGTCGGCTTGGTGTTTGCCAAGGTTGCGCAGCGCCCATGTGCGACTGATGATGGCTTGGATGCGGAAGATGTCTGGATGGTTGCCATAAATCTCGCTCTGCACCACTCCTGCGATGTAGGTTTCAAATTCGACATCGCCCACCAACAGCAAGTTGTTACGGCCCTGCACGCTCACCTCAAGGTCGCCCTCGTAGGTGCGTTGTTTGCAACGGGAGGGATTGAGGCAGAGTATGCAGGCGGTGTCGGTGGCCTCCAGACGCACCTTGTCGTAGCTGCCATAGTCGGTGGCATCCACGCTGACGCGCACCTTGCCACCCTCGACATATACAGCAACAGAACGCCCTTCACCCACCAAAGCTTCAATGAGCTGCAAGTCATCACCCTGGCTGGCCGAAATACCATACAGGTTGTAGGCTCCGAGGTCGAACGAGATGTTCATTTGGCTGATGGTGTTGGCGGAGTAGAGGCGCACACGCACTTTCTCGGCATGGAGACCAAGCGAGGCGGCAAGCAGCAGGAGTATGGCAAGCAACTGTTTCATCTTATCGTCTCTATGATGGCTTCGGCGGTGCGACGGCTGGCTCCCGGGCCACCGAGGAGGACCTCGACACGGCGGTAGCCGTCGAGCATACGCTGCCGGTTGTCCTCGTCGTAGGCAATGAGTTGGAACTCCTGATCTAGCCGGTCAAGGTTGAAGTCGCCTTGCAGCAGCTCGGTGACGACGTTGCTGTTGTCGATCAAGTCGACGAGGGCTATGTGGTTGATATGTCTTCCCACTATGGCGCGAGCCACGGCGATGGTGATAGGGTTGGCACGGTAACATACCACCTGAGGCACGTGGAAGAGTGCCGTCTCGAGGGTGGCGGTGCCCGAGCATACCACGGCGGCATGCGCTACGCTAAGCAGGTTGTAGGTCTGGTCATAGACGACCTCAACTTCTGCTCCGGCAGGCATCAGCTGTCGATACAGGCGCTCGCCAAGCAGGCTCATGCCTGCCACCACGAAGCGGTAGTCGGCATGACGCTGCGCCAGGCGTGCCATGATGGGTAGGCTGCGCCGCAACTCCTGTTTGCGGCTGCCAGGCAGCAACGCAACGATAGGACGCGGGTCATCGGGCAGTGTGGGAGCCGGGAAGGTGCTTCCCGCGATAGCGTCAAGCAGCGGATGCCCCACATAGGTGGCTTGTGGCATCTGGTTGGCAGCATAGAAGTCCTGCTCAAAGGGAAGTATGTAGCATAGCCGATCCAAGTAGCGTCGCATACCTTTCAGGCGTCCCTTTTTCCATGCCCACAGCTGTGGCGATACGTAGTGCACGGCCTTGATATGGTTGTCGTGTGCCCATGCCTCGATCTTGAGGGCAAAGCCGGGATAGTCGATACCCACCACCACATCGGGCTTCCACCGCAGGATATCGGCCTTGCAGTAAGCTATGTTACCTAGTACGGTGCGCAGGTGCATGGCTACTTCCACAAGCCCCATGATGGCAAGGTCGCGGATGTGGCGCACCGGCTCGCTACCGGCGGCAAGGCTCATGGCGTCGCCACCCCAGAAGCGAAATTCGGCAGCAGGGTCGCCGGCGCATAGGGCGCGGATGAGGTTGGCACCATGAAGGTCCCCAGAGGCTTCACCAGCTATGATGTAATACTTCATTGCAGAACGAGGGAATGGGTGCGGAAGAGAAGGAACATATAGAGAAGAAAGGTGATGAAGAGTAGGATGATGAGGCTCTTGACAACTGTGGCTTTTTGTAGCTTGACGTAATAACGCAGCACAAGGATCAGCACCACGAACACACCGCCATACCAGCGAAGATGTTCGCAAGCAGGCTGCCCAGCAATGAGGAGGCCTGCGGTGAGCAATAGGCTGCCCAATACAAGGACGCTCAGCCCTACGACGATGCCGGTGGTTGCTGTGTCGGAATGTAGAAAGTGCTTGATGCGTTGCATTGCAAATATCGTTTCGCTATTCTTTGTATTGTCGTTTGAGGTCGTCGATGGCGGCGTAGTGGGTGAAGTCGGGATGGATGGGTACCACCGACACATATCCGTTTGCCAGAGCCCATTCGTCACTGGTGTCGGGGGGATTGTCGCAGATGAATTTGCCGGTGAGCCACCAGTAGGGACGTCCCTGAGGATCGCTGCGTTGCTCGAAACTGTCACGCCACGACGCCCTCGCCTCATGACAGATGCGTATGCCGCGGATATCGGCGGCAGGCAGACGTGGAATATTGACATTGAGCGACACATGGGGGGGCAGCCCTTTCTCAAGGGTGTTGCCGATGATTTGTCGCACCCACGGTAGGCAGCCGCTGAAATCGGCCTCACGGCTGTGGTGCAGCAGCGAGAATCCGATGGCGTCAAAACCCAACGCCGTGGCCTCGATGACGGCACCCATGGTGCCGCTGTAGAGCACGTTGATGGAACTGTTGCTGCCGTGGTTGATGCCTGACAGCACCAGGTCGGGTTGGCGTGGACAGAAGTATTCGGTGGCCAGTTTGACACAGTCGACGGGTGTCCCGTCGCAGCAGTATACGCTGAGACCTTCGCTTTTCTTCACCTCACGTACGCGAAGCGGACGTGACGAAGTGATGCTATGACTCGTTCCAGAGGCGTCGTGCTCGGGTGCCATCACCACTACGTCGCCAAATTCCATGGCAACCTCGTCGAGAGCTCGGATGCCTTTGGCAGCAACGCCATCGTCATTGGTGATCAGTATCAGGGGCCTCATTTGGCAAGAGTCGTTTTGTCAGCACCGCGGAAGTAGCTCGCGGGTTGCAGGATGTTGTCAAAAACGTAGTATTGTATCAGCACCGTGTCGGGACCTTTGCTGCTGCCTCCGCTGATGATGGCGTAGAGACGGTCAAGATCGAACGTCTCGTATGTGTCCGGGTCGGGTATGGTGATGAGGTCGTCGGGGTTGATGTACTTGATGAAAGTCTTCACCTCGCGGGTTACACCGGCAGTATCGGTGATACGCAGGATGGTACGCGGGACACCACTGACGCAACTGTCGGCAAAACTGTTGGGCACGATGGAGGCAAACTCGTCGAAGTTCAGCCAGGTGAAGGAACTGAGCATCCGCGCCACACGGGCGGTGTCAAAACCCACAACGGGTTGCACGGGATGGGTGAGTTCCATGCCGAAACCATCCCCCTGTCGCACGATGGCGAAACTCTCGGCAGGCGACTGGGGAATGTCGAGCTCCACACGGGCAATGGCCCTCACGTTCAGGTCGACAATGGTATGGCTGCGCCACTTCAACGGTTCGGTGACGAAGCGTGGCGTGAGGAAACCACGAAATCCGGGAATGTGGATCACATAGGGCACTTTGTCTCCCTCGCGGAACATGAAGGACCCCATCATGTCGCGCGTCTCTCGCCCCACGTAGTAGGTTGTGGTGAGACGTTCGCGGAAGAACAGCTGCAGGCGTCCGCCGAACCAGTTGATCCAAGGAGTGTTCTGGTAGACTTCCACCTTGATGCTGTGGGCGGCCAGATCCTTGATGGCGTTGGGAATGGCGTTCTTGTTCACCTGCTCACGGATGCGCATGGTGTTCAGGGTCTCCAGCAACAGGTCCACCATAGGAGCATTGGCTTCGTAGGTGTCGTCGACAACCCAACGTCCGTCGGCACCACGGGTGAGGGTGACGCAGACATCTTGTTTGTCAGCCATGAAGATCTTGGTGATACTGGCGGTATCCTCGATGTGGTAGTCTTGCTCGAAGGTGGCGTTGCGTGAGCCGCTGATGGCCACAATGGCTGCAACAATGATGATGGCAGCAGCCACGGCAAGGAGTATGATGTGTTTCTTTTTCATTGCAGAGAGGATGGTCTTATGTTACTTTACCTTTCTATAGCGTTTTTTTCGGATGATGGTGATGGTTGCTGCTGCTGCGCCGAGCAGAAGAAGGGGGGCCACGATGTTCAGGGCTTGGTAGAATCCACGTTGCTCTTTCACCCTCATCACATTGAGTTTGCGAAGCCGTATGCTGCGCGTGCGCGATTCAAGCAGTCCTTCGTCGCCCACCAGGTAGTTTACGGCGTTGAGCAGCAGCTCTTTGTTGGCATAGATGGTTTGCGTGTAGTTATCGTAACCCACGGGATAGGCGATGCCCTCCTCGCTATTGAAGCGGTTGCGGATGATATCGCCGTCGGCTATGACAATCATCTTGGTAGGCTTGCTGATGTCGCGGTAACCTATGGCACTCTGCTCGGTGAGCGTGGGGGCCAGCCGGTTTCGCCAGGTCGATCGGAATTCGCCCTCAAGCAGCACGGCAACGGGAAGACTGCTGCGGTTGTAAAGACGCTGGTCGGGCTCTATCTGTGCGTCGGCAAGGTCGATAAGGGCGGGTGCGTTCTTCACTCGCGTATACTCCGAAGAGGTGAGGAGAACAGTCTTTCGGATGTCGTTGTCGATGAGGTCAAGGCTACCTACAAAGTCGGTCTTGATGACATCAAGGTTGCGCACGATAGGATGTTCCGATAGGGGCACGATGTCGGGAAAATAGTACCACGGCACAAAGCGGAACTGGGGCTTGTCGCCCACCATTCCGACCTGCATGGGAATGGGACGACAGCGCATATCCATCAGTACATTGGGATTCAGGCGTACGCCGTAGGTGAAAAGCATCTCGTCAAGACCCAGCGGCAGGCGCGTGGCGAGCATCTGGCTGTGGTCGGCGAGGCTGTCGATATCGGCATCGAGGGCGTCGAGGAGCCACAACACCTTGCCGCCATACATGATGTATTGGTCGAGGATGAAAAGGTCCTTGTCGGTGAAGGTCTCCGTGGGTTTGGCGACGATGAGCAGGTCGAAGAGGTTGAAGATGCTGTAGGAAGAGTCTTTCTCACGTTGTTTGTGAGCCGTGAGCGACTGTATCTTGCCGTCAATCTGCACATACTCGAGGCTGTAGAACTCCTCCAGCGACCGCTGTATGTCGTACAGCACGCCGCCGTTCAGTTCGCCCTGTCCCTGCAGGAAACCGATGGTCTGTTTGCGGCCTTTGATAATGGCTCGCAGAGAACTGGAGAGGGCGTACTCAAGGTTCTCGATGGAGTTGTTGAGCAGCGTCTCCTCGCTGACGTACTTCTGGTTCTGCAGCAACTGCACCGTGGTCTCACGGCCGCGGTAGATGACGTCGGCGGCAGGAATAATCACCTGCGTGGTTACTCCGTTGTCGCCTTTCACCTGTATCTGCGTGGGTTGGATACCCTTGCCTGCCAGCTTTTGGTAAAAGACCGCCTGCTCCTCGCGGTTATCGAAACTGTTGGGGTTGACAAACTCGTAGTTGACGTTGCGGTTGTAGGCCCTGAACTGGTTGAGCATCTCCTTCGTCTCGTTCTGCAGCCTCTTGAAGTCGGCAGGAAATTCACCCTCCAGATAGACGCGGTATAGCACCGGCTCGTCAATCTGACGCAGCAGTTTCTTCGTCGACGGCGACAAGGTGTAGCGACGCTCCGAGGTGAGGTCGAGACGTCCGTAGAGATATTGACCGATGATATTCACCGACAGCACGATGGCGGCCGTCACCAGCATCTCTATCCAGTGGCTCCGCTTGAGGTTCTTGCGTCTGTTCCACCCGTTCCACATGCGGCTTTGCAGCACCATGCGTGTGGCCATGAGGAAGATAACCGTTACACCAGCGAAGTAGAGCACGTCACGACTGTCTACAACACCGCGGCTGATGCTCTCGTAGTGATCCATGATGCCTATGCGTTTCACGATCAGGTCGGCACTGCCGAAAAGACCCATGTTGTAGATCGACTCAAAACCGAGATATGCTATGGCACAGAGCACGGCGGCGGTGATGAACGACACAATCTGGTTGCTCGTCAGCGAGCTGCAGAAAAGACCTATGCCTACGAATGCTGCTCCGAGCAACAGCAAGCCGATGTAGGAGCCGGCCACGCTTCCGCTGTCGATGTTTCCCACGGGATCGCCCAGCGCCACTACACTGAAGTAGCACACCAGCGTGGGCAGTAGCGATACAAAGACCAGCGTCCAGGCAGCCAGGAATTTGGCCCACACCACCGTCCAGTCGCTCAACCCGCGGGTGAGCAACAACTCGATGGTGCCGGTACGCCGCTCCTCGGCAAAGAGACGCATGGTGATGGCTGGAATGAGGAAGAGGTAGAGAAAAGGTCCTATGAGGAAAAGACCGTCCATTCCGGCATAGCCGTAGTCGAGGATGTTGAAATCGCTGTTCAGTACCCACAACATCAGCCCCGTCAGCAACAGGAAGACGGCAATGGTCAGATAGCCTGTCAGAGAGGCAAAAAAGCTCGAAAGTTCTTTCTTATAGAGCGCCCACATATTCCGAATTTTACTTGTCTTGAACTTGTCGAAGGATCATTTTCTTTTGTTTTACCTCCTGCTGCGGCTCTTGAGTTTGCGACCCTGGTAGTAGCCGTCGCTCACCTCTCGCACGGTGCCCACAGCCATCTGGGTGGTCATCACGAGCAGACGACGGTCGATGTTCTCCCAGATATCCGATGTCACATGGTTGTGACGCATGCCTTTGTGTGCCGTGAACACCAGCGAAGGCACGCCCATGGCATCGAAGGCACGGGCATCGCCACGCACGGTGCTCTCTTTCCACTGCATATCCACCAGGTTGAAATCGTCCTGCTTTTTCGCAAGGTCCCACAACTCAGGGTGCCGGGCACCGCCCAACAGAGCCACACCTTCTCCACTGCCGATGTTCTGCAGGTTGATGCAGGCTTCTATGCGTCCCATGTTTTTGTATCCGGTGACGAAAATACGACTGCCCATATATTGTGTCTCGCTACCGCTGAAGAGCACGAAGAGAATGCTACGCCGCGGGCGGTAGCCCTTGCTGCTCAGCAGACGTGCCGTCTCCAGGAGCGCTGCCACGCCCGAAGCGTTGATGTCGGCGCCGGGGAAGAGGCATGTCTCACCCTGCATGCCAGCGTGGTCGAGGCTGGCAGCCACTACCACCAACTCCTCCTGCATCCGTTTGTCGCTGCCGGGCAGCAGCGCCATCAGGTTGCAGGTTTTGGCACGGGGCGTATAACGGGCGTTGACGTCGATCTCGGTGCGCTTGGTGAGGGCGAAAGAGCAAGGTGCATGGAGCCAGTTGATGCGGCTCATCGCGCTGTCCAGCGCCATCGCCTCGTCCTGTAGCAACTCGCGTCCGCAGTCGAGTGTGAGGTGCAGGATGGGAAAGGTGCTCAGGTGTGGCATCTCGCCACAATAGATGCGGCTCTGCGGTTCGTAGGAAGGACAGCTGTTGCTGGTGTTCACCACGAGCATGCCCAGGGCACCGTGCTTCTCGGCGATGCGGGCCTTGTCGCGCAGCAGGATGCTGCGGTCGGCGTCCTCTTTGGACAGCCATCCGCCCTCGGGCAATCCGCTCAGCACAACGACAATCTTGCCTTTTACATCCACCTTCTCGTAGTCATCAATCATGCCGCTAGAGAGGCCATATCCGCAGAATACCATCTGTGCGTCTACATAGCCGCGGCCTGTCATGCCGGCACAGCAAAACTCGTTGCCGAGGGTGTATACCCTCTTCTCTTTGGTACCCGGCAGGTAGGTGTTGAACTTGCAGTTCTCTACCTCGTTGCATTCAATCTCGAAGGGTTGGCTCATCATAGTAAGACCATAGCCTTTCAACACCTTCTCCACATAATCCACGGCAGCATTGTACCCCTCCGTGCCTGCCAATCGTCCTGCGTAGCGCTCGCTGCTTAGCTCCACAATGTGCTGCATCACCGCATCCTCGTTGACCGTAGGCATTTTCAGAGGCTCCAAATCCTGCGCTGTAGCACCGCAAGTCACCGCCAGCATCAATGCTGCCAGCAACCCTTCTGCCATGCGTTTTGCACCCGTTTTCATTGTCTTTCTATTTTATATTAGTACTCTATTATATACAATATCAATACTTTGCGTGATATTTGCAATATACGCTCCGTGCGCAAATGTACGAAATTTTCTGGATATATGTCGTTTCGGATAAAGGTTCTAGTTAAAAAAACGTATCGTTTGGTACTTTGTTGATGTCCAATGAAGTAAAAAAATTTGTCGGTAAAGAAGTGTTGTGTAAAGTATTGGCGTTTAGTTAAATATATACCATTTTACCTACATGATACCTATATGACACCTACATAACACCTACATGCTACCTACCCACCGTGTTGCCAAGATACAAAAAGAACGAAGCCGACCTCCAAAGGGGTCGGCTTCGTGTTCACTTTGAAGTGTGTTTATTGTCCGATTTCTTGGAGCAAACCCTCCAAATTGGGGGTGAGGATGATCTCGGTGCGGCGGTTGATGGCCTTGTTGGCAGGGCTATCGTTTGGCACTTTGGGTGCAAATTCGCCGTGGCCGCATGCCTCGATACGAGCGGGGTCAATGTTGGGGCCATACTGGAGTAGGAGTTTAACGATGGCGGTGGCACGCATGACGCTGAGGTCCCAGTTGTCCTTGACAGCCGTGGAACCGCGGTAGGCATCGTTGTCGGTATGGCCTTCGACCATGATGTTGAGGGTGGCGTCGTCGGAGAGCACTTTGGCAAGCTCTTTGATGGCGTTGATGCCGTCTTTAGACACCGTCCAGCTGGCCGACGGGAAGAGCAGTTTGTTCTCCATGGAGACATATACTTTGCCGTCTTTTGTCTCGACCTTGAGACCTTTGTCGGCGAATCCGAGGAGCGCGCGGCTCACGGCAGAGCGCACAGCTTCCAACTCACGTTCCTTGGCTTGCAGCTTGCTGCGGGTGGCGGCTTCCTGGTTCTCTAATTCTCGCTGTTTGGCAAGCAGTTCGGCACGTTGCAGCTCGAAGGTCTCCTGCTGTGTGAGCAGCTGATCCTGTTTTGTTTGCAGCTCGGCCTCTTTCTCGTTGAGCTCTTTGGTACGCGCGGAGAGAAGATTCTGAGCGCGGTTGAGGTCGCGGTTCTTGCCGGCTACCTGCTGCATATAGTTTTCCATGGTGGTGTCGTAGTGATGACGCAATTTCTCAATGCGGCGGGTGAGGCTATCGACGGTGCCGTCGCAGCGACTTTTGCTGGCGGAGAGGTCGGCAAAGTCGGCCGTGAGGGCGTTGTTCTGGCGTGTGAGGGCGGCATTCTCATCCTTGATTTCGTCAAGTTCTTGACGGGTGAGCTGGTACTGCTTGGCCGTCTGGTCGTATTTGGCCTGCAGGTTCTCGTGTTCGCTGAGCGACACACAGGAGCTCATGCCCATAAGGGCTACCAAACTGACAAAAAAGATTCTCTTTTTCATAATAAATGTTATTTTTTTAGCAGAGATAACGCGTCCCGATTATTTTTCGTATCTTTGCAGCGTTTTTTTTTCATGTCAAGATATCACCATATCCGGGTTCGGCTCCACCGTTGGCGCCTGCGTCACCTCAGCGAAAATGCTCTGGTGTTGCTTCTTGCTGTGGTGGTGGGGTTGTTGTCGGGTTTGGCGGCGGTGTTGCTGAAGAACCTTGTCTTCTATGCTGGCCGTTTTGTGATGCACCTGGGAGAATTTACCTCATTCGACGGCAATGTGGCTATGCTTATCTTCCCCGGGATAGGTATCTTGCTTACCGTCCTTTTCGTGCGTTATGTGGTGCGTGGCGATATTGGTCATGGGTTGCCGTCGGTGTTGCTGGCTATCAGCCGTGGCCATTCACGCCTTCCTGTCAAGAACACCTACACCTCGCTCATAGCATCGACGCTTACCGTGGCTTTTGGCGGTAGTGTCGGATTGGAGGCGCCTATAGCCTCTACGGGGTCGGCCATAGGCTCCAATATTGGTCGTCTGCTGCATATCTCCCCGCGCAGCGTACGTATCCTTTTGGGGTGTGGTGCGGCGGGTGCCATCGCGGGTATCTTTAAGGCTCCTTTTGCCGGTATCCTTTTTGTTCTTGAGGTATTCCTTTTTGACCTCAGTGCCACCACGGCGATGCCCTTACTGCTGTCGGCATTGACTGCCGCTTCGCTCTCGTACTTTTTCTTGGGCCCCGATGTGCAGTTCCACTTCGAGGTGACGCATGCCTTCGCCCTCGGACAGCTTCCGTGGTATATTGTATTGGGCGTTTTTTGTGCTATTGTGTCGGTTTATTTTCTCCGCGTTACCGACAAGGTGGAGTCGCTTCTGGCCACCGTTCATAGTCGCTGGGTGCGTATGATAATAGGCGGCAGCGTGTTGGGCGTGCTGGTATTCTTGTTTCCGCCCTTGTTCGGCGAAGGCTACGATATGCTGTCGCGTCTGCTCTCCGGTGATGCCACAAGTCTGTTTGAGGGGGCTATTTATGCTTCGTGGGCGGGCAATACAGGGGTGACCATAGCGCTTCTTTTTGCCCTTATAGTTCTCAAGGCTATTGCCACAGCCACCACCATTGGTAGCGGTGGTGTGGGTGGCACCTTCGGCCCCTCCCTCATCATTGGAGGTCTATCGGGATATGCTGTTGCTGCCGTCCTTGCAGCTTTGGGCCTCTCCATGCAGGATGCCGCCAGTTTCGCGTTGGTGGGTATGGCAGCGGTGATGACCGGAGTGATGCATGCCCCCTTTATGGCAACGTTCCTTATTGCCGATATCACCGGAGGATATCAACTGCTCGTTCCGCTGTTGGCCACATCGGCTGTTACCTACCTCTGTGTCAACCCCTTTGAACACCATTCTATCTATGCTCGCAAGTTGGCCGCGCAGGGCAACTTACTCACTCATGATAAGGATGCCTCTGCTTGGCATCTGATGGATATGGAGCGCCTCATAGAGACCAATTTCGTGATTGTTCGTAGCGGCAACTGTCTGCGCGATCTTGTCGAGGTGATACAAACCTCGCGGCGCAACATCTTCCCCGTTCTCACCGACGACGATAAGTTTGTGGGGGTGGTATTGCTTGACGATGTGCGTAAGATTATGTTCCGCACGGATCTCTATGATACTGTCGTTGTCGACGAGCTCATGCACCCGTTGTCAGAGGGTGATTTGGTGCGCGGTAGTGATACGTTGAGCGACGTGGTGGAGAAGTTCCGTGTCTCTGACCGTTACAATCTTGTGGTGGTGGACGATGCCGACAACTACTTGGGTTTCCTCTCACGCGCTAACACCTTCAGCGCTTATCGACGTTTTATCAGTGACACCAGCGACGAGTGAGTCATTGTCATCGCCGTAGATATCGAGGGCTACAATGGCTGCTGTGAAGGCCCAGAAGGGAACGGAGAGTTTGTCTGTGTCGAGGAAATTGTTGAAGATACCGTGGATATAGTAGGTAAGCAGGCTTAATGCCAGTGCAAGAGCTAGTTTGGCCACTTGCGGGTTGTGTGATGTACGGTATATGCGCACTCCTGTGGCGAAGGTTGTGAGTACCAATGCGATGACCAATATGGCGCCGGGGATACCTTGCTCGGTGAGAGGCCCGATATATTCGCTGTGTGCGTTGCCGCGGTTGCCGGCATTGGTGCTGATGGTGCTGAGCTGGTAGGAGCGTTGGTAGGAGGCGTAGAGGAACTGGTAGGTGCCAGGGCCACAACCGTTCCATTTGTGTTCGTCCCACATGCGTATGGCCGATGCCCATCGGTTCAGGCGCTCGAGATTGGATGCGTCGGTAGAGATGTTGGAGATGCTCTGTATCTGTTCTGCAAGTGTGTAGCTGGAGTCTTGTTTGTTCTTGCTCAGGCGGTAGAGCAGGTCGCTTTGGTAGACAAAGAAGCCCACCACGGCTATGCCAATGAGGGCGAGTATCCAGCGCATTTTGAGGCCTGCGCGCACGAGAATGTACATGCCTAAGGCTCCTGCCAAGCTGAGCCATGCGGCGCGGCAGTAGGAGAAAACCACGCCCACCCCGAGCAGCACGAATAGAGTTGCCGGCAGTACACGGCGCCAACCGCTGCTGCCGCGCCCCAAGGTGAAATAGAGGGTGAGAGGCATCATGAGTGCTATGATGCATCCATAGGCGGTGTGGTCGTTGTAGAAGGGCTGCATGACGCGGTGCATTGTCTGCAGGTCGCTGTAGTTGCCGATGGTTTTGATGGTGGTGATGATGATGACGGCTGCGAGACCTATACCGTAGGCACCCCAGAACTGGCGTATGCGCCGTTTGTCTTTGAAGAACTGGGCACAGGCGAAGAAGAAGGGTGTGACAAACCACACGCGTGCTACTGTGTGTTTGAGGGAGGCCAGAGGAATCTGCGAGAAGAGAGAGGTGATGAGCATCCATGCCAGCGATAAGAGCAGTAGTACGGTGACGGGATGCTTCAGAATTCGGCGGTCGTAGTTCTTTGCCACCAGCACACGGAAGAAGAAGAGGGCTGTGAAGAGTATCATCAGCGGCTCGGTAGGCACCGAGAGGGTGAGCTCGTGGGTGACGTCGAGATTGATGGAAAATGGCGTGAAGAGAGCCATGCATAGCAGCATGGTATCGAAGCGTTGCAGCAGCATCCACAGCAAGGCTAACCCCAGGGGGATAAGCGCCAGGCTATATTGCTCTTTGGCCAGGATCTGCCAACCTGCCACTACCATAAATAGCAGCGTCATGCCCAGTGCTATAGCAAGGCTGCGGTTGGCTGTGAACCACTCCTTGATGCGCTTCATCTGTCTACAGAAAGATTATGGCTACGCGATTGTTACTATTCCTCTTTCTTGTTTCCCTTGCCGAAAAGGAGGAGGCCGAAGATGAACACTGCCAGTGAGCCGAAGCTGCCGCCAAGGACGATGAGAGAGCGTTTGGGTGATGCTTTCTTATCGGATGCTACGGCCATCTCGACGTTGTATTTGTAGGAGATTGCCTGGTCTTTATCCACGCGTGTTTCTGTGGCGCGTGTCTGCAGATCGGCAAGGTCTTTGCAGCGGTCGGCGATGAGTTTCTGTTGCCAAGGAGAGGGGGCCGCTTTGGACAGCGAGTCGATCTCGCGTTCCATGCTGCGGCATACGCCGTCCATCACCTGAGCAGCGTTTTCGGCGCGTTCGCGGTGTATTTCGCGGCAGAGGGTGTCGTACTTGGTGACAATGTAGTTGGCGATGTCTGCAGCCATCTGAGGATCTTTATCGAGAACGGCGATGCGCACGCCCATAAACTCGGTGCGTTTGAAGCTGATGCGGCTATCGTAACGCTTGGAGAGCTCGTATTTGAGATGGGGATTGTCGGGCTTGATTTTGTAGTGGTTAGCCAGATCGAAGCGTTCGCACACGGCGTCCTGCATGGTGCGCGAGTTGAGAATTTGGAGGGCATACTCACAGTCGCGTTCGCCACCATAATCCATGAAGTCCATGCTGTAGTGGAAGCCCATGATGGCTTTTGAGAGTCGGTTGGTATTGGAGGGGAAGATGATGGCTTTCGAGCTGAATAGGGGTGTGATGAGCAGAGATAGCACCAGTGACACTACGGCGGCACCGAGGAAGACGATAAGCATCCATTTCCGCCAACGGCGGAAGAAGTTTAGTGCGGGGGTATAGTCGTAGCGGTTGGCGTTGGGGGTTGTTTCTTGCATGATCTCTTAATTGTTGATGGTTTTATACGATATGACTGGCTAAACGTTGTTGTGTGGTTTTTATTTTACGGGGATGAAAAAAATATTTTCGCACAATAAAAATGAGTGTTTTGAGTTGTGAAGACTGAGGAAGATAAAAGTGTACATGGGAAATACAACAGACATAAAAGCAGAGGAGATTGGTCAGCACTATGTCGACCTGCATAAGATTTTGGGCGACAAGAATGTACGTGTTCCGCACTTCGTAGAGCGATGGCTTGGAAAGATGCTTCATGTCGACCAGATTAATGACACCATCTACCGAAACCGCCACCTCTTTGGTTTGGATTTTGTATATGCATTCATTGAGGGCGAGGAGCCGTGGAATTTGGGTATGAAGATCACCGTGAGGGGTTTGGAACGCCTGCCGGAGGACGGTTGTCCCATGGTTGTAGGAAATCATCCCCTTGGCGGTCCTGATGGTCTTGCGTTGATGGATGCTGTGGGTCGTCGTCGTCAGGATATTGTTTTCCCTGTTACCGACTTTCTGTTATATCTTCCCGGTCTTCGCAGTCTTTTTGTCCCCATCAACAAAGTGAGCCGCAGCAAATCAATGGCGGGTCTTGAAGAGGCCTTTGCCGGTGACAACGTATTGCTTTACTACCCTTCCGGAGCTGCTTCGCGTCGTCGCAAGGGTATCATCCGCGACCTAGAGTGGCATCCCACGGTGGTGAAGAAGGCGGTGCGCTATCATCGTGACATTGTGCCAGTCTATACTGAGGCGCGCAACCGTGGCATTTTCTACCGTGTAGCCAATCTGCGCCGCCGCCTGGGTATCAAGTTCTCTTTCGAGATGGCGATGCTTCCTGCCGAGATGTTTGCCCAGCGTGGCAAACATATTACCATCACCTTTGGCGCCCCTATTCCCTGGCAGACATTTGACCAGAGCCATACCGCTACGGAGTGGGCGTCGTTGCTTCGAGACCACGTCTATAAGCTAAAAGGCAATCCTGACGCATTATTTACGCACCACTCATAACCACCGTATGGATCTCTCGTATATAGCACCACCCGTTGACAGGGCTCTCATCAAGAAAGAGCTCAAACAGCGCCATTTCCTTCGCAAAAGCAACTACGGCAACAAGGAAATCTACGTCACTACGGCGCATCTCTCCCCCAATATTATGCGCGAGATAGGTCGTCTGCGTGAGTTGAGTTTTGCCACCGATGGTGGCGGTACCGGCAAGGAGGTCGACATTGATCAGTATGACACCTTAGACGACCCTCACTGCTGCAAGCAGCTTTTTGTATGGAGCCCTGAGGACGAGGAGATTATTGGGGCCTACCGCTTTATTCATGGCAGCAACATGATGCGACGCGACGACGGCTCTATTGTCACTCCCACTGCCGATCAGTATCAGTTCAGTCAGGAATTTATCGACAACTATCTTCCCTATACCGTGGAGTTGGGGCGTGCTTTTGTACAGCCTGCCTATCAACCATCCACGAGCATACGCAAGGGGCTCTACAGCCTTGATAATTTGTGGGACGGTTTGGGAAGTCTGGCACTTGAGATCCCGGAGACGCGCTATTTCTTTGGCAAGATCACCATGTACGGCGATATCGATGCGCAGGCGCGCGACATGATACTTTATTTTTACCAAAAGCATTTCCCCGATCGAGATGGGCTGGTGTGGCCATACGAGAAAGTGGAGATAGAGAGCGACTATAATTCTCTTGTACAGCTCTTCAATGGTCGTAACTACAAAGAAGATTACCAAATTCTGTTACACGCTGTGCGCGGTCGCGGGTGTACTGTGCCGCCATTGATTAATGCCTACATGAACCTGTCCTCTACTATGCGTTCCTTTGGCACCTGTCCGAACCATCATCTTGTAGGTACCACAGATACTGGTATCCTCATTACCCTCAGTGACCTTTTTCCCGACAAGCGACAGCGCTATCTGGAAAGCTACCAGCTGAAAAACCAAAAGCTTGACCGTCGGCGTCTATTCTCCATCAATATGCAGATGTTGCCGTGGTGGAAGAAGGTGAACGACGAGGAACGCGATACACTTCAGGAGCTCAAGGCTCTCAGGGAGAAGCGTCGCGAACTACTGCAGGAGTTGCGTAAAATCA
Organism: uncultured Bacteroidota bacterium; assembly: GCA_902783595.1. Lineage (GTDB taxonomy): Bacteria > Bacteroidota > Bacteroidia > Bacteroidales > P3 > Colimorpha. The sequence continues at coordinate 22,093 of CACZRR010000006.1, forward strand.
AACATAACAGAAGCAAACGGTAGTATGAAGATAGCCTCTGCCACCTTCTGTATCAGCAGTCCGAACTATAAGAAATGCCCTTCCGATGGGCGTCCTGAATATGCATTCATCGGACGCAGCAATGTGGGTAAGTCGTCACTCATCAACATGCTCACTGGGGTAAAGGGTCTTGCGAAGACATCAGGCAGACCGGGGAAGACGCAGCTGATTAATCATTTCCTCATCAACGACGAGTGGTACCTCGTCGACTTGCCTGGTTATGGTTATGCTCGCACATCGAAGAGCGCCCGTGAACAGTGGGGTGCCATGATGCGCGACTATTTCCTCCATCGAGAGGCCCTCACCAACGTCTATGTGCTTATCGATAGCCGTATACCGCCACAACGCATCGATTTGGAGTTCATTACCTTCCTGGGTACGCATGGTGTGCCCCTTTCGATTGTCTTCACCAAGACCGACAAAGAGAAGCAGCGTGAGGTGATGGGTAATGTGAAGGCTATGAAGAAAGCCCTCGGGGAGATCTGGGAGGAATTGCCGCCGATGTTCCTCACCTCGTCGCTCACAGGTTATGGTCGCGATGCCTTGCTTGACGATATTGAGGCTATCAACGAAAGTTTACGTCAACAATAAACGACACCTGACTATGAAAAAGATATCATCCTTATTCTTTATTGTACTATTCGCTGCTGCTACCCTTTCGGCGCAGCAGTCGGCTGCTTTGGAGAGGAAAGTTCTCGAGATACAGCGTGATCCTGCCTTCCGTCACGGCACCTTGTCGGTTTGTGTCTATAACGTCAGTAAGGGGCGTCAGGTCTATGCTTACAATGAGCAAATGTCTATGCCTCCTGCCTCGGTGATGAAGCTTTTCACCACGGGTACGGGCTTTGCCCGTTTAGGCTCTGATTTTCGTTTTACCACCCAGTTGGCCATCCGTGGCGAGATAGACCGTGATGGTGTCCTTCATGGCAATGTCTATATCACCGGTGGTGGCGATCCCCTTTTAGGTTCCTATCGTTATCGGCAGACCTCTCCCGACTCGCTTTTTGATGGGTGGATGAAGGCGTTGCGCTATAAGGGTGTGCGCCGCATTGATGGGCGTATCTGCTTTAATGTCGAGGTTTTTGATGAGCAGCCCCTGCATAACACATGGCAGTGGGGCGATGTGGGCAACTACTATGCTGCTGGTGTCAGTGGTCTCAACTTCCACGAGAACATGTACTTCGTCTATTTCGCTCCTGGCAACCGACAGGGGCTACCTGCCGCTGCTGTGCGTACGCAACCCAAGAACATTGATGTTCGAGGCCTTTCTGAGGTGACGACAGGACCTGCAGGCTCAGGTGATAACGTCATTATCTATGGTAGTCCTACTGAGCATATACGTCACTATCGTGGCACTGTTCCCATGGGTAAGGGCGAGTTTGCTGTTCGTGGAGCCCTCCCCAATCCTGCGCGCCAGTGTGCTGACCTTTTTGCTTCCTATTTACGCACTCATGGTATCAGCATCTCGTCCAACTCCATGCAAGTTTATTCGCAGCCTGACAGCCTGCGTCCTTTGTTGGACTACCGCAGTACCGACTACTACACCATAGCACAATACACCAACCTCACCTCCAACAATGTCTATGCTGAATCCATATTCAAGTATTTGGGTTATAAGGCCTATGGTAAGGGTACTTTTGAGAATGGAGCCAAGGCTGTGAACGATTATTTTCGTGAGTTGCATCTTGAGACTTCGGGTATTAAGGTTGTCGATGGCAGCGGTCTTTCTCGTTCCAACCGTGTCACCACAGATTTTCTTTGCCGCTACCTGATGGCTGTGGCGCGTCAGCCTTTCTTTGACCTTTTCCATCAGTCGCTTGCCAAGGTGGGGGAGAGTGGTACCGCCAAGAATCTTGTGACCTCGCTTCCTGCGGGTGTCTCCATGCGCGTCAAGACTGGTACTATGGATGGTGTCAAGGCTTATGCCGGCTATATCGATGCTGCTAATGGAGACCGACTGGCCTTTGCTATCATTGTCGGAGGTTATGATGCTACGCCGCGTGTTGTCACAGATCGGCTTGGAAAGATTCTCTCCCAGATGGCAACGTTGTATTGAGGGTATAAAGTTGACGCCCTCTGCTGTTTGCGGAGGGCGTCTGGTAATGTAAAAGGGTGGGGGGGCTCCACCCTTATTGTTTATCGGATTAGGAAAGAGAACTTGTTGAAGTTCTTGAGTGCGATGCCTGTTCCGCGTGCTACAGCGCGGAGAGGATCCTCGGCGATGTGGACCTGCAGTTTGGTCTTTGATGCCACGCGCTGGTCGAGACCGCGGAGCATGGCGCCGCCGCCGGCGAGGTATATGCCAGTCTTGTAGATATCTGCTGCCAGTTCGGGAGGTGTAGCGGCGAGGGTGTCGAGGATGGCTTGTTCGATCTGAGCGATAGAGCGGTCGAGGGCGTGAGCTATCTCCTTGTAGTTGACGCTTATTTCCTTGGGAAGACCCGTTAGCAGGTCGCGTCCGAGGGTGTGGTAGTCCTCTGGGGGGTCTGCCAGTTCGCTCACTGCAGCGCCTACGGCGATTTTCACTTTCTCTGCGGTGCGCACACCTATGATCATGTTGTGCTGACGTTTCATGTATTCGACCACATTGTCGTTGAAGACGTCGCCAGCCACGCGGATGGAGTTGTTGCACACAATGCCGCCGAGGGAAATGACGGCTATCTCGGCTGTGCCGCCTCCGATGTCGACGACCATGTGTCCTTCTGGCTGTAGCACGTCGATGCCGATACCGATGGCAGCAGCCATAGGCTCGTGTATCATGCGTATCTCCTTGGCGCCAGCTTGTTCGGCGCTTTCGCGAACGGCACGTTCTTCGACGTTGGTGATGCCACTGGGGATGCAGATGACCATGCGTAGTGATGGCGGCAGGAAGGAACGGTTAATGTTAGTCATGCCTATGAGTTCGCGTATGAGGTGCTGAGCCATCTCGAAGTCAGCAATTACGCCGCCGCGCAGAGGGCGTACCGTCTCGATGTTCTTGTTGTCTGTGCGGCCGTCCATACGCTGAGCCTCCTTGCCGACTGCCACGACTTTGTTGTTGTTGCGGTCGTAGGCTACGATGGAGGGCTCGTCGATAACTACTTGGTCATTGTATATTACGATGGAGTTGGCGGTGCCAAGGTCCATAGCTACTTCGCGGTTGAAGAAAGAAAACAGTCCCATATATTTTTAGTGTTTAAAGTGACGTATACCAGTGATTGCCATACCCATGTTGTTTTTTTCGCAGTAGTCGATGCTGTCCTGGTCGTGTATGCTACCGCCCGGGTGAGCTACTGCTGTGATGCCAGCCTGGTGAGCTATCTCGACGCAGTCGGGGAAGGGGAAGAATGCGTCGGATGCCATTACGGCGCCGTGGAGGTCGAATCCGAAGCTTTGCGCTTTGGCTATAGCCTGTCGCAGTGCGTCGACGCGGCTTGTCTGGCCTGTTCCTGATGCCAGCAGTTGAGTGTTTTTCGCCAGCACGATGGCATTACTTTTGGTGTGCTTGACGAGTATGGTGGCGAAGGCCAGGTCTTTGGCTTGGGTGTTGTTTATGGGTGTGGAGGTGACGCTCTTTGTCATCTCTTCGGTGGAGGGGACGACGGTGTCGCGTTCTTGTACCAGCAGGCCATTCAGTACGGTGCGCATCATGGGGTTGGCCATGCGGAATTTTTTGCGACGCAGGATGATGCGGTTTTTCTTGCCACGGAGGGTGGTGAGAGCGTCATCGTCGTAGTCGGGGGCTATACACACTTCGAAGAAAATCTTGTGCATTTCTTCCGCCACATCGCGTGTGATGCGTTGGTTGGTGATGAGCACGCCGCCGAAAGCGCTGACGGGGTCGCCAGCCAGGGCGTCCTTCCATGCGTCGAGCAATGTGGGGCGTACTGCCATGCCACAGGCGTTGTTATGCTTGAGTATGGCGAATGCTGTCTGTCCTTCGAAGTCGTCGATAAGGGCGCAGGCGGCGTCGATGTCGCCGAGGTTGTTGTAGCTGATTTCTTTGCCGTTGAGTTTGTCGAAGCATGCATCCAGGTCGCCGTAGAAAGTGCCTTTCTGGTGGGGGTTTTCACCGTAGCGCAGAGGGGTGCCCACGAAGTGGCCGTGGATTGCGGTGTCGTAGTGGCTGCTGACGCCGAAGGCGTATCCTGCGAAGCGGCGTCGTTGTTCGAGTGTTGTGGCGCCGTTTTGGTTGCGGTAGATGTCGAGGAACTCGCGGTAGTAGTCGACGGCGGGTACTATGACCACGTCGTTGTAGTTTTTGGCTGCGCCGCGGATGAGGCTGATGCCTCCGATGTCGATTTTCTCAATGATGTCCTGTTCTGCTGCGCCGCTTGCCACCGTTTCCTCGAAGGGGTAGAGGTCGACGATGACGAGGTCGATCTCGGGTATTTCGTACTGTGCCAGTTGTTGTCTGTCGCCCTCGTTGTCGCGGCGAGCGAGGATGCCGCCGAACACTTTTGGGTGCAGTGTTTTTACGCGGCCGCCGAGGATACTTGGGTAGCCTGTGAGACCTTCTACTGGGAGGGGCTTGATGCCGAGGCGGCTGATGAAGTCGAAGGTGCCGCCGGTGGAGTAGATGGTGACGCCTTGGGCGTCGAGCGCGCGAACGATGTCCTCGAGGCCGTCCTTATAGTAGACGGAGATGAGGGCTGATTTTATTTTTTTGAGTTCCATTTATTATTATGTTTCATTTCCATAAATATGTAGCAACCAAATGATAACACGTCGGTTGCGGGGTGTGTTACCCGTTAATTATGGACGGCAAAGATACGATATTTTTGTATTATGAAAAAACTTTTTGGTTGTCTATTTAGTAGGTGCGGTGGCATCGCTTTAATCTCCGAACGCGATGCTGGACATACGGTGGCATCGCTTTAATC
>CACZRR010000007.1 GCA_902783595.1 uncultured Bacteroidota bacterium
GCCGACGACCGCACCGTGCGCGCCACCGAGCTGCAGTATCGCATCGCAGACTTCAACAGCCAATACTACTCCAATGCGGGCCTCAAAGTCGACGCCACACTCTTCACCGACACATCACAACTCCTCACCATCCACCGTTTCCTCGATGCGGAACAGGCTATGGGCTACTACCGTCACCTGCTCTCGCCACAAAGCCCTCTCCAAGCCTACAGCAAGGAACAATGCACGCCTCTCGTCATCTCCACTCAGAACTACGCCACCTTCTATAACCGTAAAACCCTCGACGCCTACAACGCCTTTTTCAAACAATACTACTTAGAATCTAACAAAAAATAAAACGTAAATAGTAAATCATCAAACAATAACAACTAATTATGGCAAAAACAATGGAAACAGAAAACACCACCATCAACATCATCACCTCCGGTACCCTCATCAAAGGTGACATCACCGCTTCCGGCGACTTCCGCCTCGACGGCACCCTCGAGGGCAACATCCAGCTCAACGGCAAACTCGTCGTCGGCGACAATGGTATCGTCAATGGCAATATCCTCTGCCAGAACGCCAACATCATCGGCACCGTCAACGGCAACCTTTCCGTCAAGGAGCTCCTCTCGCTTCACTCCACCGCGCGTGTCAAAGGCGACATCCTCATCAACAAACTCTCCATCGAGCCCGGCGCCGTCTTCACGGGCAAATGCCGCATGCTTGACGAGGTGCGCAACGCACAGAACCAGGCCGAGAGCAGCGAAGAACAGCAACAGTAGCCCTCAATGGAAACACTTCAGGAGCTCTTCCTGCAGTGGTCGGGACAAGAAACCGTCCACTGTCTTGCTATGGGCTCGTCTTCCGCGTCGTCGCGCCGCTACTACCGTCTCACGACGGGCGGCACTACGCCCGTCAGCGCCATAGGGTGCATAGCTTCCGACATCGACGAGAACGAGGCCTTCTTCTCTTTCACGGGGCAGCTGGCCGAGCGCGGCGTTCGTGTGCCGCAGCTCTACGCTGTGGCGAGTGACCGGCGCCACTACCTGCAGCAGGATCTCGGCGACACATCGCTTTACGATATCCTCCGCGCCAACCGCCAGCAGGGTCGTGGCGTGGACAAACATATCCTCCACCTCTACCGGCAGGCGTTGAGCGACCTCGCCGACATGCAGCGTGTCGCCGCGGATATCGATTTCTCCAGGGCCTATCCCATCGCCGACTTCGGCAAGCAGGCAATAGCGTGGGACCTCAACTATTTCAAGTACAACTTCCTCAAGCTTGCTTCTCTTCCTTTCAACGAGGCGCGCCTCGAGGACGATTTTGAGACCCTCGCCACCATGGCTCTCGAGGCCAACACTTCGTACTTCCTCTACCGCGACTTCAACCCGCGAAACATCATGGTGAAGGACGATGTGTTGTATTACATCGACTACCAGGGTGCGCGGCGCGGCGCGGCACAGTACGACGTGGTCTCGCTCCTCTACAGCACCAGCAGCGATCTTCCGCAGCCTATCCGCGACGAATTGCTGCGTCACTACCTCGACTACCGTGGCATTGAGGGGCAGCAGCGTGATCTGTGGCTACGCCACTTCCAGGCATACCGCCTGCTGCGCCTGCTGCAGAACCTCGGAGCCTATGGATACCGTGGCATCTTCCAGGGCAAACCCTATTTTCTGCAGAGTATTCCCCAAGCCCTCGACAACCTACGCCACCTCCTCGACCAGCGCCTCCTGCCGCCGCTTCCCGAGATAGAGCACCTCGCCACCCTCGACGCCACATCCCACTTCCCACTTCCCACTTCCCACGATCCTCTTTCCACTTCCTACATTCCACTTACCGTCACCCTCCTCTCCTTCAGCTACAAGCAGGGGTTGCCCCCCGATCCCACCGGCAATGGGGGAGGCTTCGTCTTCGACTGTCGCGCACTCCCCAACCCCGGACGCTACGACCAGTACAAGGCCTACACAGGCCGCGATGCCACGGTGATAGAGTTTCTGCAGCGCGAAGAGGCCGTAGGGTCCTTCCTGGATCACGTGAAAGGGATACTCTCCCAATCCGTGCAGAAATACCTCTCACGCCATTTCACACACCTCCAGGTGGCTTTCGGCTGTACCGGCGGCCAGCACAGATCGGTGTTCTGCACCGAGCAGATAGCACAATGGCTCCACGACAACTACCCCGTTGCCGTCCACGTGCAACACATAGAACAAAAAATCGCCTTCGATCTTTAAACCTCTAAAGATCACATCTTATACATTCATTTTTCCTCTTTCCTGATCACCAGCGACAGCCCGATGCTTATCGCCAAGATGGTCAGTATCACCAGCAGCGACGCCACCGCGCTCATCTCGAAGCCCAAAAATTCTGCTGCGAGCATCTTCAGACCTATGAAGCTCAGCAGTGCCCCAAGACCGTAATGCAGCAGCCAGAAGCGGTCGGCCATGTGGCTCACCAGGAAGAAGAGCGACCGCAAACCCAGGATGGCAAAGATATTCGAGGTGTAGACAATCATGGCATCCTGCGTCACGGAAAAAACGGCAGGGATGGAATCGACAGCAAAGACAATATCAGAGAACTCAATCACCACGAGCACCAGGAACAGGGGGGTGAAGAGCAGCTTGCCAGCCTCACGGCGGGTGAAGGAATGACCGTGGCTCTCACGCGTGAAGGGCAGGTATTTCGACGCTATACGTACCGCCGGATGATTAGCCGTATCCATCGTCTCGTCGTCTTTCTTGAAGAACATCTTCACACCACTGTAGAGAAGCCACACACCAAAGACCGCCAGCACCCACGACATACGGCTCACCACGGCACTCAATCCGAAAATGAAGATGAAGCGCAGCACGATGGCACCGAAGACACCCCAGAAAAGAACACGGTGGTAGTATTCTTTTTTCACGCCAAAAGAGCGGAAGATGAGCAACATGACAAAGATATTGTCTATCGATAGCGACTTCTCCAGGAAGTAGCCCGCCAGGAACTGCGACACCTGCTCTCCTCTGTCCACGCCCGTATCGCCATGCACCATACCGGGGAAGAAATAGAGCAGCAAGGCGAAGAGTAGCGCCAAACCGATCCATATGCCCGTCCACAACGCCGCCTCACCCATGGTGACTTCGCGGTCTTTCTTGTGCACCACAAAAAGGTCAAGCGCCAGCATCAGCACCACAAAAACAAGAAACAATGTAATAAACATAGTTCAATTTTTATCACTCTTAAATCTTCAGGCTGTTCATCGCGTTATAGAGTTTGTACCTCTTGATGAACCACAGCGAGAAGGTCGCCGTGATGAAGTAGAAGCCCGCCTGTACCCACAGCACCAGGTATTCGAAACGCACCTCGTGCAACTCGGCACCCATCGAGGTGATCTTCACCATGCCCTGCATGGCCGGTGTCGAGGGGAAGACGAAGGCAAATGCCTGCCAGAAGCGTGGCATCGCACAGTGAGGCCACACCATGCCGCTCAGGAAGAACAGGATGACGCTGAAGAATACAAAGCACAGCATCGGCGTGATCTTCCTCCGCACAAAGATGTTGCCTATCGTCATGGCAAAGAAGATGACGGCCAGCAGGAAGGGCAGCGCGAAAACCATGATATTGTATAGGTTGCCCAGCTGTGGCAGGTGGAACCACCGCGGGATGAACCACAGGTCCACCAGCGTGATGGGCGTATACAGCGTCAGGTACGCCAGCGCACGCCCCACGGTGACGTGACGGAAGGAACGGTTGCGCAGATGCGGCGGTATGAGCACCAGCGAGCGGCGGTGTTCGTTGGCGGCACCGGCAAGGATGCAGATACCCAGGAAAAGGGTCTGGTGCATCACCAGCACCATCAGCGCCGGCAGGAAGAACGACCCGTAGCCGCCAGAGGGATTGTAGGCCGTGATGTTGTCATAGGTGACGGGTTGCATCTGCTCTATGGCCTGACGACCACTTATGCCGTCACGCTCCAGACGCTCCAGCTGGATGGTGTGCATCTCGTCGATGAGCACATTGTTGCCGCCCAGCAGCGCAGCCTTATAAAAATAGAACGACGACATATCGCAGAACACCCCGATATGTGCCGTATGTTCTGTCGCCAACAGCGACGAGAAATCGCGCGGGAAATAGAAGATGGCATGCACATCCCTTCTACGCATCAGCCGCTCCGCCTCGCCCATGTTCATACAGCGGTAGGCCACCTGCAGCTCCGGCGTGGCATCAAGCTTGTGGACAAAACGTTTGCTCGCCTCACAGCATGCCTCATCGACGACAGCGATAGGCAGCTGCTCCACATTCTCGTTGTAGTAGATGCCGCAGAAGATAAGAGGGTAGAGTAGGGTGGCAATGAAGAAGATCAGTATCACCATCTTGTCGTGGAAGACCCTCCGCAACTCGATCTGGAACACCTCCAGTATGTTCATCAACACCTGCTTCATATCGCCAATACCTCCTCAGTATACCATCTGTTGTCTTTATACTGCCGCTGCAGCACCACGCTGCCCACCATCGCCAGCAATCCGAAGGCTACCAGGGCAGCCACCTGCGGCCAGATGGTGTCAAAGCCCTGCCCATAGATGCCCACCTTGGTGTATATCAGGAAATAGTGCCGTATGGGGTAGAGCCACGAGAAAGCCTGGAAAAACAACGGCATGCTCTCCACAGGGAAGGAAAAGCCACTCAGCGAGAACGACATAGCACCATATATGGTGGTGACGCCCATCGTGAGGGGCGCGTCGGGTAGACAGGCGGCTATCAACAAGGCAGCACTCTGTGCCGCAAAAATCAGCAGGAACGATGCCAGCACAATGTATCCCCAGCTCCCCTGCAAGGGAAAATGCAGGAAGGTGAACATCACAAAATTGACCGCTACAACAAGCAGCGTGTACCATAGGGTGTAGGGCAGCATCTTGCCCAGCATGGCGCTGTAGACATTGCCGCCGGCTTTGCGGATCCAGCGCCGCAAGGTTCTGTCGCCGCGCTCTATGGCTACCACATAGGCCATGTGCAACAAGGCCAGGAAGGCAATGATGGCAGGCAGTAGCGTAGTCATCAGGTACACCCCGTAGTTGATCCACGGGTTGTTGATATTGTGGGTGTCGTAGGTCACGGGTTGTATGATACCCATGATGTGCTCCTCGTCGTAGCCCTTCTTGCGCAGCACCTCGCGCTGCACAGCGCCCGTCGCCAACATACCCATTGTGGCCAGCTGCTTGTAGCTCAGCGTGCCGGCAAGGATATAGGCCGAGTTGACATACATCGAGAAATGGGGCCCATGGAACTGCAGCACCTCGTTATAGGTGCCGTGGGGTATCTCGTAGAAGGCGAAGATGACGCCACGCTGCATGGCGCGTCGGGCTTCGGTATGGTTGGTGTACACCGCCTCCACACACACACCGGGGGTGGCGTTCAACTCGTGGCAGATGCGCCGCGACAGGTAGCTGTTGTCGAGATCCACAATGCCGATGGGCAGGCGCTGCGGCTGCCCGTCACGTGTCACCGTGGCAAAGAAGACAAAGGTGAACACCACGCTGGCAGCAAGGAGCAGCAGGTAGCGCGGATGCGACATCGTCCGTCGCACCTCCCGCTGCGCCACACGCATAATATGAATCCACATACCCATTCTCTTGGCCTTTGCTCCGCTATCTTACTACCTTCAATCGTCAATGATCGCCGTCATCCCGGGACGCAGACCTTCTATAGTGCCCTCCGGCACCATCTTCACGTCAAAGCTCTTCACATCATACTGCCCGTTGGTCTTCGTGGCGCGCCAGGTGGCATACGACGCCATCGCCTGCACCCTGGTGATATTGCACTTGTAATGCTCTTCGCCAAGAGCGGGGATGCGCACCTCCACACTCTCGCCGGGACGCATACCCCCCAGCATATCCTCCCTCACGCTGAAAAACAGCCAGCAGTCGCTCATGTCCAGGATGCTCATCACCGGACTTCCCGTACCTATCAGGTCGCCCAGCTTGGCATATATCTCCACCACCTCGCCATCGGAGGGGGCGATGAGGTAGCTGTCGTCAATGTAGCTCTGCACCTCCGCGACGGCACCACCGGCCTGGTTCACCAGGGCGGCAGCAGCGGCGATATCCTCTTGACGGGCGCCCTCTTTGGCCATCAGGTACTGCTGCTCGGCAGCCGAACAGTCGGCCTGCGAGGCCTTGTACTGCGCATTCACCTCGTCGTACTTCTGCGCACTCACCACACCCTTCTCGTAGAGTCCTTTCACACGCTCATAGCTCTTGCGGTACACCTCCACGGCGGCTTGTGCTTTCTGCCACACCTGGTAGGCCATCTGCACCTGCTGCTCACGTGCGCCGCCACGGGCTTTGCGGCTCTGCGCATTGGCGGCACTCTGCGCCGCGGTGGCTTGCATCAGCTTGGCATCAACCTGCGGGCTGAAGATGTGCGCCAGCGTGTCGCCAGCCTTCACACGGTCGCCCTCATGGACGTAGATGCTGTCGATGCGCCCCGGCACCTTGTTGCTCACCCTGTACTCCGTGGCATCAGCCTCTCCCATCAGCACCTCCGACTGGGGATGGATGGCGAACATACCCACCAAGGCCACGATGCCCACCACCACAACAATCACCACCAAACCGGTAATCAATGACTTATTGCTCTCTTTCATGATCTATTTATTATTATAGTCTTCAATAATTTTATTGTCTCAATCTCCCAGCGCCTGCCCCAGGTAGAGGGTGTTCATCTCTATCTCTATCCTCGCGTCCAGCAGCTCGCCTTTCGCCTTCAGCCACGCCGTCTGTGCGGCCATCACATCCGATGTGCTGGCGGCGCCGGCTTCAAAACTCTCGTTGGCCAGCTTCAGGTTCTCCTCGGCATTCTCCACACTGCTCAGCGCCTGCTCGTATTTCTTATACGCCAGCTCCAGCTCGAAGCGTGCCTTGTTCACCTGCAGCTCGATCATCTTCTTAGCCTCTTCGATATCGTGGCTCAGCGCACGTTGGCGCGCTTTGGCTGCCCGCACGGCATAGAAGCCTCCCGGGTGCAAGATGGGCACATTCACCACCACGCCGGCCATCCAGGTGCCGTCCCAGCTGTTCTGGAACCCGTTGAACATGCTCGGATTGGACACCAAATATCCGCCCGTCACAGCCACATTGGGCAGCAACGTGCTGCGCGCCATTACCACCGACTGCTGTGCTATGCTGTCGCCTATGCGCAGCATGCGCATCTCGCTGCGGCGCTGCCACACGCTCTCCATATCCTTGTCGTCATCCTTCCGCAGCAGCGGCACCTCAGCATCCATGACACCCTTCACATCGTACTCTCTGTCCAGCGCCATCCCCGCACGTTCCGCCAGCAGCATCTTCGCCAGCGTGAGACCGTTCGTGGCTTTGGTGAGGTTCATCTGCGCCTCGCCAAGTTTCACACGCACCTTCGTCAGGTCGCCACGTGTAGCCATCTCGGCGGCCACCATGGCTTCTACGTTGCTGTTCAGCGTGTCCAACAGGGCGGCATACATCTCCGCAAGCTCCTTCTTGTGCTTCACGCTTACCACCTGCCAGTAGGCTTCGTCCACGCCAATCAGCATATCCTCTTTCGTCTTGTCGTATTCCAATCCCGCCATCTCATGCAGCAGACTCGCCGTGCGGTACAGGCTCACCAGCTTGCCGCCCATGAAGAGAGGCTGTGTCACCGTCACCATCCCCGCCGCCACATTCCGCGTGTCCGTCTCCAAAGCGTCGACAATCTTGCCACCCATGCCGTCGAGCACCCCGGGCAGCAGGCCGCTACCCAGCAGGTTGGAGAGCTCCGTGCTCACCAGCCCTGTCCCCGCCAGCGACTGTATGCGGTTCGAGATATTCGTACCTACATTGCTAAGCCGCTCTTTCTGCTCGTCGCTGAGCAGGCTCACACTCTTCTCCGTCCACATATAGGTGCCGTTGGCGCTCACCTTCGGCAACATCTGCCACAACGCCACATTCTTCGTGGCCTTCGTCTCCTCCACCTTCTCGGCTGCGCGCTGCAGGGTGTGCGCCGACTCCAGCGCCGACTGGCGGAAGTCATCCAGGGTCAGCACCTCCTGGCAACGCACCGACGGCAGCACCATAGCCATCATCACACTAAGTATCACTCCTTTGCCTTGAATAGTCATACGCTATCTTTTTTTTTCAAGCCCGCAAAATTACAAAAAAAATACATTCCTTTTTAAACATTAATATTAATTAAGATTACCATACCTCGGTATTCAGGAGCCCTTGTGAGACAACATCTCGCGTTCCTTCCTTCTTCATCTCTCTCTTTCTGCTCATAACGCATTCACTGTCACCATTTACGCGCCCTTGTTGATATTTTTTTTGTCGTCTTGTCGTTTATTTCGTATTTTTGCATTCCCATAGTTACGCAACTATTAATAATTTATAAATAGAAAAACACATGAAGAGCATTGCTATCCTCACCGGCGGCGGTCCTGCGCCGGGAATGAACACCGTGGTGGCCTCTGTGGCCAAGACTTTCCTCCGCGACGGCTACCGCGTCATCGGCCTCCATGGCGGCTATTCGGCGTTGTTCACCACCACGCCGCGTATGATGGACCTCGATTTCCTCACCGCCGACGAGATCTTCAACAAGGGCGGCAGCATCCTCAAGATGAGCCGTTTCAAGCCTACCCCCGAAGACTTCGAGCAGCGCTTCAACCTCTCTTTCTTCACCGACAACGAGGTCAAGCTCCTCGTCACCGTGGGTGGCGACGACACAGCCTCCACGGCCAACCGCATCGCCAAGTTCCTTGCCGACAAGCACTATCCCATCGCCAATATCCATGTCCCTAAAACCATCGACAACGACCTGCCTCTGCCAGGCAGCAGCCCCACCTTCGGCTACAACAGCGCCAAGGCGCAGGGTTGTGTGCTGGCGACGGCCGTGATGGAGGACGCCCGCACCAGCGAGAACTGGTTCGTGGTCAGCGCCATGGGCCGCTCGGCAGGACACCTCGCACTCGGCATAGCAGGCGCTTGCCACTACCCCATGGTCATCATCCCCGAGTTCTTCAACCGCACCACGATCACCGTCGACAAGATCATCAATATGGTGGTGTCGTGCATCATCAAACGCAAGATCATGGGCATCAACTACGGCGCCGCCATGATCAGCGAGGGCGTCTTCCACAGCCTCAGCGACGACGAGATCAAGAACAGCGGCATCCACTTCAGCTACGACGAGCACGGCCACCCCGAACTCGGCAAAGTCAGCAAGGCTCACATCTTCAACGACCTGCTGGAGCGCAAAGTCAAAGAACTCGGCCTCAAGGTGAAGTCACGCCCCGTCGAGATCGGCTACGAGGTGCGCTGCCATACCCCCATCGCTTTCGACCTCACCTACTGCTCCCTCATGGGCATGGGCGTGCACACCCTCTTCAACCAGGGCTGCACGGGATGCATGGTGTATGTCGACCACCAGGGCAACGTGGCACCGCTCTACCTCAAAGATTTGCAAGACCCCGCAACAGGCAAGATACCGCCCCGCCTGGTCAACGTCGAAAGCAACAAGGTGCAATCCTATGTCAACGACATCATGGATTATGTCACCCCCGCCGACTACGAGGAAGCAAGCAAATACGTCGCTCACCCCGAAGACTACGACTTCAAGAAAATACTTAACTGGTAAACATCTTGGTTACCCTACGAACACTGAAATACGCCCTCGCCACACTCTGCCTCCTCCTGTTCTGCCTCTCCTCGCCGTCACACGCCCAGAGCAAGAAACAGCTGGAGAATGAACGCACACAGGTCGAGAAGGAGATAAAAAAACTCAACAGTCAGCTCTCACAGGTCAAGAAAAACAGCAAGGCCGGACAGAAGCAGATAGCTCTCCTCGACCGCAAAATAGGCGAGCGCACCAAACTGATCAACAACCTCGACGGACAAATCAACCTGCTCTCCCTGCAGGTCACCGCCACCGAGGACAGCATGGCACTGCTACGCGGCCGTATCGACAGCCTCAAGGTCGAATACGGCCGTGTGGTGCGCGCCCTCTACCGCGAACGCGGCAACCTCGACAAGCTGGTGCTGGTGCTCGACACCAAGAGCTACAACTACGCCTATCTCCGCACCCGCTATTTCCGCGACTACAGCCGCTACCGCCGTCGGCAGGCACGCCTCATCGAGCAGCAGGAACAACAGCTCGACGAGATGGGCATGCAGCTGCGGCAGCAGCAGCGGCAGCAGAGCGACCTGCGCGCCGAGCAGCAACGGCAGAAGGAAGCCCTGATGGGCGAACAACGCCAGCAGCAGAAGTCGCTGAAGCAAAACCGACAGCAGGAGAAGACTCTGCAGCAGCAGATAGCACAGAAAGAAAAACACAAACGGCAGCTGCAGCAGCAGATACAGCGTATCATCAACGAGGAGCTCGCAAAGGCACGCAGCAAGGAGGCCGCCAACAACAGCAGCACCGCCAAGACCAAGAGCAACGCCAACATCGACGTGGCTCTCAGCAACGACTTCGCCTCCAACAAGGGACGCCTGCCGTGGCCCGTGAGCTACAATAAGGTGCTGCGCGACTTCGGACGCTACACCCACGCATCAGGAGGCCAGAACGTCAGCAACGGCATCGACCTCGCCTGCGCAGCAGGCACCACGGTGAAGAGCGTCTTCGCAGGCACCGTGAGCCGCCTCTTCACATGCCCCAACGGCACCAAGGGCATCATCATCCGCCACGGCGAGTATATGTCCGTATACGCCGGCATGGGCTCCGTGACGGTGGCAGAAGGCACCAAGGTGTCTACAGGTCAGAACCTCGGCACCGTATTCACCGCCAGCGACGGCAGCGCCGAGTTCTCTTTCCAGCTCTGGAAGGGCACCACACCACAAAACCCCAGAACATGGCTGCGATGAGCGAACGGCAGAACGTCTACTTCATCAGCGACGCACACCTCGGCAGCGGCGCCGACAGCCGCCAGCGCGAGGCTCAGCTCTGCCGCTGGCTCGACAGCATAGCACCCCACTGCCACACGCTGGTCATCCTCGGCGATATGTTCGACTTCTGGTTCTCCTACCGCCATCTGGTGCCACGTGGTCACCTGCGTCTGCTCGGCAAGCTGGCGGCACTCAGCGACGACGGAGTACAGATCCACTACTTCGTGGGCAACCACGATATGTGGCTCTTCGACTACCTCTCACAGGAGATGAACATCACCATGCACGACGATCCCGCCGTGCTCTCCTTCTTCGGCAAACGCCTCCTCATCGGTCACGGCGACGGTCTCGGCGGCGAAGATCCTTGGTTTCAGTTCGTACGCCACTTCTTCCGCAGCCGCTTGTGCCACAGACTCTTCAAGGCACTTCCTTCAAGCTTCACTTTCGGCATAGCACACCGCTGGAGCGACAACAACAAGCGCAAGCACGCACGCAACAAGGTGGCCTCCTACCGCGGCGACGACCGCGAGGGCATAGCCGTCTACTGCCTGCGCCGCATGCAGACGGAACACTTCGACTACTGCGTCTTTGGCCACCGCCACACACCTCTGGTGCGCCCCCTCGGCCACGCCGTCTACGTCAACACCGGCGACTGGCTGGAGCATCGCAGCTACGCGGTGCTCACACCCGATGGCAATATGAGTTTACTTGACGATACGCACACGGCGTAGGTCCAGGTTGTTCATGGCATTGCTGCGCAACCCGCTGACATTCTTGTGTGTGAAATGCAGTATCTGGTCGTAGTAGAGCACCACAACAGGTGCCTCGCTCATCACCAGGCTGTCCATCTCGCGGCATAGCACGCTGCGACGCACGTCGTCGCTCTCCTTCCGCAGGGCCTCATAGAGATGGTCTACACGGGCATCGCGGAAGCGTGTGTAGTTGGGACCCGCAGGGGTACGGTTGGCAGCATGGAAGAGCATGAGGTAGTTCTCGGCATCAGGGTAGTCGGCAACCCACGACCCTCTGAACCACTGGCTCTTGCCCTGCGCCATCTGCTCACGCAACGCCGCCGGCGGATTGACGTCGACGTCGATGTGGATGCCCAGCAGTCCCAGCTGCTGCTGCAGGTATTTGCAGAGGTCCAGGTAACCCGCCGTGGTGGCGAGCTTGAGGGTGGGCAGACCCTTGCCGCCGGGATAGCCGGCCTCCGCCAGCAGGCGCAAAGCACGCTGGGGGTCGTAGTCGTAGCCGTAGGATGCCAGGCTGTCGAAACCAGGCAAACCGACAGGCACGAAACCCCCGACGCCGGCAAGACCCACATTGTTGCGCAGGTAGCGCATCATCTTCTTCCTGTCAAAGCCATAGTTGATGGCCTGCCGCAGACGCCGGTCATGAAGGGGACTCTGCGTGTCCTCCATATCGAAACCCAGGTACTCGGTGTTCAGATAGGGCGTGGAGACCATATCGATACGCGAGGCGTACTTCTCCTTCAGCGTCCCCGCAGGGGTGAGGATTTCGTCTTTGTAGCTGGCGTCCAGCGAATTCATGAAGTCCAGGTTGCCCTTGACAAACTCGAGGAAGAGGGTCTGCTTGTCGACGATGAAGGTCACCGCCACAGCGTCGAGGTAGGGTAGACGACGCCCCTCTTCGTCACGCTCGAAATAGTTGGGGTTCTTGCGCAGCACCAGCTTGACGCCCTCTTTCCAGTACTGGAACTTGAAAGGTCCCGTGCCACAGGGATGGCTGCGGAAGTCCTTGCCCCAGCGCTCCACCTCCTCGTGCGGCACCACAGAGCAGTACACCATGCCCAGCTCACCCAGGAACGGCGCGAAGGAGTGGCGCAATCGGATGGTGAAGGTGGTGTCGTCGACGGCACGCCAGCTCTCCACATCGCTGAAGATCCACGCCCCCGGCGAGGGCGATGTGGTGTCTACGATACGGTTGAAGCTATACTCGAAGTCGTATGCCGTAACAACACGGTTCACAGGCTCATGGAACATCACATCATCGCGCAGCGTGAAGGTGTACTCCAACCCGTCGCTGCTGATGGTCCAGCACTTGGCGATGGAGGGCTGCACCGCCAGCATGGTGTCGAGCTGCACGAGGCCGTTGTAGAGCTGGCGGCAGGGCCAGATGATGGATTGGTCGCGGGCAAAGGCGGGGTCGAGGGTGGCGATGCCGGCACTCTCGTTGTAGCGGAAGATCATCTTGTCGTCGTGGCGATGGGGCGCACAGGCGGCAAGCAGCAGCAAGAGGGGGTAACAGCGTATCGCGATCCGTTTCATATTGTCGTTATTTCAAAGGCCTTCAGTTAGCATTGGTTATGGCAGTACACCACCTCGCCGTCCACCATCGTCATCCTTACGCTGTCGCCATGCGAAGCGTAAACGAGGTCCGAGAGACTTCCGACATCGGCCAGGAACAGGCATGCGGGCTGTCCCGCGGCAATGGTGTGGCCGAGGGTGGCGAGGGAAAGGATCTGCGTCGCCGGCACCACCGTGGGGTCGCCACGCCACCCTTTCTGCAGCAGGGCGGCCGTCTTCATGACCTCTATCATGTCGAGGTTGTTGCTGCTGGCGCTGCCGTCGGTGCCGAGGGCGACACGGGCGCCGGCAGCCAGCAGCTCGAGCATAGGGAAGCGGTAGCCGCTGCCGAGCTTGAGGTTGCTGTTGGGACAGTGCACACAGGTGATGCCGTGGGCACCGATGAGCCTGATCTCGTCGTCCGACAGGTGCAGGCAGTGGGCGGCGATGATGTTCCCGCCCAGCTTGTCGAGTATCCCCACCTTGTCGAGCCACTCCCAGGGACGGCAGGCATGCTCACGCAGGCAGTCGTCGACCTCCTTCTGCGTCTCACTCATGTGTATGTGCATGGGCAGCCCCCAGGCCTCACAGGCCTCTGCGGCACGCCGCAGGCCCGTTGCCGTGACGGTGTATATGGAGTGGGGAGCGATGGAAAAGGTCACATGGGGTGTGGGATGGTCGAGGAGGTCCGCCACGGCACTGTCGTCGAGCTCGGCGCCGTCGCCGAAGAGGTTGAAGCCCAGACGGGCACGTATGCCGCTGGCCTCGACGGCACGCGCCATCGCAGGCAGGCGGAAGTACATATCGTTGAAGGCTGTGGTACCGCTGGCAAGCATCTCACGGCAGGCCTGCAGGGTGCCACGGTAGACACCGTCGTCGTCGAGACGTCGCTCGGCAGGCCAGATGTATTCGTTGAGCCACACGTCGAGGGGCTGGTCGTCGCCGAGACCGCGGAAGAGGGTCATGGGGGCGTGGGAGTGCATGTTGCAGAGCCCCGGGAAGACGGCGAGGCCATGGGCGTCATAGCTGTCAGGGGTGGGGGAGAGAGCGCCATGCGGCGTCACACGACGGATCACGGCGCCATCGGTAACGATGTCCACCGGAAGTCCATCCAGCAACGCATTGGCGATAATCATTGCACCAGGATGGTGATAGTGTCGTTGCTGCCCTCCACCACGCCGCCGCGGATCTCGTAGCGCTGCTCGTCGCCGTCGGTCGGCTGCAGACGTATGGTGCCGCCCTGCAGCGACGCCACGATGGGGGCGTGACCTTTCAGAATCTCGAATTTGCCCCCCGTGCCGGGCAGCTGCAGCAGTACGGCATCGCCGTCATAGAGCACACCATCGGGTTTTGTTATCTTGACTTTCATAACGGTACACAGTAAGCGATTAACGAATTCTTGCCATCAGTTCCCGAAGCAACGTGAATGAACGAAGTGAATTAACCTCACCCTTTACTTCGTCTCCGCCAGTATCTTCTCACCCTTCTCTATGGCCTCCTCTATGGTGCCCACCATCAGGAACGCCTGCTCGGGGAGGTAGTCCACCTCGCCGTCGAGGATCATCTTGAAGCCCTTGATGGTGTCTTCTATGCTCACAAACTTGCCCTGCAGGCCCGTGAAGGCCTCTGCCACGAAGAAAGGCTGCGACAGGAAGCGCTGCACACGACGGGCACGGTTCACCACCAGGCGGTCCTGCTCGCCAAGCTCCTCCATACCGAGGATGGCGATGATGTCCTGCAGCTCGTTGTAGCGCTGCAGCATCTGCTTCACACGCTGCGCCGTCTCGTAGTGCTCCTCACCCACAACCTCGGGGCTGAGGATGCGCGAGGTGGAGTCCAGCGGGTCCACGGCAGGGTAGATGCCCAGCTCCGAGATCTTGCGCGACAGCACCGTCTGGGCGTCGAGGTGCGCAAAGGTGGTGGCAGGGGCAGGGTCCGTGAGGTCGTCGGCAGGAACGTAGACGGCCTGCACCGACGTGATGGAGCCACGCTTGGTGGAGGTGATGCGCTCCTGCATCAGGCCCATCTCCGTGGCCAGCGTGGGTTGGTAACCCACCGCCGAAGGCATACGTCCCAGCAGGGCGCTGACCTCCGAGCCGGCCTGCGTGAAGCGGAAGATATTGTCTATGAACAGCAGGATATCGCGGCCGCCGGTCTTCTCGTCGCCATCACGGTAGTATTCGGCGAGGGTCAGACCCGCCAGCGCCACACGGGCACGGGCACCGGGCGTCTCGTTCATCTGGCCGAACACCATGGTGCACTTCGAGTCCTTGAGGGCCTCGGGGTCTATCTTGCTGAGGTCCCAGCTGCCCTCCTCCATGCTCTTCTTGAAAGCGTCGCCGTACTTGATGACGCCGGCCTCGATCATCTCGCGCAACAGGTCGTTGCCCTCGCGCGTGCGCTCGCCGACGCCAGTGAAGACACTCATGCCGCTGTATTTCTTGGCGATATTGTTGATGAGCTCCTGGATGAGCACCGTCTTGCCCACGCCGGCGCCGCCGAAGAGACCGATCTTGCCGCCCTTGAGGAAAGGCTGTATGAGGTCGATCACCTTGATGCCGGTGTAGAGGATCTCCTGACTCGTGGAGAGCTGCTCGAACTTCGGGGGATCGCGGTGGATGCTGTAGCGCTTCTCGCAGTGCGGCGCCGGCATACCGTCGATGGCGTCGCCGATCACGTTGAACAGACGTCCGTTGATGTTCTCGCCCACAGGCATCGAGATAGGGCCGCCGAGGCTCACCACCTCCATGCCGCGCTCCAGGCCGTCGGTGGAGTCCATGGCGATGCAGCGCATCGTGTTCTCGCCGATGTCCTGCTGACATTCGAGGATGATGTTGCTGCCGTCGGGACGCTGCACGCTGAGAGCGGTGTAGATGTCGGGCAGCACGTCGCCCTCGTTGAACATCACATCAACCACAGCACCAATGATTTGCGATATCTTACCTTTCAGTTCCATAGTCAATCTTATTATTATTTATGCGCTGCAAAGATAAGAAAAAAATCTATTTCTCCAACAATTATCTTTTTTATGCCCCACCGGCAGGATGGTACAAGTTGGAAGGTACAAGGGACTGTCTCCTGGTAACCCCAAAGACGAGCGCAGGTAGTCCCAAAGACGAGCGCAGGTAGTCCCAAAGACGAGCGCAGAACGGCAAGCTCGCTTGCCTTATGCCGAGGCCAAGGGACGTAGGCGAAGCCAACGGCAAGCTCGCTTGCCTTATGCCGAGGCCAAGGGACGTAGGCGAAGCCAACGGCAAGCTTGCTTGCCTTATGCCGAGGCCAAGGGACGTAGGCGAAGCCAACCACCCTGCTGGGACAGGTGCCTGCTTCCCTGTACCAACGATTTATTGGATCTATGGATCTCCGAGCGTAGCGAGGGGATAGGGAGGAGCGCCAGTGACGCTCCGAGCAACCCAAGCCCCCGCGAGTACCCCCACTCGCGGAAAGGGCGCGGCGGAGAGGCAGAAGAGAAAATCCATCACACGCAGTAGCGATACCGAATAAAAGATTTACCAAAATGTCAAAGAACTCTCAGGAGAAGAAGAAAGAAGAGAGAGAAATTTTCAAGATTCCTAAGATTTCCGCCGCCAGGCGGGGAGATAATAATGTGAGAGATAAATTGGATTTATGGATCACCGAGCACCGCGAGGGGAGAAGAAACCCAGGCATGGAGAAGAAAAGAATTGGATCTCTGGATCACGCCGCAGGCGGGAGATAAATGGGGGGACTGGGGACTGGCTCCTCTACCACCAGTGCAGATGGCTGTCTTATGGCCTTTTTGTACCATTGATGTTCGATTGTTGTTCGATTGTTGTTCGATTACTGATCGAACAACAATCGAACAACAGACGAACAAGAAACGGCCATAAGTGCATGTTGACTTTGACC
>CACZRR010000008.1 GCA_902783595.1 uncultured Bacteroidota bacterium
AAGCTTTTCAATATAGGTGTCTCGTTGTACTATCATCCTGTTCGATTTTTTTGCGTATTTACGCAATTATTTCGACTGCAAAGATACAAAATGTTTTTAATATGCACTAAAAAAAGTGCATCTGCATTAAAATTTGCACTAAAAAAAGTGCATTATATTCAAGGCGTTAATGCGTTTTTCGCTTGATTTGATTAATTTCAGTGGTGCTGACTCGCTACATATGTTCTTTTAGCGGTGCTATTCGCTGTATTAATTCGTATTAAAGCGGTGCCCATCACACTTTCAGTGGTCGCAGGCATACCTCAAGGCCTCTATCGAGGAGGGTACAGGGGACTGGCACCTGTTCCACAACAATAATTAGCCAGCGGAAAAGGGGGAGGGGGGGGAAAAAAGACGCCGCGACGGAGGTGTCGCGGCGTGATATTTCTATGTGGGGCGGTGGGGGGTCACCGACTCTGCTGGAACTCTTGGCGTGCTTGGTCGATGAGGTCGCGGAAGCGCTGGTCGGCATGGAGGCGTGCCACTGCGGCGCTGGCGACGAGGCGGCCGGCGTCGACGTCGCTCTGCCAGTGGTATCCCGCGATGACGCGGCTCTGACCGAAGGCGTAGCCGCGGGCAAGGATGTCGTTGGCGCGGAGGGGGTTGATCTCGGTGAGGAGGAGTGCTGCCGTCCATCCACGGATGGTATGTCCGGAGGGGTAGGAGCCGTTGTTGCGCAGGTCGTCCTCGTCGCCGGGCACGAGGGAGGGCTCGTCATAGTAGACGTAGGGGCGTGTGCGGCGGTAGTGGTCCTTAGGCAGCGTGCCTGCCTGGTCGGCGGTCCAAATAGCAGCATGGAGCAGTCGGAAGAGGGCAGGGGTGGAGTCCTGCGAGATGGTGCGCCCGAAGGCGTCGCTGAAGACGTTGCAGATGGTCTCGAGTGTCCACACGGCATCTGTGACTGCCATGGCGCTGCGTGCGCTGTCGGCGCGTTGCTGCTTGCCCCAGGCGTACTGGCTCTTGTCGTAGGCGAAGGCGTCGCTCTGTTCGGCGGGAGGTGGCGGCAGGAAGAAGACGGCGTTGGGCATCTGCTCGGAGGTGAGGAGGGGTTCCTGAGCCACAAGATGGGTGGCGAGGAGTAGTAAGGCGGAGAGTGTGATGATTTTTTTCATGGCGGTGGTGGGGAGTTTTTATTGCTTGTCGAGGGCGTTGATGATGGCCTGTGCAGCCTTGCGTCCGGCGCCCATGGCGAGGATGACGGTAGCGGCGCCGCTGACGGCGTCGCCGCCGGCGAAGATGAATTTGCGGCTTGTCTGCCCGTTTTCGTCGGCCACTATGCCGCCCCAGGGCTGGCATTCGAGACCTGGCGTGGTGGTGCGTATGAGAGGGTTGGGAGAGGTGCCGAGGGCCGCCACAATGGTGTCGGCCTCGATGTCGAACTCGCTGCCCTCGATGGTGGTGAAGGAGCGTCGTCCGCGTTCGTCGGGTGCTCCCATCTCCATCTTGACGCAGCGCAGAGCGCGCACGGTGTCGTCGTCGTTGCCGAGTATCTCGACGGGTGCTGTCTGGAAGAGGAACTGCACGCCTTCTTGCATGGCGTGGTGCACCTCTTCGCGTCGTGCGGGCATATCCTGCTGGCCGCGGCGGTATACCACCGTAACGTCGCTGCCGAGCCGCAGGGCTGTGCGTGCGGCGTCCATAGCCACGTTGCCGCCGCCGACGACGATGACCTTCTTGCCGAGGAAGATGGGAGTGTCGTAGGCTTCGTCATAGCCGTGCATGAGGTTGGTGCGTGTGAGCAGCTCGTTGGCGCTGATGACGCCGACGAGAGTCTCGCCCTTGACGCCCATGAATTTGGGCAGGCCTGCGCCTGAGGCAATGTATATGGCGTCGTACTCCATATCGCGGAAGAGCTGGTCGATGGTGAGGCTCTTGCCTATGATGACGTTGGTGCGTATCTCCACGCCGAGGCGTCGCAGTCCTTCGATCTCTGGTTCCACGACTTTCTGCTTGGGGAGTCGGAATTCGGGAATGCCGTAGACGAGCACGCCGCCGGCGTGGTGGAGAGCTTCGAAGATGGTGACCTGGAAACCGTGCTTGGCGAGGTCGCCGGCGCATGTGAGTCCGCTGGGACCGGAGCCTATTACCGCCACCTTACGTCCGGCGGGATAGCACTGGCTCTGAGGTTTGGCGTTGGCGCGGTGGTTGTCGGCCACGAAGCGTTCGAGTGCGCCGATGGCTATGGGCTCGTGTTTGGCGCCCATGATGCAGGACCCTTCGCACTGGCTCTCCTGCGGGCACACGCGGCCGCATACGGCGGGGAGTGCGGAATCCATGGAGATGGTGTGGAAGGCCTGGTTGAAGTTCTCCTCGCGGATGTCCTGGATGAAGCGGGGTATGTTGATGCCCACGGGGCATGCCTCCACGCAGCGCGGCTTCTTGCACTGCAGGCAGCGCTGTGCTTCGGCGATGGCCTGTTTCTTGGTGAATCCGAAGGATACCTCGTCGAAGTTGTGTGCGCGCACCTGAGGATCTTGCTCTTGAGGGTGCTGACGTGCTGTGGCGTCCTTGGCTATCTGGCTGTCGACGGCGGGAGCGAGGTTGCAGTGGTGTCCGCTCTCTGCTGTGGCTATGCGGTAGCGTCGGGCGTCGGGCGTCTTGAGCTTGCGTGCCGCGGCGTCGAAGTCGACGAGATGTCCGTCGAATTCGGGTCCGTCGACGCAGCAGAACTTCACCTCGTCGCCCACGCGCACACGGCAGGCGCCGCACATGCCTGTGCCGTCGACCATCATGCAGTTGAGGCTGACGATGGTGGGTAGGTTGTACTTCTTAGTGGTGAGGCTGACGAACTTCATCATGGGCAGCGGACCTATGGCCACGCAGTGCGAGTACTCCACGCCTTGTGAGCATAGCTGGTCGACCTTGGCGGTGACGAGGCCATGTTCGCCGTAGGAGCCGTCGTCGGTCATGATGTGGAGGTTGTGGCACACGGCGCGCAGCTCGTCCTCGTAGAAGAGGAGGTCTTTGGAGCGTGCGCCGATGATGACGTCGGTGGGTATGCCGTGGCGGAAGGCCCATTTGACCTGCGGAAATACGGGTGCTATGCCCACGCCGCCGGCCACGAAGAGGAGGCGCTTGAGTTCGCCGTGCTCATGTTTCTCGATGAGCTCGCTGGGTCGTCCGAGGGGTCCCACGATAGTGTATAGGTCGTCGCCCTCGTTCATGGCGGCGAGTGCGCGTGTGGTGTCGCCGACGACCTGGAAGACGATGACGACGGACTGCCGCTGGTAGACGATGTCGCTGATGGTGAGAGGTATGCGTTCGCCGTGCTCGTGGGGTATCACGATGACGAACTGGCCGGGTTTGCCGCTGAGTGATATCCAAGGGGCGTGGATCTCCATCAGGTAGATCTCGTTGCTGTTGAGCAGTCGTTTGCTTATGATTTCGTACATAGTCCTTAATACTGATATTTTTGTTGCCAGCGTGCTGCGAGGAGACGTCGTGTCTCGTTCTCGCGTGGTGTGTCAGCGGGGTCGTAGAAGCGGCTCCCTTCGAGCCCTTGTGGCAGATATTCCTGTTGTGTGAAAGCGCCCTCGTAGTCGTGTGCATACTTGTATCCGCTGCCGTAGCCCATCTCCTTCATGAGTGAAGTGGGAGCGTTGCGTATGTGCAGCGGCACGGGCAGGTCGCCGTAGCGTCGTACGGCTGCTGAGGCGTTTTCGAGGGCCATATAGGTGGCGTTGCTCTTGAGCGAGCAGGCGAGGTAGATGGCGCACTGGGAGAGGTTGATGCGGCATTCGGGCATGCCTATCTTGCTGACGGCGTTGAAGGTGGCGTCAGCCAGCAGGAGCGCGTTGGGGTTGGCGTTGCCGATGTCCTCGCTGGCGAAGATGAGCATGCGGCGTGCTATGAAGAGGGGGTCTTCGCCTCCGGCGAGCATGCGTGCCAGCCAGTAGACGGCGCCGTTGGGGTCGCTGCCGCGCATACTCTTGATGAATGCCGAGATGATGTCGTAGTGCATCTCGCCGCCCTTGTCGTAGTATGCCAGGTTCTGCTGTATGACGGTGGTGACGGAGGCGTTGTCGATGACGATGGGTGATGCCGAGCCCCTCATCTTGTTCACCGCCAGTTCGAGTGCGTTGAGCAGCTTGCGTGCGTCGCCGCCGCTGATGCGCATCAGCGCCTCGTCTTCGCGTACCTCTATGGTTGTTCCTGTGGAGGCGTAGTAGGCCACTGCCGAGTTAATGAGTTGCTTCATATCGTCGACGCTAAACTCCTTGAGCACATATACTTGACATCTGCTCAGGAGTGCCGAAATGATCTCGAAGCTGGGGTTCTCTGTTGTGGCGCCGATGAGGGTGATGGTGCCGCGCTCGACGGCACCGAGGAGTGAGTCCTGCTGTGCTTTATTGAAGCGGTGTATCTCGTCGATGAAGAGTATGGCGCCCTCTTCCTGTCCGGCTTGTGTGATGACCTCGCGCACCTCCTTCACGCCGCTGCTGATGGCGCTGAGGGTGTGGAAGGGGCGGTTGAGAGTAGTGGAGATGATGGATGCAAGGGTTGTCTTGCCGATGCCCGGGGGACCCCAGAATATCATGCTGGGTATCTGTCCGCTCTCGATGAGCGTGCGCAGCACTGCCCCGTGTCCCACGAGGTGTTGCTGGCCGATGTACTGGTCGAGGTTCTTCGGCCGTAGGATCTCGGCGAGGGGCGTCATATCAGATAATAAGCATGGCGTCGCCGTAGGTTGAGAAACGGTATTTTTCCTTGATGGCCGTCTGGTAGGTCTGCATGGTGAGTTCGGGGCCTGCGAAGGCAGACACCATGATGAACTGTGACGACATGGGGTGGTGGAAATTGGTGACCATCATGTCGGCGATGGTGAACTCGTAGGGCGGGAATATGAACTTGTTGGTCCATCCGTCGTAGGGGAAGAGGTGACCTGGGATGGTGACGGCGCTCTCGAGGGCGCGCATCGTCGTGGTGCCCACGCAGCATATCTTGTGACCTTCCTGTTTGGCTTTTTCGACTATCTGGCATGTGGTGTCGGGGAGGTGCATCTCCTCGGCGTCCATGCGGTGCTTGGAGAGGTCTTCGACGTCGATGCTTTTGAACTCGCCCATGCCGGCATGCAGCGTCAGCTCGGCCCAGCGGACATCCTTGATCTCGAGGCGTTTGAGCAGCTCGCGGCTGAAGTGGAGGCCTGCGATAGGTGCCGCCACGGCGCCTTCGTTTTTGGCGTAGAGCGTTTGGTAGTTGTCGGTGTCGCTCTTCTCAATGTCGCGCAGTTTGCGCAGTTCCTCGGGCAGGGGGGTGCGTCCCATGCTCTTGATCAGCGAGATGAAATCCTCGTGGGGGCCGTCGTAGAGGAAGCGTATGGTGCGTCCGCGCGACGTTGTGTTGTCCACCACCTCGGCGACGAGGGCGTCGTTGGCGCCGAAATAGAGCTTGTTGCCGATGCGTATCTTGCGTGCGGGATCGACTATGACGTCCCAGAGGCACATCTCTTCGTTGAGCTCGCGGAGGAGGAACACCTGGATGTGGGCGCCTGTCTTCTCCTTTTCGCCCTCGAGGAGGGCGGGGAAGACCTTGGTGTTGTTGGCCACCACGACGTCGTCGGCATCGACATAGTCGATGAAGTCTTTGAAGATACGATGTTCCACCTTGCCGGTGTCGCGATGGAGTACCAGCATACGTGCATCGTCGCGGTTGCGCGGGGGTTTCTCGGCGATGAGTTCCTTGGGGAGGTTGAATCGGAATTGGGACAGTTTCATTTGGGGTTTGACGTTTGACGTTTTACGGCTGTTATTTTTAACGGCGAATGACTTGAATTACTCTAAGCTTATTCACTTTATTTGACTTATTTCTGCGGTGTTCATCGCCCCTTGTGGGGGTCGCGGGTCAATTATGAGCGAGTTACTCGAATTGCTGGCGCAGGCATTTATGAAATAAATCATTTTGTGGTGTGTAACGTCATTTTAAAAAAAATTGTATGCGTGGCAAAAAAAAAATACATAATGAAATAATTATAATAAAAATACGTTACGGAGGTCATGAGATGTAAATATTGTATTATCTTTACTCTTCTGCTAGCATCGTTGCCGGTCAGTGTCTACGATGTTCACTCACAAGACATTACTTTTCTCTCAGAGGGTGAGATTATGGCTCGTCGTTATGCCGAGAGCTACGACAGCCTGCTGAACAGTTACTACCTTCACCGCTATGCGTCGCGTCGCCACGGTGGCGGAGGACTGAACCTGGAGGCTTTTGATGCGCTGCCCGATTCTGTGCTTGCCGCGCGTCTGGCTGCGTTGCACACCATCATCCCTATGACCTACAATGGCGATGTGCGGTCGCACATTCGTCTCTACCTGCGCGTGATGGAACGGCGTCTTGACCTGACGTTGCTGCAGCAGGAGACCTTCTTTCCGATGTTTGAGACGGTGCTTGACCGCTATGGTGTTCCTGGCGAGCTGAAGTATCTGGCCATCGTCGAGTCGGCCCTCAACCCGCAGGCCACCTCGCGTGTTGGTGCCGCGGGGTTGTGGCAGTTCATGTATAACACCGGCAAGCTCTACGGTCTTGAGGTGAACTCGCTTGTCGACGAGCGTCGCGACCCCTACAAATCCACCCATGCTGCGGCGCGCTATCTGAGGAGCCTGTACCGTCTCTACGACGACTGGGCGTTGGCGTTGGCAGCCTACAACTGTGGTCCCGGCAACATCAACAAAGCCATTGCGCGTTCAGGCGGCCATCGTGATTTCTGGCGCATCTATCCCTACCTGCCGCGTGAGACGCGCGGATATGTGCCTGCTTTCATCGCCGTGAACTATGTGATGAATTACTACCACCTCCACGGGCTTCATCCCGCGGCGTTGGAGTTGCCGGTGCGCAGCGACACGGTGCATGTGAGTGGCGACGTGCTGTTCCACTATGTGCGTGAATCCCTCGCCGTCGACAGTGGAGCCCTGGCCACCCTCAATCCGCAGTTTCGTGCCGAATATATCCCTGCCTCTACGGGCAACTACCATATCACGCTGCCGTCGTCGCTGGTGCACGCATTCATCGTCAACCAGGACAGCATCTATGCCCGCAGTGCCGACAGCCTTGCGCGGCGTCCCGTCACTGTAGAGCCTTATAGGGCGAAGAAAAGTGCCAAGAGCGCTAAAGTCGGCGGCACGAGCCATGTGGTGAAGAAAGGGGAGACGCTGTCGAGCATAGCCCGCCGCTATGGTGTGTCGGTGAAGCAGCTGAAAAAGGATAACGGCATCAAGAAGGACAATATCCACGTGGGACAGCGACTGAAAATCAGATAGCATGGATTGGAAGCATATCTATAAGATAAAGGGGTTCAAATACTGGGTGGCCACGGCTGTTTTCGTCGTCGTCATCCTCTTCATCGACCCCAACAACCTGCTCGTCACCCACCGGCTGCACCGCCAGGTGTCAGAGCTGCACGATGAGGAGCGCCAGTTGCGAGTGGACATACATCAGGATTCCATCAATGCTGCCGCCATAGAGCAGAACCTCGACGCCATAGAGCATTACGGTCGCGAGAACTACTACATGAAACGTACGAACGAAGATATTTTTGTTGTGAGATGAGCCGTCGCATCCATATTGTCGTCCTTCTTTTTGCCGCTGTGCTCTTCACGGGTTGTGAGGCGCTGAAGGGCTTCATGTCTCGCGACCTTGCCGATGAGGATTTCATCATCGGGCAGCTCTATGTCGACGAGATGGTGCGCGAGACCCCTGTCATCTCGTCGCGCACGCTGGCGGAGCAGAGGCCCGTCGGTGGCCGCAGCAACGCCCTGGGTCTCACCTACAGTGCTTCCGACAATGCCGCCCTCTACGAGGCTGTGGCATCGTGGTTGGGGGTACCCTATAAATATGGTGGCGACGACCGGTCGGGCATCGACTGCTCCGCCTTTGTGGGCGCCATCTATAATGAGGTCTACAAGGTGACGTTGCGACGTACGACCAATGATATGTTGCGCGACGTGACCCTCGTGGCCAAGAGGGACCTCCAGGAGGGCGACCTGCTCTTCTTCACCAATTCGAAGGGCAAGGTGGCACATGTGGGCATCTACCTTAAGGACAACCTCTTCGCCCATGCCAGCACCTCCAATGGCGTCAGCGTGAGTCGTCTGAGTGACAATTACTGGCAGAGCCACTTCTACAAGGGTGGAAGGGTAAATCGATAACAGAAAACAGATTTACTGGGCTTTCCGGTCACGCGGTGCTGGAAAGCTCTTATTTTGTGCGGCTATACCCCATGGTGCGCAGAAGGGTGGTGACTTTTTCTTTGAGCTCGCCCTGGATGACGATCTCGCCCTCTTTGGCGCTGCCGCCCACACCACATTTGTTTTTGAGTGACCGCGCGAGGTCGTTGAGGTCGTCGTCCGTGCCCACGAAGCCACGCACGAGTGTGACTGTTTTGCCGCCACGATGGTGACGTTCGATGCTTACGCGCAGCTGCTGCCGGTCGGGGGAAAGGGTCTCTACCGTCTCTTCCTCCTCACACATCAGATCGGGATTGGTGGAGTATACGAGCATGGGTGTGGTATAATTACATGATGGTGATGGCGCCCGGCTGTATGGCGAAACGGAGGGGGGCGCCTATCTTCATGGCTTCGCCGTCGACGTTGACCCAACTGCCGACATTGCCTTCGACGACGATGTCGCGAGCTTGGTACATTTCGGCATGCTGCGAGTGGTCGAGGTGGCCGCTGAAGGCCAGAGGTGCCGTGATGGCGAGGTGGTCGAGCGGTATCTTGTCGATGATGCTAAGGTCCATGAGGCCGTCATCGACCTGGGCTTTGGGGGCGATGATGAGGTTGTTGCCGTACTGGCGGCTGTTGGCGATGGCCATGATCCATGCGTTGCGCACGATGGTCTGTCCGTCGACGGTGATGGTGTAGGATGCCGAGGGATAGGAGGTGTATTCGCGGAGGAAGAGGCTGGTATATGCCGCCATACCGCGATGTTTGGCCAGCTTCATGAGGCGTGCGAGATGCGCGTCGAAGCCCACGCCCGATGCGTTGATGGAGAGCGTCTTGTCGTTGATGAGGATGGCGTCGATGGTGCGTGCCTGGGAGTGCCCGAACCGTTGGATAGCCTTGGTAGGGGAGAGAGGTATCTCGAGTGTGCGCGCCAGCCCGTTGCCGCTGCCGCAAGGTATGATGCCGAGGGCCAGGGGGGTGCCGCGGAGCCCTTGTACGATGTCGTTGACACTGCCGTCGCCGCCGACAGCCACCACGATGTCGTAGCCCTCGTCGGCAGCGTCGCGTGTGAGGGTGGTGCCGTGGTGCTCATGCTCGGTGTAGACGATGTGATGGTCGAAGAGGTCGTGGTCGAGGTGGCTGGAGAGCAAAGACTCGATATTTTTCTGGCGTCCGACGCCGGAAACGGGGTTGACGATGACGAGCATCTTTTTTTTCATAGTGCAGCGTGGTAGGGGTTAGGGTCTCCAACCCGAGGTGGTGAGTATCTTGCGGCTGTCGGTCTCATCGAGGAGGTCGGTGGGTGTGGCGCCGGTCTTTTTCATGTAGCGTTCCACGATCTGCCAGCCGATGTACGCGGGTGTGCGCGGTGCCGACCCATCGCCGAAGGCGTTGGTCTTGGGTGCTTCGCCCACGAGGGCGCGCAGACGAGACGGGTCGCTGCTGTAGAGCAGGTCGCCGTCGATGAAGAAGGCCCACACGTTCTTCACGTTGTTTTCCATCCACTCGGTTTGTGCGGCGGTGTAGCGCAGCAGTATGCTGTCGGGGGTGTCGGGGAGTGCACGGCGGAGGAACCACAGCGTTTTGCCTTCGAGGATGGCATAGTCGAGGAGCGTCGGCTCGTCGACGTCGGGCAGCGCTATCTGGCTGCGCACGACAGCGGCAACGGCGTCGGCCGTCAGGTAATCGCTGCTGCACAGCGCCGTGATGTAGGCGGGGATGCCGAAGTGGCCGTATTTCTTCATGGCAGGGAGGGCGTAGTGGTCGATGGAGATGACCAGGTCGCCCTGGAAGCACACCGCCCGCCTGTCGTAGTTGTCGTAGTCAGCGGTGAGGAGGGTGTATACACGGTTCACCTTCATCTCGGGGCAGAGGTCGGCGAGGCGTGGCAAGGCGTCCCCCAGGTTCTTCTCGAGCCAGGAGAGGTCGTGGTACAGGCTGTCGGTGGTGCGGTAGATGTAGCGGATGGTCTCGTCGTCGACAAAGCCGAGCAGCATCTCCATGAACTCGTCGTCGTCGGGAAGGAGGTTGATGAGCGGGCTGTCGTAGGTTTCGCGCTGGCGTGCCAGTACGTAGGGGAGCTCCTCTTCGGGTGTTTCGAAAAGGAGCTGCTCGTAGCGGTTTATGCGTATGTGTACGCTGTCGCCGCCGCATGCTGCCAGCAGTGCCGCCGCGATGACGAGGAACAGTTTTCTCATTGGTTGTCTGAGTTTTTGTCTGCCTTCTCAGCTTTCTCTGCGTCGATGAGGATGCGTATCTTGGCCTGCAGGAGGGCTATCTGCTGGCGGGCGCCCTGCATCTTCTTCTCGAACTCCTGCTTGAGTAGGTCGGCCTGCTTGGAGTTTGCCAGGAAGCCCAGGTTGTTCTCCCAGAGAGCGAGGTCGCTGCGCAGCTTCTCTATGCGCTCCTGCAGTTCCTGTTTCTCGTTCATCACGAAGCGTGCCGCGTCGCCGCCTGCGTTTTGTATGCGCTGGCGGTAGGCCGTCTCCTCGGCCTCGCGGGCGTTGATCTTGAGTTGCTCGAAGATGCGGTCAATCTCGCCGCGGAACTCTTTGTGCAGGCGTTCCTTGTCGGCCATAGGCACGAAGCCCACCTCCGCCCAGCGGCGCTGGAAGTCCTTGATAGCGCTGAGGTTCTCGTCCTTGTTGTCGCCGAAGACATGAGCCTTGAGCTCGGCGAGGATAGCCTCTTTCTTGGCCAGGTTCTCCTCTTCGGAGGAACGGCGTTCCTCGAAGAATTCACTCTTTTTCGCGAAGAAAGCGTCGCATGCCTTGCGGAAGCGGTGCCACACCTTCTCGCTGACCTTGCGGCTCGTGGCGCCTATAGTCTTCCACTCTTGCTGGAGCTCTATGAGTTCCTGTGTAGCCTTCTTCCAGTCCTCGCGGCCCACAATGGCCTCGGCCTTGAGGCACAGCTCCACCTTCTTTTGGTAGTTGGCTTCCTGTTCGTCGCGGATGGAGGAGAAATACTCCTTCTTGTCGCTGTAGTGCTTGTCGATGAGGCCTTTGAAGCGTTGCCATATTTCCTCGTTGACTTCGCGGGGCACGGGACCTATTGTCTTCCACATCTTGAGCAGTTCGTCGAGTGCCGTTGTAACCTCGTTCCACTCCTTGGTGCTGTCGGGACGTTTCTCTGTGAGTTCTGTTGCCTTCTCCACGAGTGCCTGCTTGGCGAGGAGGTTGTTGTCGTACTCTTCCTTGCGCTGTTCGTAGTATTCGCGGCGGCGGCGGTCCACCTCGTTGGCGGCGGCGCAGAAACGCTGCCATATCTCCTCGTTCTGCTCTACGGGTACGGGGCCTATCTCCTTCCAGCGCGCGCGCAGTTCTTGCAGACCTTTGAAAGCCTTGTTCACTGAGGGCTCCATTATGAGCTCTTCGGCGCGTTCGCATAGTACGATCTTCTCCTCGAGATTGCGTTTCTGGTCGAGGGCGCGCAGTTCGCGATTTATTTTCAGCTTGCCGAAGAACTGTTCTATCTGGAAGTGGTAGTTCTGCCACAGGTCGTTCATCTCCTCGCGTGGCACATCGCCGATGGCCTTCCAGCGCTCCTGTATGCTGTTGAAGCGATCCAGTGCCGGGCGCACCTGCTCTTCGGCGTTCTCCACCAGTTCGCGCAGCTCTTCGATGAGGGCCTGTTTGCTTGCCAGGTTGCGACGTTTCTGCTCTTCGAGTTGCTCGATGTAGCGGTTACGCATCTCGCGGTAGCGTGCCACGAGCTTGCGAAATTCGTGCGCCACAGCATCTTCCTTGTCGTCGTTTTGGGAGGGCTGGTCGTTCTCTGACGTCGTGTCGTCGGAAGGTACGTTTTGTTCCTCAGCCTCTGTGGCAGGAGCTGCCTCGGCCGCGTGCTGCACGTTATTGTTCTCATCCATCATGAGTTTATCCCAATGTGAACGTATGGCTGCCACCCTGTGTTTGATGTTCTGTACCTCGTCGGTGAGGAGTGCACGTAGCGCCTCTACCAGTTCCTCGCGGCTCATCGCGGAATAATCGACCTCGGGTTCTGCCGGAGTGACGGCGGGTGTTTCGGTGGCTTCGGGACCTTGCTGATTAGCGGCTTCCATGTCGCTCACGTTCGTTGTTACGTCGACCATAGCGTCCTGCATCGTGTCGACCTGCATGGGATTGTTCTCTTCCATTTTCAATGGGTTTTGTTTGTTAGAATTACTTCTGTAGCAAAATGTTACAGGATATTTACCATGCGCCGCACCTGTGCGGCGCTAAATGCAAAGATACAAAAAAATATAGAGATGGCAATAAATTCGCATTTTGCCATCTCTTGTGTGTTTTTTATGGCGCAGTTATCATACGGGATCTACGTCGTAGTGGATAGAGAGCGCTGTCATTCCTTGCTGCTTTTTGAGGTCGTCGCCAGCCTGCATGATGAGGGGTTTTGCGTCGGCGATGGGTTCGCTCTTCTCAAAACGCAACATAATCGTTTTGAGGTAAAGTCCGCGTATGCGTGTCACCAGCGGGTATTCGGGTCCCACGACGCGAGGTCCGAAGAGGGTGCGAAGTTGTGCGGCGAGGCTGTCGGCGGCGCTATTGAGGGTTTCTGGGGAGCGGTGACGCAGGGTGATGGTGATGAGGCGGTGGTAGGGTGGGTAGCGGAACATCTGGCGCTCGCGGAGGAGGAGGGATGTGAGGTCGGACTCAGAGGTCGGAGTTCGGATGTCGGATTCGGAGGACGGAGTATGGAGGTAGGAGAGGGGTAGCTGAGCGGGGTTGAATGTCTGGATGATGACTTGGGCGCCGCTGGCGTGACGTCCGGCGCGTCCTGCCACCTGCTGTATGACCTGGTAGGCGCGCTCCACGGCGCGGAAGTCGGGGTAGTTGATGATGCTGTCGGCGGCGGGGATGGCCACGAGTGCGACATGCTGGAAATCAAGTCCCTTGGTGACCATCTGTGTACCCACCAGGATGTCGATACGGCGGTTGGCGAAATCGTCGACCGTCTGGAAATGGGTGTTTTTATTGTTGGCGCTGTCGAGGTCGAGGCGTGCAATACGTGCGTCGGGGAAGAGTATCTGCAGGTCTTCCTCTATGCGTTCTGTCCCGGCTCCATCCATCTTGAGGTGTGAGGAGTGGCAGGCGGGGCACTGCTCGGGCACGGGGATGGAATAGCCACAGTAGTGGCAGCGTAGCGTGGCGGTGGACTTGTGATAGACGAGAGAGACATCGCAATGGATGCACTGCGGGATGTGGTGACAGTCGTCGCATACGAGATGGGGTGCGAACCCGCGGCGGTTTTGGAATATGATGCACTGCTTGCCGGCGGCGAGTGTTTGCGTGATAGCGTCGAGGAGCTGCTGTGAGAAATGGCCGTGCATGTGATGGTCACGGTAGGCCTGCCGCAGGTCGACGATGTGCAGTGTGGGCAGTGGCATCCCTGCATAGCGGTGTTTTAGTGTGGCAAGGGTGTACTTGCCTGTGGCGGCGTTGAGGATGCTCTCGAGGGATGGCGTTGCGCTGCCAAGTAGTGTGGCGGCGTGCCACTGTGACGCCAGGAGCAGCGCGGCGTCGCGTGCATGGTAGCGTGGTGCGGGGTCCTGCTGCTTGTAGGAGGCGTCGTGTTCTTCGTCGACAATGACAAGGCGCAGATCCTGGAAAGGGAGGAAGAGAGCGCTACGTGCTCCGAGGAGCAGACGGTAGCGGGATGCCGGCGGTGCGGCGGTGCGGCGCCACACCTCTATACGCTGGCTGCTGGCGAGGCGCGAGTGGTAGACGCCTATGGTGGTGCCGAAGTAGCGGCGCAGGCGCTGGATGAGGTGCTCGGTGAGTGCTATCTCGGGGAGGAGGAGGAGCGCTTGAGATCCTGCCGGCGTGGTGGCGAGGATATGGTGTATGAGGCAGATGTAAACTTCCGTTTTGCCGGACGACGTGACGCCGTGGAGCAGTGTGGGGCGCGAAGACGAGCGGATGGTGTCGAGCGCCTGCTGCTGCTCGTCGGAGAGGGTGGGGAGGGATTGTGTGGTAGGCGGCTGGGGGTCGGAGGTAGGCGCTGTGTTCTGTATGGTGAGAGGATCGCGCTGTTCGACAAGAAGGATGCCGTTTTTGATGAGTGTGATGAGAGGAGATCCCTGGGGGAGGTCGCGGCGTGGTATAGCGTCGTAGTGGAAATGGGAGAGCTGGAGGTAGCGCATGAGTATGTCGCTCTGCGCTGTACGGCGATGACGCTCGAGGTCGTCGAACAGTAGCTTCAGGGCCTCCTCGTCGCGGTAGTCCTCGGCGAGGACGACATAGGGTATAGTGCGCGGCCGATAGGTGTCGCGCAGTTCCTCGGTGAGGAGTATCACCTCATTCTCCACCATTGTCTTGACGAGGGGGAGTATTTTCTGCTGCCCTACGGCGGTGGCGATGTCGGCGAGGCGCATGGTAGGGTGGCTGCTGAGTAACGTTACCACCTGCATCTGTTGTTTGCTGAGGGCGGAGAGGTCGCCGCTCCACTGGGGGTTGATGGCTACGGTGGTCTCGCTGGCGAGCTTGAAAGCGCCGGGTAGGGCCACACTCATGACGTCGCCAGGATAGCACATATAGTAGCGTGCGAGCCACTCCCAAAAAGAGAATTGGTGCTCGTCGACGATGGGTGCCAGGTCGAGGACGGAAAGAATATACTTACAACGATAGGGAGGTGCCTGGTCGTGGATGCGCCGCACAAGGGCGGAATAGAGGCGTGACCCACTGTTGCCGAACTGCACAACGACACGCACGCCGACGGCGACAGATGCCTCGAGGTCGCGGGGTACACGATAGGTGTAGGTGGCGGGGATATGCAGTGGCAAGAGGAGGTCGACAAACATGAAGAAGAGAGGTTCAAAAAGCGGGACAAAGGTACTAAAAAAGATTTTTTTCGTATTTTTGTTTTTTTAAAAAGATATATAATGAATATTATAGACTCCCTTAATGATGCTATAGCACAAGCACTTAATAATCTTTACGACATTCATGTTACGGCGGCAGATGTTGTGCTTCAGGAGACACGAAAAGAGTTTGTTGGCGACTATACACTGGTTGTTTTCCCCTATGTGAAACAGGCCCGCAAGTCGCCGGAGGCTGTGGCTTCGGAAATTGGCGCCGCTGTGAAAAACCTCCTGCCCCTGGTTAAGGGCTATAACGTGGTGAAGGGTTTTCTCAACCTCGAGGTTGCCGACGAATACTGGGCTTCTTACGTGTGGGATCATGTTGG
Source organism: uncultured Bacteroidota bacterium (assembly GCA_902783595.1). GTDB lineage: Bacteria > Bacteroidota > Bacteroidia > Bacteroidales > P3 > Colimorpha. The sequence goes on from CACZRR010000008.1 coordinate 15,387, forward strand.
CGAGGAAAGCTACGGCTATGCTGCGGCTCCCGAGGATGCTGCCCCCGTGGTGGTGGAGTATTCGTCGCCCAACACCAACAAACCCTTACATTTGGGACACATACGCAACAACCTGCTGGGATGGTCGGTGAGTCGTCTACTGGAGGCTGCCGGATCCCGGGTGAAGAAAGTAAACCTGGTGAACGACAGGGGCATACACATCTGCAAGAGTATGCTCGCCTGGCAACGCTGGGGTAATGGGGAGACTCCGTCGTCCTGCGGCATGAAAGGCGACCACCTGGTAGGTAAATACTACGTGGAATTTGACAAGCACTACAAGGCGGAGGTAAAGGAGATGATGGAGCAGGGTATGGATGAGGAGCAAGCCAAACGGGAGGCCCCGTTGATGGTGGAGGCACAAAACATGTTGAAGCGCTGGGAAGAGGGCGACGAGGATGTGCGTCAGCTGTGGACAATGATGAATGGATGGGTGTATGAGGGATTTGACGAGACCTATCGCCGTCTGGGGGTGGGATTCGACAAGGTGTACTATGAATCGAACACCTACCTTCTCGGCAAAGAGCTCGTGCAGAAGGGATTGGATATGGGTGTGTTGTTCCGCAAAGACGATGGTTCGGTGTGGTGCGACCTGACGGGCGACGGTCTCGACGAGAAGCTGTTGCTGCGTCGCGACGGCACATCGGTATATATGACCCAAGATCTCGGCACGGCGCTGCTGCGTCACAAAGACTTCGGTGCAGAGAGGCTCATTTACGTGGTGGGCAACGAGCAGGACTACCACTTCAAAGTGTTGAAACTCATACTCAGCAAGTTGGGATTCGAGTGGGCCGACAAAGTGTACCACTTGAGTTATGGTATGGTGGAGTTGCCTAATGGCAAGATGAAGAGCCGCGAAGGCACGGTGGTGGACGCCGACGACCTGATGGACGAGATGGAGCGCACAGCAGAGACCATGAGCCGCGAACATGGCAAGAACGACGACCTGGGCGACGAGGAGCGTCGCGAGCTCTACCACATTCTGGCACTGGGGGCACTGAAATACTTCATCCTAAAAGTAGACCCCACAAAGAATATGCTGTTCAACCCTGCAGAGAGTATTGACTTCAATGGCAACACCGGTCCTTTCATCCAATACACCTACGCCCGTATTCGCAGCATTGTGAGGAAAGCAGGGGAAGAGAAGGGTGCTGCCGCACAGGACGGCGTCACATCGTTGGGCTCCAAGGAGCGCGAAGTGGTGAAAGTGCTGCACGCCTTCCCTACGGCTGTACGTAGCGCCGCTGCGGCATACAGCCCCGCGATGGTGGCAGGGTATGCCTACGACCTGGCCAAGGCTTTCAATAGTTTTTATCAGGACACCCCCATACTGCGCGAAGAGGACGACCAGTTGCGCGCTTTCCGCGTAGCGCTGTGCTCCTTCACGGCGACAACCATTAAGAACGCTATGGACATCCTCGGCATAGAGGTGCCCGAACGGATGTGACGTTATGAATTCTTTTGAACGACAGATCACCATCCCCGACTATCTTTGCGACCGTCACGACCGTCTGCATCCTTGGGCGGCACTGAGGCTCTGCCAGGAGGTGTCGGAAGGACACAGCAAGGCGACAGGCATCGGGTACGAGACGATGATACAGCGTGGGTTGATATGGATACTTTCTCGCGCGTACTATATATTTTATAGACGTCCACAAGAAGGGGAGGAGGTGGTGTTTCGCACTTGGTCGCGTGGATGCGACGGTCTGTTTGCCTGGCGCGACTATGAAGCGATGAGCAGCAAGGGAGAGTGCCTGTTGGCAGGGACCTCATACTGGCCTCTCATCGACTATGCCACACGGCGACCGCAGAGGCTGCGCGAGTTGCTTGCAGGCTACGACTATCTGGAGCGCACGGCAACAGAGAAAAGCGCGTTGGAGAAGCTCCCCATACCGACGATGGGGGAGGGAGCGCTACGTATGGAACGTAACGTATACTACTCAATGTTGGACCATGTGGGTCATGTGAACAACGCAGAATACACACGCTTGATTGTCGATGCTCTCGCCGATCGAGGGCTTGATCTCGACCGTCCCTTCGGTTTGGAACTGGGATATCAGCACGAGACGCTGCCTGACGAGACTCTTGTAGTGGAGAGCCAGCGCCACGAGGACGTATTCAATATTCTTATCAGCAATAATAGGGGCACTAGTGTAGTGGCCCAAATCACACAGCACAATGATTAAAAAAGACAATGTCTCTCCCGTCAAATCCTCTGTCAAAGGTGAGAGAAGGGAAGTGAAAAAAACGTTTTCTCAACCGAAGGGGAGAACAAAGAAGAATCCGTCGAGGATGGATGGAGACCGAAATATCGCACCGAGGAAAAATAGTGGCGCGAGAGATGATAAGGCGGACGATAGCATCCGTCTGAACAAATACATTGCCCATGCTGGTATCTGCTCTCGTCGTGAAGCCGACGAACTCATCGCCGCAGGTAGCGTTAAGGTGAACGGCAAGGTGGTGACAGAGATGGGGTACAAGGTGATGCCTGGCGACGAGGTGCAGTATGGTGGCGAGCGCCTGCGCAGCGAGCACCTGCGCTATTTCCTTCTGAACAAGCCCAAGGGGTTTATCACCACCACCGACGATCCTCAGGAACGTCGCACCGTAATGATGCTCATGGATGGCTGCTGCGCCGAGCGTATCTACCCCGTGGGGCGCCTCGACCGCGCCACGACGGGATTGCTTCTCTTCACCAACGACGGTGAGTTGGCGAAGAAGCTCACGCATCCGTCTACTCAGGTATACAAGATTTACCAGGTGGAACTCAACAAACCCGTGAGCCGCGAGGACATGAAGAAGTTGCTGGAGGGCATAGAACTGGATGACGGTCCGATGCATGTCGACGATATTCAGTATGCCTCCGTCGGCGGCCAGGTGGACAAACGCATTGTGGGCGTAGAGCTGCACAGCGGGCGCAACCGCATTGTGCGCCGACTCTTTGAGGCGCTGGGTTACGATGTGCACAAACTAGATCGCACTGTTTTTGCCGGTCTCACCAAGAAGGATCTCCCGCGGGGCCGCTGGCGCGAACTGACTGAGAAGGAAGTGGGCTACCTCAAGATGATTTGATGGTAGCCAACTGTTTTACTGGGGGCTACCTATTAAGAAAACTGTGTTGTGCTTGTGCAGGTTGAGAGCGAGGCGCTCTGTTTTCCATTGCGAGCAGGGTAGGGTGCGAATAATCTGCGAGGGCAGGGTGATGTCGCATGCCACGCAGATGAGCGTGTCGCTGCGCAGCGTTGCGCAAAGAGCTTCAAGCATCTGGTTGTTGCGATAGGGCGCCTCGATGAAGAGTTGCGTCTGATGTTCACGCCACACACGGTCCTCGAGATGACGCAGTGCGGCGTATCGTCGCGAACGGTCGACGGGGAGGTAGCCATTGAAAGCGAAAGATTGCCCATTAAGGCCACTGGCCATAAGTGCCAGAAGCAATGACGAAGGGCCGACGAGAGGCAGCACCTCGATGGCGCGCTGCTGAGCAATGGCGACGATGGCGGCGCCAGGATCGGCAATGCAGGGGAGACCTGCTTCGGAGAGCAAACCTACATTGTTTCCGTCGGCTATGGGGTCGAGATACGATCCAATATCGCTGGTCGACGTATGTTCGTTGAGTTCGAAGAAAGCAACGTCATCAATCGGGATTGGATAACCGGCACGCTTCAGAAAACGGCGGGCTGTGCGTATTTCTTCGACGATAAAGGTGTGGCAGGTCTCCAGCCAACGTTTGTTTTCTGTTGGGAGCACAGCATCGAGCAGTTCGCCACCGATGGCGACAGGGAAGAGTATGAGTTTACCTTTTTTCAAGTTTGAGGTTTTATTATAACGGCGAATTACACCAATTTCTATTTAACATAACTAGCATATTCATTCATTTGGGTTTAGGGTTTTAGGGGGTGTTTGTAACGCATTGCTCCATTCTTCAAGTTGCATGATGGCGCGGTGGTGGCCACCGAAGTGCATCACATAGGGCCAAGTATATTCCTTTTCCTGGTACTTGAGGAATCGTTGCACTTCGCGTACGATGAAAAGCAATGCGCCCCATTTATTAGCCAGCAGCCATTTGAGTGAATCTACATCTTTCTGACAAGCCATAGCGAAACGTAGATTGACGGTGGTCATTGCGTGGCGAATCCAGTCGATAGCCTTATTGTCTCCGTCACAGGCGTTGCTGAGGATGGCGAGCCAGGCATAGTTGTTTTTGAAAAGCCAAACCATGGCGTCGTCGTCGCCGCGGACGGCGTTGCTGAAGGCTGCCAGCTGTGGGTATCCTGCATCCAGCAGCCAGTGGAAGAAATCGCTGCGACCGGCAATGCTCTTGGATAACGCGAGAAGCACTTTGACGGGATACTGCTCGAGGCCTTTCATGTTTTATGGGTTATGAGTTTATATATTTCCCAGATTACGATGGCGGCGGCGCAGCTGACGTTGAGTGAATGTTTGGTGCCGCTCTGTGGTATCTCGATGAAGGCATCGCAGAGAGCCATCACCTCCTCAGCTACGCCGTCGATTTCGTTGCCGAAGACGACAGCCACCTTCTCGCCTGCGCGCTGCAGAGCGATGCGGGCATCCTCCTCGCCTAACTTGATACTGCCGTGGGCGATTTCGACGGCGAAGACCCGATAGCCGTTGTCCTTGAGGTTACGCACATAATGAGCTGTGTCGTCATGATGGCTCCACGCCACGCTGTCTTCGGCGCCGAGGGCCGTCTTGTGGATCTCGCGATGTGGCGGTGTGGCGGTGATGCCACAAAGTGCTATGTGATCAACACGGAAAGCGTCGGCGGTGCGGAACACGGAGCCGATATTGTTCAGCGACCGCACATTGTCAAGCACAACTGTGAGGGGCAGTTTTTCTGCCTTGCGGAACTCCTCGACGCTCATGCGCTGCATCTCTTCTGTCGTCAATTTCTTCATATTAGATCCTCCCTCATCCGACGCTACCCTCGAGGCTTATCGAGAGGAGTTTCTGTGCTTCAACGGCGAACTCCATAGGGAGTTTTTTAAGCACGTCTTTGGCGTATCCGTTGACGATGAGACCTACGGCGCTCTCGGGGCTTATGCCGCGCTGCTGACAGTAAAACAGCTGGTCTTCAGAGATCTTGCTGGTGGTAGCTTCGTGCTCGAGGATGGCGGTATGGTTGTCGGCCTTGATGTAGGGCCACGTGTGCGCGCCGCACTGGTCGCCCAGCAGTAGTGAGTCGCACTGTGAGTAGTTGCGAGCCCCGACGGCGTGGGGTGCCACCTGCACAAGGCCGCGGTACGAGTTGTGGCTATGACCTGCCGAGATGCCCTTGGAGATGATGGTGGAGCGTGTGTCGGCGCCGAGGTGTATCATCTTGGTGCCTGTGTCAGCCTGTTGGTAGTTGTTGGTGACGGCGACGGAGTAGAATTCAGCCGAGGAGTGGTCGCCCTGCAGGATGCAGGAGGGGTATTTCCACGTCACCGCGGAGCCTGTCTCGACCTGAGTCCAAGAGAGTCGGGCGTGCGACCCCTTGCAGATGCCGCGCTTGGTGACGAAATTATAGATACCACCCCTACCCTCTTTGTCGCCAGGGTACCAGTTTTGCACGGTTGAATACTTCACTTCGGCGTCCTTGAGTACGACGATCTCGACGATGGCGGCGTGCAGTTGGTTTTCGTCGCGCTGCGGCGCCGTGCAGCCCTCGAGGTAGGAGACGTACGATCCTTCATCGGCAATAATGAGGGTGCGTTCGAACTGACCTGTGCCACGGGCATTGATGCGGAAATAGGACGAGAGCTCCATCGGGCAGCGCACACCTTTGGGGATGTAGCAGAAGGAACCGTCGGAGAAGACAGCCGAGTTGAGTGCGGCGAAGAAGTTGTCGCCGGCGGGCACCACGCTGCCAAGGTACTGCCGCACCAGGTCAGAGTGCTTCTGCACGGCTTCGCTGATGGGCATAAAAATAATACCTTTCTCCTCCAGCGCTTTCTGGCTTGTCGTCTTCACCGACACGGAATCCATAATGGCATCGTAGGCCACGCCGACATTGGCGTCGTCCTTCACACCTGCCAGCACTTCCCGCTCACGCAGTGGTATGCCCAACTTGTCGAAGGTGGCCAGAAGTTCGGGATCCACGTCGTCAATACTCTTTTTCTTTTCCTGCTTGGGGGCAGCGAAATAGATGATATCCTGATAGTTGGGCGTTTCATACTCAAGGTGTGCCCAGTCGGGTTCCTTCATTTGCTGCCAACGTCGGAAAGCTTTGAGGCGGAATTCCAAAAGCCATTCGGGCTCTTCTTTCTTCTGGGAGATAAGACGCACGACATCCTCATCGAGCCCCTTGCGGATGGTATCGGTGGCAATGTCGGTAGTGAAACCCCACTTGTATTCTTCGTTGGCTATGTTGTCGAGGGTGTTATTATTCATGCTGTTTGCAATTGTCTATTTATTTTAATGATATAGGGTAATGCCAAAAGGAAGGTGAGCACGTCGGCAATGCCCTGCGCCATCTCCACACCGTGCAGTCCTAGCAGTAATGGCAGTAGCAGTACGGCGGGCAGAAAGAAGAGACCATTGCGACAAATACTCAAAAGAGTGGCGGGAGCCGTCATACGGATATTTTGGAAGAGCATACCTGTGGCCGTAAACGATGCCACCAAGGGAAATGCACCACACTGCCACCGAAGGGTACGTGATCCTATGGATATCACAACAGGGTCGTCGGCACGAAAAAGGGCCACTATCTCTGGCGCAAAAACAATACCTATCGCTGAGGCCACCAGCAAAAAGGCTGTGCCCATCGTGATGGCAAAAAGCCACGACTGGCGTACTCTCCCGTAGAGGCCTGCACCGTAATTGTAGCCACAGACGGGCTGGAACCCCTGGCAGAATCCCAGCACAACGCTGAAAACAAACATCATGACACGCGACACAATGGCAAAAGCCGCCACAGCCGCCGCCGCTTGCCCTGGCCCAGCATAGCGCGCCGCCTGGTGGTTGAGGATGATGACAGCAGCACAGTTGAACGCCTGGCGGAACAATGATGGCAAGCCCCCACGCACTATCTCGTAGTAGATATGCAGCGAAGGACGGAAATTTAACAGCCGCAGGTGCACACTCTCGGGCCTAAAAGTGCCCGCAAGCAATAGGCTCCACGACAATGTCTGACTGATGGCGGTGGCTAACGAGGCTCCCGACACGCCCATATCAAAACCAAAAATAAGTATAGGGTCAAGGACAATATTAATGATGGCGCCACCAACAATACCCACCATACCCAGCCGCGCATTGCCTTGCAGGCGCAATTGGTTATTGAGCGTCAGTGCCGACATCATGAAGGGCGACGCTAGAACAATATAGCGCAAGTAGTCAGATGCGAAAGGCACCACTTCGGATGGAGCTCCTAGCATTCGACTCAAACCATCTAGACTCGGAAGACACACCACGACGACGATAAACCCAAGCAGCAAAGGTGTGAAGAAACCTACACTGGCCATCACGCCCGCCTCGTCACGCCGACGCGCCCCAAGTGCTCGTGAAATGAAGTTGCCGCTCCCGTGCCCAAAGAAAAAACCCAATGCCTGGATGAAGGTCATGAAGGCAAACGACACACCCACTCCAGCGGTACCCTCTGTGGAGAGACGCCCGACAAAAGCGGCGTCGACCACATTGTAGAACGCCGTGGTAACCATAGCCACCACCGTCGGCAACGCCATGCGGCACACCAACCGTCGTACGGGCTGCTGCGTCATCTCTGCATATTTGTCGTCGAGGGTCACTATCTAAGAATATCCGTAGTTCCTTTTATATTCAGCAGCTGCGCTTTGACGGTCCGCGTATGACCGTCGCGCACAAATTCGACATCCACGCTGTCGCCGGGACTGAACAAGCCCAACTCTTCCGTGAGCTCTGCGAAGGTGTTCACCTCCTTGCCCTCTATGCGCAAAATCACGTCGCCTCCCTGCAGACCGGCACGCTCGGCTGCACACTCTTTCGTGAGATTCACCAAAAAGAGGCCTTTCGTGTCGCGCAGACCTACACGACGCGCCACCGTGGCGTCCACCTCAGTGACCTGAATGCCCAGATAGGCGCGTTGCACTCGTCCGTAACGTTGCAGGTCGGCAGCCACCTTGGCGGCGATATTGCTTGGGATCGCAAACGAATAGCCGATATAGTTGCCGCTATTGCCTCCCGCTATGGCCGTCACGATGCCCACTAATGTGCCGTCGGCAGCCACCAATGCCCCTCCACTGTTGCCCGAGTTGACAGCAGCGTCGGTCTGTAGAAACGACTCCAACGGTGTGTCGTTGGTCTTGTTGTTTTCGATGATGTGCATGTTGCGAGCTTTTGCACTGATGATGCCACTGGTCACCGTAGAGGTCAGGTTGAAGGGGTTGCCAATGGCAAGCACAGGCTCCCCTACCCGCACAGCATCACTGTTGCCAAAAGGTATAAACGTCAGCCCTTCGGCATCTATCTTGATCACCGCCAAGTCGGTGGCTGGATCATGTCCAACAAGACGCGCCGGCAACTCTCGCCGGTCGTTGAGGGTGACAACTATGCGTTCGGCATCCTGTACCACATGGTTATTGGTGACAATGTAGCCATCACTGGTGATGATAACACCCGACCCATAGGCGTTGTACACCTGTTTCTGAACACCCTGCTGGATGATAAAACCAAAAAACGATTGGTAGAGGGGCGTGAGCTGCGTCATCTCCGTACGGATATGCACTACCCCATCGATCGTAGATGCCGCCACCTCCGTAAAGTCCATCACACGACAGCGCCCTAGTTCGGCATACTCCTTTCCTCGCTCTCCTCCAACTACAGCAACGTCCCTCGTGTCCGCTCTCTCCTCCTGTGCATCGCACGACATCGTAAGGAACGCCATCATCAATGCAAAAACAACCTTTTTCATATCGCTATATCCTCTATTTTAATTACAAATCTCCACTTTCCACTTTTAACTTTTATATTTCCACACCCATAACTCTCCCATATATTCCCTCTGCATCGATACCGCAAAGATGCTTTAGCTCACCCACGCTGCCGTGCATCACAAACGTGTCGTCGATACCCAGCACCGTCGTCTTCCCCGTCATCTCGGGGTGTTTGTCGGCAAAGTAGCACATCACCGCCTCTCCAAAGCCTCCTTTCTTCACACCGTCTTCCACAGTCACCACCTTCTCATAGGCGCCTTGCGCCACCTCGTCCAGCAGGTCTTCATCCAAGGGCTTCAAAAAGCGGATATCATAGACATCCGTTGACCAACCCTCTCCACGCAGCCTCTCGGCAGCCTGCAACGCGTCATGCAGCACGGCACCTATGCACACCAACGCCACACTCCTCCTCGCCTCCATTCCCCCGACATTTGCCGAGCCTTTGCCATTAGCGGACATGAAAATCTTCCTGCCTTTTCCTACCTCCAACGCCTCCAGCTCACAGCGCCAGTCGGCGAGTACTCCCGCGCCTCGAGGATAACGTATGACGAAAGCCCCATCCCCGGACACACAGGCAGTATACATCATGCGGCGTAACTCGTGCTCATCGCTCGGCGCCGCTATGGTGAGGTTGGGAATGGGACGCAACATGGCCAAATCAAAAGCCCCATGATGCGTGGCTCCGTCCTCCCCCACCAATCCTGCACGATCCAGGCAGAGCACAACATGCAGCTTCTGTAACGCCACGTCGTGCACAATCTGGTCATAGGCCCTCTGCGCAAAAGAGGAGTATATGTTGCAAAATGGCGTCATACCACCCGCCGCCAGCCCCGCGGCAAAGGTGACAGCATGTTGCTCCGCAATGCCTACATCAAAAGTGCGCTCCGGAAAGCACTCCATCATCCCCGTCATCCCACAGCCCGTAGCCATCGCCGGCGTGATGCCCACCACCGTCGCAAAGCGCTCCGCCAGCTCCACAAGGGTGGCGCCAAACACATCCTGGTACTTCGGCCCCTTCCCTTCACTCCGCTGCGCAATCCGCTCTCCTGTGGCGGCATTGTAACGTCCGGGAGAGTGGTAGGTCACCGGGTTCTCCTCGGCACGCCGCAAGCCCCTCCCCTTGCGGGTCACCACGTGCAGCAGCACCGGTCCCTCTATGCCCTTCAGGCGCTGCAACGTCGCCACTAGGTGCGGCAAATCGTGCCCGTCGATGGGACCGAAATAGCGTATGCCTAACGCCTCAAAAAGGTTCGTGCGACCCAACGCCAGCGCCTTCGCCGTCTGCGTCAGCCGCGATAGCCAGCGCCGCCACCACTCACGTCCCTCAGTGTGCTGCCACACCTGTCTCTTCAACTCATTGTAGCGACGCGACGAGGTTACCTTCAGTAAGTATCCATTCAACCCCCCCACGGCCTTGTCTATCGAGATGCCGTTGTCGTTAAGCACAACAAGGAGGTTGGCCTTCGAGGTGCCTGCGTTGTTCAAAGCCTCAAAGGCCTCGCCACCCGTCAGCGCACCGTCACCAATCACAGCAATATGTTTGCGTCCCACATTCCCCGCCAGCCGAGAGGCCGTAGCCATCCCCAACGCCGCAGAAATCGACGTCGAGCTGTGTCCCGTGCCGAAAGCGTCATATTCGCTCTCCTCGCGGCGCGGAAAACCACTGATGCCACCCATCGTGCGTATGCCAGCAAAGGCCTCCCGCCGTCCGGTCAAAATCTTGTGACCGTAGGCTTGATGACCCACGTCCCACACTAACTTGTCGTCGGGCGTATTGAAGACATAGTGCAACGCCACCGTCAACTCCACCGTCCCCAAACTCGACGCCAGGTGTCCCGGATGCGTCGACAAGGTCTCTATGATATATCCGCGTAACTCGTCAGCTACGCCACGCAGTGCCTCTACAGGCAACCGCCGCAATTCTTCTGGACTGTCTATCAACTCTGTCTCCTCTATTTAATTCTTATAAACCTTAAACGTAAAACTCAAAACCTCAAACGTAAAACATCACTTAGAACTTAAAAATTATGATTTAGGACTAAAAGACTTACAATTTAGAGCCCCTCCCCTGCGCCCCCTCCACGCGCTGCCATTTGCCGTCTACCCACTGCCACGCAACCTCCGTGCCAGAGGGATAGTACCACTCGAACAGGCCCTCCATTCCAGCCACCTGGGCCTCCACTTCGTCATATAATATCACCCTCTCCTTCCTCTCCTTCACCTTCTCCACTGTGCGGTGGCGCTTCGTGCCCCTCACCTTCTCTCGCTTCCGCTCCACCGTCTGTATCACCCGGTCGCCATAGCTTAGGTTCACCACAGCCTCATTGCTGTATTCCAAGACAATGCGGCGCAGATTGCGCTCGCGGCGGAAGATCGGCGCGCCGAACTGCACCCTGCCGCCGCGCAGCGTCACAGGTTCTACAATCTTGCGCTCCGTGAGGTTGTCCACGCCGTTCCACCCCAGCAGGGTGTAGTACGTTCTGTCGCCCGCGCGTGTCTCTATCAAGGATTGGTATACCGCGCCCAGCCAGTGGCTCGCGTCGAGGACAGTCTCCTCTCGGTTCACGATTTCGTCACTCTTGTCCGTCAGCACCGTGTGTCGGTACTCTTCCTCACGCTCGTCGTAGTACTGCATCACACCGAAGCATTCGAACTCCCCGTCGTCGCGTACCACAGCCCACGAGAAAACACGCAACTTGCCATCCCCCGACGTTAACACGGAGACATAGTCCCCCAACTCCCAGCGCCACCGTTGGCTGCTCTCCTCATCCAACGCCGCCAGTAACTGCTGCATGGCTTCCTCCGAGGCCAGGTAGCGCTCGTTGTCCGTGGCGGCACCTTCCACTCGGGTGAACAAGGTCTTCAGCACCCGCTGATGACGCCCCATAGCATCCTTGTCTTGTCCGCAGACAGACGAGGAGATCATCACATGCAGAAGTGCAAGAAGGAGCATTTTTTTCATCATACGCTAAAACTAAAAAAAAGATGGTTTATTGTTCTAAATTCTAAATTTTGATTTCTAAATTCTAAATTATGAATAGGGGGTTGTTCAAAAGTATTTTTTGGCACGGGTTTTGTTAGGGTTTTTAAGTTGTATTTTTGCAAAAAATTTTATATATGGAAGCGAATCTTAGTGAACATATGCGGCAAGCGATAGGTTTCAGTCGTGACGAGGCGATGCGGCTGAAGAATGGTGGTATTGCGGTGGAGCATCTCTTCCTTGGAATGATGCGCGTGGGGGACTGCGGAGGAACGCGGCTGCTGGAGGAGATGGGCATCGACGCCATCAGCGTGCGCGAACGCATAGAGGCGCAGGTGGGGCAGACGTCGGCGGAGATACGCTATAATTCGGACAGCGAGCTGCCGATGCTGCGCCAGACGGAAAAGGTGTTGCGCTTAAGCTACCTGGAGAGCGTGAAGCAGAAAGCGAAAGAAATAGGCACGGAGCATCTGCTACTGGCAATGCTGCAGGAGGGCGACAACCTGGTGGCGTCGCTGCTGACGAAGGGTGGTGCGAGCTATGAGGAGGGGGCGCGGCGGCTGCGTACGGAGAGGGGCGACGCCTACGGCGACCAGACGTCGGACGACGACAACGACGACGCCTATGCGGATCCGGACATGGAGGCGGCCTCGATGGCTCCCTTGTCACGAGGAACGAAAGGGGGTGAGGGCGCCAAGAGCGGCACACCGGCATTGGAGAATTTCGGGCGCGACCTGACGACGCTGGCCGAGGAGGGTAAGCTGGACCCCATCGTGGGCAGGGAGCGCGAGATGGACAGGATAGCGCAGATCCTGAGCCGGAGGAAGAAAAACAACCCGATACTGATCGGCGAAAGCGGCGTAGGAAAGAGTGCCATAGCCGAGGGCTTGGCAATAAGGATGGCTGAAGGACGTGTGCCGCGGACGCTCTACGGGAAGAGGCTGGTGAGCCTGGACCTTGCCTCGCTGGTGGCGGGCACGAAGTACCGTGGGCAGTTTGAGGAGCGAATGAAGGCCATCATCGGGGAACTGGAGGCGCACCGAGAGATAGTGATATTCATTGACGAGATACACACCATTGTGGGTGCCGGTAGCGCGAGTGGAAGCCTGGACGCGAGCAACATGTTCAAGCCGGCGCTGGCGCGAGGTGTGATACAGTGCATAGGCACGACGACGTTGGACGAGTACCGCCAATACATAGAGAAAGACACGGCCCTGGAGCGTCGGTTCCAGAAGGTGCTTGTGGAGCCCTCGACGCCGGAGGAGACGATGGAGATACTGGAGAACATCAAGGACAAATATGAAGATCATCACCGTGTGAACTATACGACGGCTGCACTGCAGGCGTGTGTGGACCTGACGGAACGCTACGTGAGCGACCGGCTGCAGCCGGACAAAGCCATCGACGCGCTGGACGAGGCGGGTGCGCGGGTGCGCATCGCCAACCTGCAGGTGCCCGAGGAGGTGGTGGCGCTAGAGAGGGAGCTTGCGGAAGTGGTGAAGAAGAAAAAAGAGGTGCTGGCTGCGAAGCGCTACAGCGAGGCTGCGGAGTTACGAGACCGCGAGCGGGACCTGGAGGCGAAGTTGCAGACAACACGTGGGCAGTGGGACGAGCGGGAACGCGCGCTGGGCATCCAGGTGACGGAGGGTGATGTGGCTGCCGTGGTGGCGATGATGACAGGAGTGCCTGTGGAGCGCATAGCTCAGAACGAGAGCGACCGACTACTGCAGATGGAAGAAGAGCTGAGGGGCAGCGTGGTGGGTCAGGACGACGCTATAGCGCAAATAGCCAAAGCGATACGTCGCAACCGTGCGGGATTGAAGGATCCCGGGCGTCCTATCGGCAGCTTCCTCTTCCTGGGACCTACGGGCGTGGGCAAGACGTACCTGACGAAGATACTGGCACGTTACCTTTTCGACAGCGAGGCGGCGATGATACGCATCGACATGAGCGAATATATGGAGAAATTTGCTGTGAGCCGTCTGATTGGCGCCCCTCCGGGCTATGTGGGCTATGAGGAGGGGGGACAGCTGACTGAGAAAGTACGGAGGAAGCCCTACTCGATTGTGCTGCTGGACGAGATAGAGAAAGCGCACCCCGACGTGTTCAATGTGCTGCTGCAGGTGCTGGACGACGGGCAGCTGACAGACGGGATAGGACGGAAGGTGGACTTCCGCAACACGATCATCATCATGACCTCGAACATCGGCAGCCGGCGGCTGAAAGACTTCGGTACGGGTGCGGGCTTTGCCACCGCCGCCCGCGAAGCGGAACGCGAGAATATGCAACGCGACGTCATCGAGAAGAGCCTGAAGAAGAGTTTCGCGCCGGAATTCCTGAACCGTATAGACGATATCGTCTACTTCAACTCCCTTGGGAGGGAGGAGATTCATAAAATCATCGACATCGAGCTGCGGAGCTTGTTTGGGAGGATTCGCAAGATGGGCTTCGAGGTGGATATCGACGAGAAGGCGAAGGATTTCATCGTCCGCAAAGGCTGGGACGAGCAGTACGGCGCACGGCCGCTGCGACGTGCGCTGCAACGATACATCGAGGACGAGGTGGCGGACCAAATACTGCGCGCCGCCCTGTTGCCAGGTGACACGCTGCACATCACGGCGGAGGAGGACCACATTGCCTTCAACACAGAAAAGGGTGCGACGAGCCAGCAACTGGACGCCGCAGTGCAAGAGGTATGAGCGATGCACTGCTAACAGTAGAGGGCCTGACCAAGACGTATGGCGACAAGGTTCTCTTTGAAGACATCTCGTTCGGCATAGTAGCGGGCCAGAAGTCGGCGCTGATAGCGCGCAACGGTAGCGGGAAGAGCACGCTGCTGGACATCATCACCACGGCTGCGGGCCTTCCGGGGCGTGGGACGCTGCAGGATAGCGGCAAGGTGACGCTGCGGGGAGACCTGCGCCTGGCATACCTGCCACAGGGTGGCGCCCTCGACGCATCGGCCAAGACGGTGCGTGAGTTCGTATACGACGTGCAACGCCCCGAGACAGAGGACGAGTGGACATTCCACCAGCGCATCGAAGAGATAGTGAGCCGCATGAAGGTGGAGGGCCTGCTGGAGCGCCCGCTGGAGAGCCTCAGCGGCGGGGAGCAGAAGAAAGTGGCGCTGTGCCACCTGCTGATGGACAACAGCAACCTGCTGATTCTCGACGAGCCCACCAACCACCTCGACATAGAGATGATCGAATGGCTCGAGGAGTTCTTGTCGCGCCAACGGTTGGCGATACTGATGGTCACTCACGACCGCTACTTTCTCGACCGCGTATGCGACAATATCTATGAACTGGACCACGGGCAGCTGTACCACTACAAGGGAGGCTACGACTACTACCTGGAGAAGAAGGCCGAACGGGAGTCTACGCAGCGTGCCGAGGTGGAGAAAGCACGCAACCTGTACCGTACGGAGCTGGAATGGATGCGCCGTATGCCGCAGGCCCGCGGCACAAAGTCGCGGGCGCGTATCGATGCCTTCTACGACCTTGAGAAGAAGGCGCACACACGTTTCGAGACAGAACGGCCTCAACTGACGGTGAAGACCGAGCGACTGGGAGGCAAGGTGCTGGAGTTGTACAACATCTGCTACAAAGAGCTCATCGACGACTACAGCTATGTGTTCAAACGCGGCGAGAAAGCCGGCATTGTGGGTCCTAACGGCATAGGCAAGAGCACGTTCCTGAACATCATCACCGAGCGGCTGCGGCCGACCTCGGGGCATGTGGTGGTGGGACAGACCATACGCTTCGGATACTACACCCAGAACGGAATGCAGGCGGCTCCCGACCGTCGGGTGATAGACCTCGTCAAGGACATTGCCGAAGAGATAGAGATTGAGGGCGGCAAGAGGCTCTCGGCGCACCAGTTTCTCAGCCACTTCGGCTTCGACGACACAACACAGTACAACTACTTTGGCAACCTCAGCGGCGGCGAACGTCGGCGCCTATATCTGTTGCAGGTGCTCATGGGCAATCCCAATTTTCTCATTCTCGACGAGCCGACCAACGACCTGGACATCTACACCATCCAAATCCTCGAACAATTCCTGATGTCGTACCGCGGATGTCTGATCATCGTGAGCCACGACCGCTCGTTTATGGATCATATCGTCGACCACCTGTTGGTATTCGAGGGTGGAGGAAAAATACGTGATTACCACAGCACGTACAGCGAGTACCGGCAGCAGCGCACCTACGAGGAGCGCCAGCGCCACAAGGAGGAGAAGAAGAACAGGAACCTGGCCGACGCGCCAGCCCCTGCGGCCCCGACGACACAACGCAGAGCTTCCTACAAGGAGAAGAAAGAATACGAAGCGCTCACGGCCGAGATCGAGGCTCTCAGCGCCGAGCGGCAGCAGATAGAGACGCTGCTGGCTAATGGCACCCTGGTAGAAGGCGCAGAAATAAGCCGGGTGACGACACGCTACGGCGAACTGAAGACGCTGCTCGACGAGAAGGAGCTGCGCTGGCTCGAACTCGACGAAATAATGTAAAAAGAGAGCCGTGAGCATTTACTCGAAAACGCTCACGGCTCAAGGGGAAAGTTACTGTTTACTCAGCCCAGACGGCCTGCAAGTTGCGGTCGCCGTAGGCGTCGTCAATCTTGCTGATGGTGGGCCAGTACTTCTCCGTATGAGGCTGCGGGAAGGCTGCTTTCTGGCGGCTGTAGGGCAGCGTCCACTCGTCGGCACAGACGGTCTGCATGGTGTGGGGAGCGTTGCAGATGGGGTTGTTGTGCTCGTCGCTGCGGCCGGTCATGATGTCGTCGATCTCCTGACGGATGGCAATCATGGCGTCGCAGAAGCGATCCATCTCGCTGAGGGGCTCACTCTCGGTGGGCTCGACCATGAGGGTGTTGTGCACAGGGAAGGCGACGGTGGGAGCATGGAATCCATAGTCCATGAGGCGCTTGGCGATATCGCCCACGCCGACCTTAAGGCTGAACTCGTTGAAGTCGACAATGAACTCGTGACCACACATACCATTCTGGTTGGTGTAGAGGATCTTGTAGTACTTCTTCAGGCGTGCCTTCATGTAGTTGGCATTGAGGATGGCGTGCTTGGTAGCATCGGCCAAACCTTCGCCACCGAGCATCAGGAGGTAGCCATAAGTGATGGGAAGGAGCATAGCGCTGCCATAAGGAGCAGCAGCCATCGTGTTGCCCTTGGCGCCACCGACCTTGACGACGGGGTGAGAGGGAAGGAATTCAACCAGATGTTTGGCTACGCAGATGGGGCCGACACCGGGGCCGCCGCCGCCGTGAGGCATTGCGAAGGTCTTGTGGAGGTTCAGATGGCAGACATCGGCGCCCATGGTACCGGGGCTGGTGAGACCCACCTGACCGTTCATGTTGGCACCGTCCATATACACCTGTCCACCATACTGGTGGATGATGTTGATGATGTCGAGGATGCCATCTTCGAAGGCACCATGCGTGGAAGGATAGGTGATCATCAGGCAGGATAGCGTATCCATGTACTGCTC
The DNA here is from genome assembly GCA_902783595.1 of uncultured Bacteroidota bacterium. GTDB lineage: Bacteria > Bacteroidota > Bacteroidia > Bacteroidales > P3 > Colimorpha. The sequence continues at coordinate 32,807 of CACZRR010000008.1, forward strand.
GGCTTTTGCACGCAGATCTTCGACATCGACCTCACCCTTATCATTGCACTTGACAACGACCACCACCATGCCGGCTTTGGCGGCAGAGGCGGGGTTGGTGCCGTGGGCGCTGGCGGGGATAAGACAGACGTTGCGCTGCGACTGGCCGTTGCTGATGTGATAGTTGCGGATGACAGTGAGACCGCTGTATTCGCCGTAGGCACCGCTGTTGGGCTGCAGGGAGCAGCCGGCAAAACCGGTGATGACGCTGAGACGACGCTCCATATCGTGAATCATCTCGAGGTATCCCTCGGCCTGCTCGGCGGGGACGAAAGGATGCAGACCGCCGAATTTGCTCCAGCTGAGGGGCATCATCTCGGCAGCGGCATTGAGCTTCATGGTGCAGGAACCCAGAGGTATCATAGCACGGTTGAGGCTCAGGTCTTTCTCCTCGAGGCGCTTGATATAGCGCATCATGGAGGTCTCGTCGTGGTACTGGTTGAAGACCTTCTGTGTGAGGTAGGCGGAGGTGCGCTTCAGGTTGGCGGGGATAGCCTCGTCGGCAAACTTGCAGCAGCAGCCCTTGCACTCCAAGGCGGCAGCCGTCTTACCGGCAGCTTCGGCCAGGCAGGCGACGATGGCGTCGAGGTCGCACTTCTCAGTGAGCTCGTCGATGGAGATGCCGATGCATTCGTCACAGATATAGCGGAAGTTGATCTCGTGCTTCTCGGCTACTTCCTTCACTTTGGCGGTGGGCACAGGGCACTGCAGCGCCAGGGTGTCGAAATAGACTTTGTTCCACTGCTTGTAACCGTACTGCTCGAGCTCCTGTGCCAGGCGATGGGCACGGGCGCAGATACGGGTGGCGATATGGCGGATGCCTTCGGGACCATGATAGACGGCATAGAAGCCGGTCATATTGGCAACAAGAGCAGCCGAGGTGCAGATGTTGGAGGTGGCTTTGTCGCGCTTGATGTGCTGTTCGCGCATACCGAGGGCCATACGCAGGGCGGGGTTGCCCTTGGCGTCGATGCTCCAGCCTATGATACGGCCGGGGAAAGCACGCTTGAAGGCCTCCGTGAAGGCAAAGAAACCTGCATGAGGACCGCCAAAACCCATGGGCAGACCGAAGCGCTGGGCGTTGCCAACGGCACAGTCGGCACCCATCTCGCCAGGAGTCTTCATCAGCGCCAACGCCATGAGGTCGGTGGCCATGCAGACGAAGATACCCTTCTCGTGGCACTTGGCGATGAAGCCGGTCCAATCCTGAGCCTCACCAAACTGGTTGGGGTACTGCACAAAGGCGGCGAAGAAGCTGCCGTCGAGCTCGGTCTGTGCGGCTTTGCCGGTGACGATCTCGATGCCGCGGGGAGCGGCGTTGGTCTGCATAACGGCCAGCGTCTGGGGCAGGATGCCCTCATCGACGAAGACCTTGCAGACACCGTCCTTGACGGCCTGGCGCGAACGGCTGTTGAAGAACATGATCATAGCCTCGCCGGCAGCTGTGGCCTCGTCAAGCAGACAGGCATTGCTCAGCGGCATACCCGTCATGCTGGCCACCATGGTCTGATAGTTCATCAACGCCTCGAGGCGCCCCTGCGAAATCTCGGTCTGGTAAGGAGTGTAGCTGGTGTACCAACCCGGATTCTCAAAGACGTTACGCATGATGACGGCAGGCGTCACAGCGCCATAGTAACCCATGCCGATGTAAGTGCGATAAAGTTTGTTCTTCTGCGCCAACATGCGCACACGAGCCGTAAAGGCCTGCTCGCTGATGCCACCCTCAAGGGCCAAGGGCTCCTTCAGACGGATTGCCGCGGGAACAGCCTTCTCTATAAGTTCGTCCATGCTGCTGACGCCGATGGTCTCGAGCATCTTCTTCACGTCGGCCTCTTTCGAGACACCGTTGTGACGCGATGCA
>CACZRR010000009.1 GCA_902783595.1 uncultured Bacteroidota bacterium
CATAAAGGCGGAGTAGAAACCGAGGCCGAAGTGGCCGATGAGCGGTTCGTGGCTGTCCTTGTATTTGTCGAGGAAGTCGGTGACGCCACTGAAAGCAATCTGGTTGATGTACTTCTCCACCTCGTCGGCGGTCATGCCGATGCCGCGGTCGCTGACGGTAAGGGTCTTCTTCTTCGAGTCGATCTTCACCTCGATGGTGAGGTCACCCAGCTCGCCCTTGAAGTCGCCACGAGTGCTTAAAGTTTTCAGCTTCTGCGTAGCGTCGACGGCGTTGCTGATGAGCTCGCGCAGGAAGATTTCGTGGTCCGAATAGAGGAACTTCTTGATGACCGGAAATATATTCTCGGTCTGCACATTGAGTTTACCTTCCATAGTCAAAAATATCTAAAGTTTCTAAATAATCTAAATCTTCTAAAACCTCTATCCCCCCTGCAAATAATGTGCCAATGTCATATCTCCACCCTGACGCCACCACTCGCCGTGACACCCGCTTGCGGCACGCCGCCATGGTCCCTCCACACCCTGTCCAGCAGGTTGTGACCTTCCATAAACAGTGTGACATGGCCAATGCGGTAGTCCATGCGTGCCTCGCAGAGCACCACGCCGCCATAGCGCCTCACCTCGTCACCTTCTACATACTCGCCATCGCGGTAACGGTAGCTGGCGCCCAGATGGATGCTGAAATCGGACAACCGCAAGCCTATGTTCACCACGGCCTTGTGGCGCAGATAGTCTAAGGCGTAGGCCGAGATCCACGACCCCGCGTCGGCAGCTACATGACACAGCGAATAGGACATGCGCACAACGAAAGGCGCAAGTGTCCAGCAGCCACTCATGTCGACACCCATGGCGTCGACCTCCGTGTGATTCATCGAGTACCACACCTCCTCGTCCTCGCGGCGCACCCAGTCGATGATGTCGTCGCCGGCACGGTAATAGCCCGTGGCGCTCAAGCGCAGGTCACTACGCCTCCACCGGTAGGCGCTGCTCAGCGTAGCCTCCACCGTGGTGCTGCTCTCCGCACCCAACGCGGCATTCGGCACCTGGGTAACACTGCGGTAGTAGAGGTCCGTGAAGGTGGGCTGACGGAACGTTCGCGCCACCACAACTTTCAACATCCGGTACTGCAGCTGCGCCGCCCATCCGTAGTCGCCGCCGAAACGGTCGCTGTACCTGCCCAGCAGTGTGCCTTCGGCGGTGAGGCGCCCCAGGCGCACACGGTAGCCTCCATGCATCGTCAATGCTGTGCGGCTCCCCGCATGATCATAGGGGCCGGACAGCGTGCTGTCCTCCTCGCCGAGCACGGTGCTCCAGATGCTTTCGTGGCGCAGGCCTGCTCCTGCCGTCACCACGCCGCGCCACAGCGGCATCATGCCCCTCAGCGTCACACCGCCCAGGCGGCTCAGATGCTCGTTGTGGCCCCCGTACCATGCGGGCACGCTGTCTACGTAGCCGTCGCGAAACAGCTCGAAATGGTCCCTGTGCATACGGCCGTAGGCGGCAACGTGGAGGGTGAAGCGCTGTAAACGCCATTGATTGCTCACCGAGGCTGTCAGCGTCTTCGTGCTCTCGTACTGGTCGGGGTAGCGGCTGCTATAGAAGCCTGCGCCGCCGTAGCTCTTCGTCTGCCCGCCAACCTGCAGGTGCCAGTCGCTATTCTCGCCGTGGCGCAAGGCCTGCAGCATGAGGCTGCCGTGGCCGTAGTCGGTATTGGCGCGGTAGCCGTCGCTGCGGTGCACGGCAGCGGCAGTGGTCAGCGCCCAAGCACCCGTCGTCGTGCCGGCCAGCAGGGCGGCATCAAGCGTACCGTAGCTGCCGCCACGCACCTCGGCAAGCAGACGGTCGCGGTAGGTGTCGCACACCACGAGGTTCACGGCACCACAGAAGGCCGACAAGCCCCGCGCCAGACAGTCGGCAGGTGTCAGCAGCTCCACCCGCTCCACCATGGTGATATCGATGGGGATGTCGAGTGTCAGGTGTCCCGTCTGGGCATCGGTGAGGTCCACGCCGTTCAGCAGCACCAGCATCTGGTCAAAGGTGCCCCCTCGCATCGACAGGTCGCCCTGCACGTCGCCACCGCCACGCAGCCGCAGGTCCACCCCAGGCAGCTGCGCCACCAGGTCGGCAATGGTGTGAATGGAAGATTGGTTGAAATCGGACGCCGTAAGTACGGCAGCAGGCTCCGTCGTGGACGTCAGGCTGTCGGCAACCACACTTATGGTCACCTCGGGGAGCGTGTGCCCCTCGCGGCCCTCGTCGCTCTGCGCCAGCAACGGCCCCTGCATCAGCAGTACGCCAGCCACCACGGCGACGCCGCCCTTGGCCATGCTGCTGTCGGCAACGCGAGCGGCAAGGTGTCCGATGGTCACCTCGCGGTGCAGCGTAGCCAGCACGGCCCATCCCCTCCGGCAGAAACGCCGGAAGCGCAACGCCGCACCGTGGCTGTGCAACAAGTCCGCCCGCATAAAACGATTGTTGTTTCTCATAGCACACCCCTAACGGCCCACACCATCCTTTATTGCCCTTCCCCCAAAAATATGTCGCATTTTTTTAATAAAATTTTAACAATACGTAATGCGCTCATTCCCAGTGTCTCCACCAACCTCGCTCCCAGTCCGCTCCCAGTCCGCTCCCAGTCCGCTCCCATCTTCTCGCATCTCCTGACCCCCAAAAAACAATTCTCGAGGACGAGATGATCACCGGCGTGGCATTCTATCCTCTTGGTGTTGACATCACCTCCCTCACGGTGCCCGAGGGCTGCGGGCTTGTGGCCGAAGCGACGCCAAACGCGGGATACTATTTCCTGCATTGGAGCGACAACAATACCGACGCCACCCACACCATCATGGCGAGCAGCAACATGACCCTCACCGCCACCTTCAGCGACACACAGGGCATCGACGATGTGGATACCCGTGACATGAGCATCTACACCATGGGCGGCAGCATCGTGGTGCGCGGCGTCGAAGGCCTGTTGATGAGTGTATACGACATGATGGGCCGCGAGGTGATCGCCGCTACGCACAGCCATACGACGGCAGTCATGCCGAACGGCGTATACCTCGTCAAGGTCGGCAACCACACCCCTCCGACCTGTTTTTATCGGTTAAAGGGGCACGCCAGCTGGCAGAGGTCACATCCCAGCGAGTAGCCTCCGTCGGAGAGGTCGGCGGGCATGGGACGCGGGTGGTGGGTGGTGTAATAAGCCGTGCAGCGCCGCACATCAATCATCGGCGCACCCTCCGCGGCGATGGCACCGTTGCGGCAGGCCTCCACACATAGGTTGCAGGAGGTGCAGGAGGAGGGAAGGGGAGAGGCATAGCTGTCACACTCCTCGGCGGTGACGATCTCGCCGAGGTTGACCCAGCTGCCCCAGTGCGGCGTCACCAGCAGTGTGTGGCGCCCTATCCAGCCGAGGCCGGCACGTGCGGCCCAATGCTTGTCGCTGATGGGTGCCGTGTCGCAGAAGGCGCGACCTTCGATGCCGAGTTTCTGCATCAAGGCGAACAACATGGCCTTGATGTCCTTGTGGTAGTCGCGATGTCGGGCGTAAGCGGCGACGCCCCCCCGAGAGGAGGGAGGAGGGTAGGCGCTGACGCAGCAGATGACGCTGCGGGCGCCTGGCACGAGCAGGCGTGGATCCATACGCTTGTCGGCGTTGCGCTCCATGTAGTCGAGATCACCGTTCCAGCCGCGGCGGAGCCATTCGCGCAGCGGGTACTCCTCGTCGCTCAGCGCTGCTGCGGCAGCAACGCCGCAGTCGTCGAAGCCTACGGCGAGTGCTGCCTGTTTAATCGAGGCTGTGGTCAGCATTCTTGGCTGCCTTCTTTGAGCCGTCGTAGAGTTCGAAGTGGAGGAAGCGGCAGTCGAGGGAGCCGTTCTGCACGGGAATCTTTTTCGAAGGGTGGAGGCCGATGTGCTTCATGGCTTCGAAGTCGGAGGTGATGAGCCACACGTCGCAATCCTTGCCGTACTTCTGCTTGAAGGTGTCGCCGAGCTTCTCATACATTGCGTTGAGGTCCTCGACCTTGATGCGCTCGCCGTAGGGCGGGTTGGTGACGATAAGGGTCTTGCCCTCCGGAGGCTCCTGGTCGGCGAAGTCGCCGATGTGGAGCATGACGTCGTGGTGCAGTTTGGTGTGCTGCAGGTTGCGCTCGCACTGCATGATGACCTGCTCGTCGATGTCGTTGCCCCAGATCTCACCCTCGAAGTCGAAGGCGCCGATCTTGCGGTCTTCCTCGGCTTTGACGCTCTTCCACTCGCCGAGGTTGAACTCTTTCCACCGCATAAATCCGAAACCGCCGGTGCGGTAGTACTGTGCGGGGATGTTGTTGGCGGCCATGGCGGCCTCGATGAGCATGGTGCCGGAGCCGCACATGGGGTCGTAGAAGTTGAGAGTCGCGAGTTGCGAGTTGTGAGTTGGATCCCAGCCGGCCAGCTTGAGGAGTCCGGCGGCGAGGACCTCGTTGATGGGGGCAATGCCGACGCCCTGGCGGTAGCCGCGCTTGTGCAGCGAGTCGCCGCTGGCGTTGAGGAGCAGCGTGACATGGGTGTCGCGGATATGCAGGTTGAGCTTGTAGTCGGGGTTCTCGGTGTCGATATTGGGACGCTTGCCGAAGTTGCGGCGGAAGCGGTCGACGATGGCGTCCTTGGTCTTCAGGGCGGCATAGTAGGAGTGTGTGAACACCTCGCCGCTGGTGGTGCTGTCGATCATGAAGGTACCGTCGACGTTGAGGATCTTCTCCCAAGCGATGCGGTAGACCTTGTCGTAGAGCTCGTCGTTGTCTGCGGCGTCGAACTGCGCGAAAGGCTTGAGGATGGCCAGCGCCGTGCGGCAGCAGTAGTTGGCGCGATAGAGCAGGCGCATGTCACCCTCGAACTCGACGGCGCGGTTGAGCACCGTGATGTTCTCGGCACCGAGGGCACGCAGCTCGTCGGCGAGCACATCTTCGAGGCTGACCATCGTTTTGGCAACCATCTTGAACTTCTCTGTCGCGGCGGCATCACCTGCCACCACCTTGCCGTGTTTTTTCTGTATTATCATCTTTGAAAATTTGTATTCTTCCTTTGAGTTCGCGCTTGGCGGCGCGGTTCTTGACCAGCAGGCTGCCGTTGTAGATGCTGATGTTCAGCTCGTAACCCACCAGCAGGACGATGCAGCTGAAATAGACCCAGAGCATCAGCAGCAGCAGTGTGCCGATGGAGCCGTAGAGTAGGTTGTAGCGGCTGAAATTGTTGATATAGAGGCTGAAACCCCACGAAAGCACGAAGAACATGCCGGTGGCCAGTACGGAGCCGGGAGAGAAGAAGCCCACGCGCTGCTTCTTTACCGGCGCCCAATAGTATATGATGGATATGGCTGTCAGTGCCGCCAGCGTCAGCAACAGCCAACGACCAATGTTGAACATCAGCGTGTTGGCCGCTGTGTCGGGGAGCCATCCCTGGCTGAAGATGAGATGCAGCAGCTGTTTGTGGCCGATGAGGAGGCACAATACCAGTACGACAAGAAGATAGAGAATGAACACCAGCGCGATGCAGATCAGAAAACGCTGGAAGAAGGGGCGCCGCTCGATGCTCTTGTCGGAGAAGTTAAGCGAGAGGATGAAGCCGTTCATGCCGTTGGCAGCCAAGATGATGGAGGTGATGAAACCTATCGAGAGGAGCGTGGAGTGCTTGTGACTCATGATGTCGTTGATGGTCTCGGAGAGAGGCCCCATGATCTTGCCTGGCATGATGCCGTCGAGGTTGGCCAGCAGCTCGTCCTGCAGACCGTCGACGGGGAAGTAGGCGATGAGGGAGAAAAAGAAGATCAGCAACGGTGGCATAGCCGCCAGGAATGAGTAGGCGAGTGCTTTGGCATGCTGGGTGATGATGCCGCCACCGCCGAAGGATGAGACGAAGAAGTAGCTCAGCACATGGTAGATAGGCACCTTCTTGCCCCCAGGAAGCGACACATGGTAGGCGTAGTAGAGCAACAATCGCACCCAGCGTTTGTACAGCAGGTGGCGCGCCTGCCGGCGCAGGCGTCCGCTCCAAAGACGGATATAGGCTTGGGTGTTCATCTATCTCTTTACCAGGGAGATGTCGAGACTCTTGATATGGTGAGTGAGGGCACCCACGGAGATGAAGTCGACCCCCGTCTCAGCATAGGCACGCAGCGTCTGGTCAGTGATGCCGCCGCTGGCCTCGGTTTCATACTTCCCGCCGATGCGCTGCACGGCTTCACGCAGTGTGGCTACGTCGAAGTTGTCGAGCATGATGCGGTCCACGCCGCCGTGGTCGAGCACACGCTGCAGCTCGTCGAGGTCACGCACCTCGATCTCTATCTTCAACGCTTTGCCTTTCTCCTTGAGGTACTGGTGGGTGCGGTCGATGGCAGCCTCGATGCCACCGGCGAAATCGATATGGTTGTCCTTGAGCATCACCATGTCGTAGAGGCCGATGCGGTGGTTGGTGCCGCCACCACAGGCGACGGCATATTTCTCCAGCAGCCGCATGTTGGGCGTCGTCTTGCGGGTGTCCAGCAAGCGGGTGTGCAACCCCTCGAGCATGGCCACCATCTTGTGCGTCTCGGTGGCGATGCCACTCAGGCGCTGCATGAAGTTCAGCGCGGTGCGCTCGGCGGTGAGGATGGAGCCGCTATGACCCTCGACGGTGAGGATGAGGTCACCCTTGAAGACGGGGTCGCCATCGTGTTTGAGGAGGGTGACTACGAGGGTGGCGTCGACGATATGGAACACTCGTACTGCCACATCGGCACCACAGAGGATGCCATCCTGCTTGGCTACCATCTTGGCGGCCGAAAAGGCAGTGGGGGGAATACAAGCCAGCGTCGAATGGTCGCCGTCACCGATATCCTCGGCAAGAGCCATTTTTATCAATTCGTCAAGGTTGTCAATATTCTGCATAACATTCTGATATTATGACACATCAACCTGTCGCAGTGCGAACAACGACGGGAAGAAAGAGTGTGCAAATTTACGTTTTTTTTATTATTGTAACCAAAAATGTGTATATTTGCTTTTCTAAATGGGTGCTGAAAAAACGTACAGGACGTTCTATATCAGCATTATGGCACTATTTGAAGAATACGAAATAATATGCAGATAGCAATATCGGGAAATATCGGATCGGGGAAGACGGAACTCACCAAGCTTCTGTCACGTCACTATGGCTACAAGGCCGTGTATGGTCCCTCGGAGGAGAATCCCTACTTGAATAGCTTCTATGAGGACATGCGGCGCTGGTCCTTCAACATGATGGTGCAGTCGCTCTACGCCAACGTTCGCCAGTTGGCGGCACTGAAGGAAACGGGGGAGGACTTTATCCGCGACCGCTCGCTCTATGACGATGTGTATATCTTCGCCCCCAACCTGCAGAGCATGGGGCTCATGACAAGTCGCGACCTCACCACCTACACCAAGCTCTTCGAACTCATGCAGTCGTTCCTCCCGCAGCCCGACTTGGTCATCTACGTGCGCGGCGATGTGCCTACCCTTATCCGCCACATTCAGAAGCGCGGCCGCGAATACGAGAACGGCATACGCCTCGACTACCTCTCCAACCTCAACAACCGTTACGAGCAGTGGGCAGAGAGCTATGAAGGTAAGATTATCGTCGTTGACACCGACGAGCTCGACTTCGTGGAACGCCGCGAAGACCTCGGCCTCGTCATCAACCGCATTGACGCCGAATTCAACAGCCTCTTCCATACCGACAACCGCTAACAGCAACACTGAATGAAAACCCTGGCAGTAATACCGGCACGCTACGCCTCGACACGCTTCCCTGGCAAACCCCTGGCCCTACTTGGCGGCAAGCCAATCATCGATTATGTCTATCATACGGCAGCAGCCACTGAGGGAATCGACCGCGCTGTGGTGGCTACCGACGACGAGCGTATCCTCAACCACATGCACACCACGTTTGGCCCGGCAAGTGCCATGATGACGTCGTCGTCACACCGCAGCGGCACCGACCGCTGTGGCGAGGTGGCGGCAACGCTGGCAGCACAGGGCGAGCACTACGACGTGGTCATCAACCTGCAGGGCGACGAGCCGTTCGTGCAACCCCAGCAGCTGCAAAGCCTGGCACAGTGCTTCGCCCAGCACCAGGAGGTGAAGATAGCGACGCTGCGTACCCCCATCGGCACCACCGACGAACTGCTGTCACCCAACAACGTCAAGGTGGTGTGCGCCGCCACTGGCAACGCACTATATTTTAGCCGCCAACCTTTGCCCTACCGCCGCGGCGTCGACGTCGGCGAGTGGCTCGCTCAGGGCTCCTACTACAAGCACGTGGGCATCTACGCCTTCCGTCCCGACACCCTCGCCACACTCTGCGCGCTGGCTCCCGGCACACTGGAGGAGAGCGAGAAACTGGAACAGCTGCGATGGCTCGAAGCAGGATTCGCCATCTACGTGTGCGACACAGCAATGGCCAATATCGGCATCGACACCCCCGACGACCTCGCAGCAGCAGAACGCTACCTGCAAAACAGATAATCGTTAAAACACTATGAATATAACAGACCTTATCGTTGAACTTATCCATCAAGGAGAAAAAATAGTACTGCCCGGCATAGGCACCCTCGACAGCGTCGAGCAACCACCACACCACGACACCGCCAGCCAGATCTACTACCCCGCCACACGTGCCGTACGCTTCTCAACGCAGACAGATGGCACCGACACAATGACGCCCATCATAGCACAGCGCGAATGCGTATCGAACGACGTGGCACGCCAGATGTGGAACAACTACCTCGACGCACTCATCGACAAGGTGAAGCGCACAGGCAGCCACCAGTTCGGCGAAGTGGGCACACTGTCGTATGGACAGGACACTTTCTCTTTTGCCGTCAACGATAAGCACATCATCGAGGCGTCATCGACAGGCGAAGTGGCCATCACCAATGTGAAGACCTACGACCACAGTGACGCCGACGATCCCTTCGCACAGTTCGAAACAGCTCCGGCTCCCGCGCCTGTGCCCGAGCCAACACCCGCTCCCGCTCCGGAGCCCGCACCGCAGGAAGAACACAAGGAGGAACCTACGCCGGAACCCGAAGCACAGCCTTCGAAAACCGCCGAGGAGGACGAGTGGCAGGCATCGCTGCGCCAACTCGACCAGATGCCCAAGTCGAAGGAAGAACTCAAACGAGAAGCCCGCGAGGCTAAGGAGCGCGAGAAGGCGGCGGCACGCGAAGAGAAGGAAAGGATGAAGGAGATGGCTCGCGCAGCCAAAGAACGTGCCAAACGCGAAAGCGAGGAACGTCGCCAGGCAGAGGCGGCGCTAAGCAAAGCCGAGCGCAAGGCCGAAGAGGAACGCATCAAGGCAGAGAAACGCGAGAACGAGCTGATGCAGCGCGCCGAAGAGCAGGTGGAGAAGGATCTCCAGAGAACTTCCAAACGCACGGCAGCACTGGAGGCTCTGGCAGCAGCACGTCTGGCCGAAGGCGACAAGCGGGCGGCGGCACAACAGGCAGTAGCAGAGAGAGAGGCGGCCGAGGCAGCAAGACGCAGAGAAGAAGAGAAAGAGGCAGAGCGTATGGCCGCAGAGAAGGAAGCGGAAGCACGCCGTAAGGCAGAGGAAAAGGCGGCACGCAAGGCAGCAAAGAAGAACGACGAGAAAGACCACAAGTCGCACAAGGCACTCTGGCTGCTGTTGGCAGCACTCGTGGTGCTCGGCGGAACAGCCTACTATTTCTTTGGAATGAACCGTCAACCGCAGCAGACACCGACAGCCATCGACGACACGCAGCATCTCGATGTGCCCACGGTATGGCCCTTCAGCTTCAACCCCGATATGATCGACTATTCGGAGCGCGAGATAGCCAGCAACAGAGATCTCGTGTGCATTAATATGACCGAGTACATCAACGCATTCCTGGCCGACCGCAACTATGCGGGAGTTCGCGTGCCTATGATGGATCGCGTACGCCAGTATGCCGAACAACGCCTCAATACGCTCCTCGGACCTCGCATGGCGGTGCAGCGCTTCATACCCTATGATGACTACATCTACCGCAACGCCGAACCATGGCTGAAGATTACCTACGCCGGTAAGGCTCGCACAGTGGTGCAGGGCGAACTGATGAACGATATCGCGCTCGACGAGATGCTCGACCAACTGATTGACGAACTGGGTCTGGAACCCGGCAGCGACAACTACAGCGCCGAAGAGGTGCAGCAGGTGAAGCAGCAGGAACAGGAGTCCATCGCGGCACGTCAGCAGCGCACCGACGCCAAGAAGGACACGAAAGATAATCCCGTCTATGTCTACGTCGAGAAGGAAAGCAAGCAGGGATTCGACATCGTGGCAGGGTTCTACCTCAACAAGAACACGGCAGCCAAGATGACAGCTTTCTTGCACGAACAAGGGTGCGACGCCTACATCATCGAGAAGAACGAGATGTTCTACGTCAGCATGGGCAGCGCTCCCACACGCACCAAGGCAGAAGCTCTATACAACCACATCAAGAGCTGGTACGACGGCGATATCGTCATCAAAGAACTCTAATTTCCGAACCACAAACTCCCAATGGGTCACCACAAACTGCAACGTTTCGCCGAAAACCTCACCTTCCCCAATCTTTTCCAGGTGAGCTTCGACCAGCTGGAGAAAGAGGGATTCCCTCTCCGCGGCCGTTGGCATGAGCATTTCGGCAACGACAACCCCATCACCCTTGAGCTGGGATGCGGCAAGGGCGACTACACCGTAGCACTGGCACGCATACACCCCGAACGCAACTACATAGGGGTGGACATCAAGGGCGCTCGCCTCTGGCGCGGCGCCAAGACGGCCGTGGAGGAACAGATGGGCAATGTGGCATTCATACGCACACACATCGAGCTCATCGACCGTTTCTTTGATGCCGGCGAGGTGAACGAGATATGGATCACTTTCTGCGACCCGCAGCCGAAGAAGCCCAACAAGAGACTCACGGCACCCCGTTTCCTCGACACCTACGCCCGCTTCCTGGCACCACATAGCGTGTTGCACCTCAAGACCGACTCGCAGGAGCTCTACGACTACACCCTCAACGAGGTGCTGCCTCAGCGCGACGTCGAGGTGCTCGTCAGCACAAACGACCTCTACAACACCGCCTACAAGGGAGAGGCCAAGCTCACACAGACGTTCTATGAGCGTATGTTCCTCGAACAGGGAATGCCCATCACCTACATACAATGGAAAACCAAATAAACAATTTTATAAACTAAATACATTAATTATTATGTCAGGACACAACAAATGGTCTAAAATTAAGAGAGCCAAAGGCGCTGCTGATGCCAAACGCTCGAAACAGTGGAGCAACATTCTGAAACAGGTAGCCATCGCCGTGCGCGAAGGTGGCCCCGATCCCGACAGCAACCCCCGTCTGCGTCTGCTCGTACAGAACGCCCGCGGATGCAACATGCCCAAGGATACCCTCCAGCGCTCCATCAACAAGGCCAACGACAAGGATGCCGCTCAGATGCAGGAACTCACGTTCGAGTGCCACGTCAGCCACGGCATTGCCCTCTTCATCGAGGCCCTCTCCGACAATAACAACCGCACCGTGGCCAACGTGAAGGCCATCATGAACAAGAACGGCGGCACCCTGGAAACCAACGGCAGCCTCGCCTTCCTCTTCACCCGTAAGGGCGTCTTCGTCATCCCCCGCAAACCCGAGATGGACGTCGAGGAACTGGAGATGGAACTCATCGACGGTGGCCTGGAAGAGATGGAGGTCGATGACGAATACCTCACCCTCTACACCGCCTACGAGGACTTCGGCAACATGGTGAAGATGCTCGAGCAGAAAGGTATCGAGTGCGAGAGCGCCGAACTGCAGCGCATCCCCTATTCCCTACGCCAGGCCGACACCGAGACGATCCGCAAGGTCATGAAGGTCATCGGCATCCTCGAA
>CACZRR010000010.1 GCA_902783595.1 uncultured Bacteroidota bacterium
GATCAACGATATCGCTCTGAACGAGAACCTCCGTTTCGCTATCCGCGAAGGTGGCCGTACCGTTGGTTCCGGTCAGGTGACCAAGATCATTGAATAATTTCAATCCTAAATAGAGACGCTGCACAAACAGCGTCTCTAATAGGGGCATAGTTAAATGGTATAATGACGGTCTCCAAAACCGTAGTTGGGAGTTCGATTCTCTCTGCCCCTGCAAAAATAAATTACAACCATGTCAAAGATTGGTGAATATGTGAAGTCCAGCTACGACGAGCTGATGCATAAAGTGTCGTGGCCCACATTCAAGGAGTTGCAGAGCAGCGCTGTTGTCGTTGCGGTAGCCTCTATCATCATTGCCCTTATCGTTTTCGCCATGGACATCGTATTCGGTGTTCAGTCTGGCGGGTGGAAGGGATTACTTGGAAACTTTTATCATCTCCTCGGCTAAGGGGGTTGTCGTATTGCGGCGGGTGTCTTGCTTCCCAAATCCATTTTTTGAGACCCACGCCTAAGACCTCCCGGCGATTGGCAGAGAAGAGATTGAGTTTATTTTTTCACTGTCCTTATACTGTGCAAGAAGCAATGGAACAACAGGAAAAAAAATGGTATGTCGTCCGAGCCATCAGCGGCAAGGAGAAGAAAGCCAAAGAGTACATTGAGAGCGAGATGGCCAAACGAGGCTGGAGTAACGATGTGCCGACTGTGCTTATTCCTACCGAGCAGGTGGTGGCCATCCGCAACGGCAAGAAAGTAGTCAAGGAGCGTAACTATTTTCCTGGCTACGTGATTATCGAGGCCAACTTGCGCGATGAGATTATTCCCGTCATCCAGAATCTTCCGAATGTTCTAGACTTTCTCCGCGAACGCGAGGGGAAGCCGATACCCATGCGTCAGGCAGAGATCAACCGCATCCTCGGCAAGATGGATGAGCAGCTTGATGGAGCCGACAACATGGACCGCTTCATTGTTGGAGAGAGCGTCAAAGTGATCGATGGTGCTTTCAACAGCTTCACAGGCCTTGTGGAAGAGGTGAATGAGGAGAAGAAGAAATTGAAAGTTACGGTCAAGATCTTCGGTCGCAAGACTCCTCTTGAGCTCAGTTTTTCGCAGGTAGAGAAAGAGCAGTAAAACACGATCAACTAACCTTACTTAAAATTTAATTCAATGGCAAAAGAAGTTGCAGGATTGATTAAATTGCAAATCAAAGGTGGTGCTGCGAACCCCGCGCCTCCCGTTGGACCAGCTCTTGGTGCCAAGGGTGTGAACATCATGGAGTTCTGCAAGCAGTTCAACGCCCGTACGCAGGATCAGGCAGGCAAAGTGGTGCCTGTGATCATCACTGTGTACACGGACAAGTCCTTTGATTTTGTACTCAAGACCCCTCCTGTTGCTGTCCAGTTGAAAGAGATGTCCAAAGCTCAGAAAGGTTCTGGCGAGCCCAACCGAGTGAAGGTAGCCTCTGTCACCTGGGATCAGGTGCGCCAGATTGCCGAAGCCAAGATGCCGGACCTCAACTGTTTCACTGTTGAGAGTGCCATGAGCATGGTGGCCGGTACGGCACGCAGCATGGGTATCACCGTAACAGGTGAAAATCCGCTTACGAAGTAAAAACAACAACCGTGGTAGCACCAGTAGCGCAAGCGAACGTGCGGTGACCACACAAAACCAACAACAATGGCAAAACTTACCAAAAAACAAAAAGAGGCCGTTGCCAAATTCGATGGTAGCAAAGCCTACACGCTCGAAGAAGCCGTCAGCATCGTCAAGAAGATCACCTTCACCAAATTTGACGCTTCTGTTGACATCGACGTGCGCCTTGGTGTAGACCCCCGCAAGGCCAACCAGATGGTGCGCGGCAGTGTCACCCTGCCTCACGGCACGGGTAAGACCGTTCGTGTTCTCGTTCTTTGCACCCCCGAGAAAGAGGAAGAAGCCAAAGCCGCCGGTGCCGACTACTACGGCCTGGACGAATACATCGACAAGATCAAGCAAGGCTGGACCGATGTTGATGTTATCATCACCATGCCCAACTGCATGCCTAAGATTGGTGCCTTGGGACGTATATTGGGTCCCCGTGGCCTGATGCCGAACCCCAAGACTGGCACTGTGACCATGGAAGTGGGCAAAGCCGTGCAGGAAGCCAAAGCCGGTAAGATTGACTTCAAGGTTGACAAATTTGGTATCATCCACACAGCCGTTGCGAAGTGTTCATTCGACGACCAGAAGATTGTTGAGAACGCCCGCGAGGTGCTTCAGATGATCATGAAACTCAAACCGAGTGCCGCCAAAGGTACGTATGTGAAGAGCATCGCCATCAGCAGCACCATGAGTCCTGGAGTGAAAGTTGACACCAAAGCCGCCACCCTCTAACCCCCCCAATTAACCTTTTTACAGAAACATTATGAGAAAAGACCTGAAAGACCAGCACATCGACGCGTTGTGTGAAGAGATCAAGTCGTATGCCAATCTGTACATTGCAGACATTGGAGGCTTGGACTCTGTGCAGACCAGCAAACTGCGTCGTGCCGCCTTCCGCAAAGAGGTGAAGCTGGAAGTTGTAAAGAACACTCTTCTCATCAAAGCTATGGAGAAGTCGGGCTTCGACTATTCCGAGCTCTTCCCGGTGATCAAGGGTGAGACCGCCATAATGCTTTCGAACACCAACAACGCCCCTGCCAAACTCATCAAAGACTATCGTACTGCTGAGAAGACAGCTGAGAAGCCCATTCTCAAAGGTGCCTATGTTGAGGAGTGTTTCTACATCGGCCACGAGAACCTCGATGCACTTGTCAACATCAAGTCCAAGAACGAGCTCATTGCCGATATCGTTGCCCTGCTGCAGTCGCCCATCAAGAACGTCGTCTCGCAGGTTCAATCGGCAGGCAATACCATCACTGGTGTGCTGAAAACTTTGGAGGAACGCGCATAACGCACGCAACAAAAACCAATAGACAGGGGTAGCTCCCTTAAAAAAGCCCAATAATTAAAAAACAAATTTGTAAAACATTTAAAAACAATAAAGTCATGGCAGACATCAAAGCTATCGCTGAAGAACTGGTTAACCTTACCGTTAAAGAAGTAAAAGAACTTGCTGACATCCTGAAAGAGGAATACGGCATTGAGCCCGCCGCCGCCGCCGTTGCCGTTGCCGCTCCCGCCGCTGGCGCTGCTGCCGCTGCAGAGGAGAAGACCTCCTTTGACGTCATTCTGAAAGGTGTGCCCGATCAGACCAAGAAACTTGGCGTTGTGAAGGCTGTTAAGGACATGGCCTCCCTCGGTCTTAAGGAGTCGAAGGAGCTCGTTGACAACGCCCCCAAGCCCGTCAAGGAAGGTGTTTCGAAGGATGAGGCTGAGAGCCTGAAGAAAGCCCTCGAAGAGGCTGGTGCCGAAATCGAGATCAAGTAAGGTAAACCCAACCTTCTCAAAATCACGAGGAATAGGGCCTCCGGCGAAGACCGGAGTGCCTATTCCTTGTTGCCGTGGAATACAATAGCCACGCAGCAGCGATCCTTCTGAAGCCTAACAGGCTACTCCCCCAGCACTAGCGATTAGTTATATCACACGATTAACCATTTAGTCCCTTGGCAAAAAAAGAACCCACCGTTGTTAATTTCGCGTCGGTAAGAAAGTTCGACTATCCGGATTTTCTTGATATCCAGGTGAAGTCGTTCAAAGATTTCTTCCAAATCGAGACCAACCCCGACAACCGTTTGGACGAAGGCCTCTTCAAAGTGTTCAAAGAGAACTTTCCCATCACGGATGCGCGAAACAATTTTGAGCTTGAATTTCTGGATTACTACATCGATCCTCCTCGTTACACCATAGAGGAGTGTATTGAGCGTGGTCTCACCTACAGTGTGCCGCTGAAAGCCAAAATGAAGCTCAGCTGCAAAGACCCCGAGAACGAGGACTTCCAGACCATCGAGCAACATGTCTATCTAGGCATGATCCCTTATATGACGCCCAAAGGCACCTTTGTCATCAACGGTGCCGAACGCGTAGTGGTCTCGCAGTTGCACCGTTCGCCTGGTGTCTTCTTTGGCACACAGTTCCACTCCAACGGCACCCAACTCTATTCCGCCCGTATCATCCCCTTCAAGGGTTCGTGGATGGAGTTTACGACCGATATTAACAACGTGATGTACGCCTACATCGATCGTAAGAAGAAACTGCCCATCACCACCCTGCTCCGCGCCATTGGTTACGAGAGCGACAAAGACATTCTTGATATCTTTGAGCTCGCCGAGGAGGTGAAGGTAAACCGCAACAACCTCAAGAAGGTTATCGGCAAGCAGTTGGCTGCCCGTGTGGTTGACAGCTGGACAGAAGACTTCGTTGATGAGGACACCGGTGAGGTGGTTTCGATGGAGCGTACCGAGGTGGTAATCGAGCGCGATGTAGAGCTCACCGAGGAGAACATTGAAAAGATACTGGAGCTGGATGTAAAATCGATACTCATCAAGACTGAGGACAAAGACGGCATTGACTATTCTGTCATATACAACACCCTCAAGAAGGACACTGCCAACAATGCCAAAGAGGCATGTGAGTACATCTATCGTCAGCTTCGCAACGCAGAGCCGCCAGACGAGGAGACCGCACGTAGCATCATAGAGAAGCTCTTCTTCTCGGAGAAGCGTTACGATTTGGGAGACGTGGGACGTTATCGCATCAACACCAAGCTTAACCTTAACGTTCCCGAGGACGTCCGAGTGCTCACCAAGGAGGATATCACCTCCATCATCAAATACCTGGTTGAGCTCATCAACCAGAAAGCCGAAGTAGACGATATCGACCACCTGTCGAACCGTCGCATTCGCACCGTTGGAGAGCAGCTCTCCAACCAGTTTGGTGTGGGATTGGCCCGTATGAGCCGTACCATTCGTGAGCGCATGAATGTGCGTGACAACGAGGTGTTCACTCCCACCGAACTTATCAACGCCAAGACTCTTTCGTCGGTCATCAACTCGTTCTTTGGTACCAACCAGTTGAGCCAGTTCATGGACCAGACCAACCCGCTTGCCGAGTTGACCCACAAGCGTCGTATTTCTGCTCTTGGTCCTGGTGGTTTGTCGCGTGAGCGTGCCGGTTTCGAGGTGCGTGACGTGCACTATACCCACTATGGACGTCTCTGCACCATTGAGACTCCTGAAGGTCCCAACATCGGTCTTATCTCGTCGCTTTGTGTTTATGCCAAGATTAACGAGTTGGGATTCATTGAGACACCTTACCAGCGTGTTATCGACGGACAGGTGCAGCTCAACGAGCCTCCCATCTTCCTGTCGGCGGAAGCTGAAGAGAACAAGACCGTGGCGCAGGCCACGACGCCGCAAGACGAGGATGGTCACATCACGGTGCAGCGAGTCAAAGCACGTCGGCAGGCCGACTTCCCCATTGTGAGTCCCGAGGAGATTGACCTTATGGACATTGCCTCGAACCAGATTGCCTCCATCGCTGCCTCGCTGATTCCCTTCTTGGAGCACGATGACGCCAACCGTGCCCTCATGGGTTCGAACATGATGCGTCAGGCTGTGCCCCTGCTCAATCCTGAAATACCCATCGTAGGAACAGGCATTGAAGAAGCCGTGGCTCACGACAGCCGCGTGCTGCTCAACGCTGAAGCCGACGGTGTGGTGGAATTTGTTGACTCCACCAAGATAGTCATCCGCCACAACCGTACCGAGAAGGACCGTCTCGTTTCCTTCGACGACGATGTCAAAGAATATCACCTCACCAAATACCAGCGCACGAACCACTCCACCGCCATCAATTTGCGTCCCATCGTCAAGAAGGGCGACAAGGTGAAGAAAGGCCAGGTGCTGTGCGAGGGCTACGCAACGCAAGGAGGCGAGTTAGCCCTGGGTCGCAACATGATGGTAGCCTTCATGCCCTGGAAGGGTTATAACTTCGAAGATGCCGTTGTCATCTCGGAGCGCGTGGTGCGTGAGGACATCTATACCTCTGTGCACATTGAGGAGTTCACCCTTGAGGTGCGCGAGACTAAACGCGGCAATGAGGAGCTCACCCGCGATATTCCCAACGTGGGTAACGACGCCACCAAAGATCTTGACGAGAATGGTATCATTCGCGTCGGAGCCGAGGTGAAGGAGGGCGACATCCTTATTGGTAAGATTACGCCCAAGGGCGAATCCGACCCCACTCCCGAGGAGAAGTTGCTGCGAGCCATCTTTGGTGACAAAGCCGGTGATGTGAAAGATGCCTCACTCAAGGTGCCGCCTTCAATGCAGGGTGTTGTCATCGACAAGAAACTCTTTGCTCGTGTGGTGCGTGACCGCAAGGCCCGTGCCAAAGAGAAGGAGTTGTTAGCCAAACCTGAAGAGGAGTATCGCTTTGAATGCGAAGAGCTGAAAGACAAGCTTATTTCGCGTCTCCTCATCCTCCTTACTGGCAAGACCTCCAATGGTGTCTATACCAATCACCGAGAAGAGCTCATCCCCAAGAAGGTGAAATTCACGGCCAAGACCCTGAAGAACATCGACTACACCGAGGTGAGCCCCAACAAATGGACCACAGACAAGGACACCAACGCCCTTATCAAGGAGTTGCTCAACAACTACAACATCAAGTATCGCGAGATTTCGGGCCGCTTCACGCGTAACAAGTTTGCCCTCACTGTTGGCGACGACCTGCCCAGTGGTATTGTGCAGATGGCCAAAGTCTATATCGCCATGAAACGCAAGTTGCGTATTGGTGACAAGATGGCCGGTCGTCACGGTAACAAGGGTATTGTTTCGAAGATTGTGCGTTCGGAAGACATGCCATTCTTGGCCGACGGAACCCCCGTTGACATTGTGCTCAACCCGCTTGGTGTGCCGTCGCGTATGAACCTTGGACAGATTTATGAGACTGTTCTGGGATGGGCTGGCAAGAAACTCAACAAACGCTTCAAGACTCCCATTTTCGATGGTGCCACTTTGGAGCAGATTAATGGTTATATGCGTGAGGCTGGATTGCCAGAAAATGGTCGCACCTACCTCTACGACGGCGAGACCGGCGAGCGCTTTGACCAGCCTGCCACCGTGGGTTATATCTACTACCTCAAGTTGCATCACATGATTGACGACAAGATGCATGCCCGTTCCATTGGTCCCTACTCACTCATCACCCAGCAGCCCCTTGGTGGTAAAGCCAACTTTGGTGGTCAGCGTTTCGGTGAGATGGAGGTGTGGGCCCTCGAAGCCTACGGTGCCTCGCACGTCCTTCAGGAGGTGCTCACCGTCAAGAGTGACGATGTCATGGGTCGTGCCAAAGCCTATGAGGCCATTGTCAAAGGTGACAACATGCCCGTTCCCGGCATCCCCGAGTCGTTCAACGTCCTTGTCCACGAACTTCGTGGTCTGGGCCTTGAGGTAACATTTGATTAATTTATGAATTGTGAATTTTGAATTATGAATCCACACACTCAAAATTCAACATTCAAAATTCAAAATTAAAAGATATATGGCTTTTAAACAAGAATCTCAGGTAAAGACCGATTTCAATTCGATTACCATCAGTCTGGCGTCGCCCGAAAGTATCAAGCGTCGCTCGTATGGTGAGGTAACGAAGCCTGAAACCATAAACTACCGCACATATAAGCCGGAACGCGATGGTCTGTTCTGCGAGCGCATCTTCGGACCCACGCGCGACTGGGAATGCCATTGTGGCAAATATAAACGCATCCGTTACAAAGGCATCGTCTGTGATCGTTGCGGTGTTGAAGTGACCGAGAAGAAGGTGCGTCGCGAGCGAATGGGACACATTGAGTTGGTGGTACCCATAGCCCACATTTGGTTCTTCCGTTCGCTGCCCAATAAGATTGGCACCCTACTCAATATCCCCTCCAAGAAACTTGATCAAGTTATCTACTACGAGAAATATATCGTTCTGCAGCCTGGCCGTGCCAAATTGAACGACAACCCCGTACAGAAACTCGACCTGCTCACGGAGGAGGAATATTACAACATCAAAGACTCGCTGCCCGAGGGCAACGACCAGTTAGCCGACAGTGATCCCGACAAGTTCATTGCCGGCATGGGCGCCGAAGCACTTTACACGCTGCTTTGCGAACTAGACCTTGATAAACTTTCTTATGAGCTACGTGCCAAAGCCTCCCACGAGACAGCTGTGGCGCGCAAACAGGAGGCCTTGAAGCGCTTGAACGTCATCGAGTCGTTCCGCGAATCACAACGTTCGATGCGGGCCCGTGGCATGGACAACCGTCCCGAGTGGATGATTATGAGCATCATTCCCGTCATTCCTCCCGACCTGCGTCCCCTGGTACCGCTGGATGGCGGGCGTTTTGCCACCTCCGACATCAACGAACTCTATCGTCGTGTCATCATCCGCAACAATCGTCTCAAACGCCTCGTTGAGATAAAAGCCCCCGAAGTCATTATGCGCAACGAGAAGCGCATGCTTCAGGAGGCTGTGGACTCGCTGTTTGACAATAGCCGTAAAGTGTCGAGTGTCAAATCCGACTCTAATCGTGCGTTGAAATCACTTTCCGACGCCCTCAAAGGTAAGCAGGGTCGTTTCCGCCAGAACCTTCTTGGTAAACGCGTTGACTATTCGGGTCGTTCGGTTATCGTCGTAGGTCCCGAACTTAAGATGCACGAATGCGGTCTGCCCAAAGATATGGCCGCCGAGCTCTTCAAGCCCTATGTCATCCGCAAACTTTTAGAGCGTGGCATTGTGAAGACTGTCAAGAGCGCCAAACGCATCGTTGACCGCAAAGAACCCGTAGTGTGGGAGATTTTGGAGAACATCTTGAAAGGTCATCCCATCCTCTTGAACCGTGCTCCTACGCTGCACCGTTTAGGTATCCAGGCCTTCCAGCCCCGTTTGGTGGAAGGCAAAGCCATCCGTCTGCACCCACTGGTGTGTACGGGTTTCAATGCCGACTTCGATGGTGACCAGATGGCCGTCCATGTGCCTATGGGCAATGCTGCCATCCTTGAAGCGCAGTTGCTGATGCTCTCCACCCATAATATCCTCAATCCTGCTAACGGTGCTCCTATCACCGTGCCGTCGCAGGATATGGTGCTCGGTCTGTACTATATGACTAAGCCTCGTCACACTACCGACAGCGAGACCGTCAAGGGTGAGGGACAGCGTTTCTACTCTGCCGAAGAGGTCATTATCGCCTACAACGAACGTCGTGTCGACCTCAACGCCTGCATCAGTGTGCAGCTTGACGAGGACCATCGTTTCGACGAATACACTTATATTAAGACCGACCGCACCTTCACCGAAGTCATCAAAGACAAGAAGGGCAAAGTGCTCACCGACATCGATTGTGAGAGTGCCAGCGACATTGCACTCCACAGCCGCACGGAGTTTGAAATCAAACGCGACCGCGACGGCAACCCCATTGTTGATGCCAAAGGTCACTACATCAAGACCAACCGTCTTCGCACAACCGTTGGTCGCGTCATCTTCAACCAGGTGGTACCCACACAATATGGCTACATCAACCAGGTGATGGGCAAGAAGTCGCTGCGCGACATCATCGGAGATATCTTCACCCAATGCGGCAATGCCGTCACCGCCATCTTCCTTGACGACATCAAAAACATGGGTTACCGTCAGGCTTTCCGTGGCGGTCTCTCCTTCAACTTGGGCGATGTACTCATTCCCGCCGAGAAGGAGCAGCTCATCGCTAAGGCCAACGAGGAGGTTGAAGAGGTTATGGCACAATATGCCATGGGTCTTATCACCAACAACGAACGTTATAACCACGTCATCGATATTTGGACCAACACCAACAACCAGCTTACCGAGACGCTCATGAAGCAGCTCAAAGCTGACAATCAAGGCTTCAACCCCATCTACATGATGTACGATTCGGGTGCTCGTGGTAGCAAGGAGCAGATTCGCCAGCTCTCCGGTATGCGTGGTCTGATGGCCAAGCCTCAGAAAGCTGGTGCCGCTGGCAACGAAATTATCGAGAACCCCATCATCTCCAACTTCAAGGAAGGTCTGTCGGTGCTCGAGTACTTCATCTCCACCCACGGTGCACGTAAGGGTCTTGCCGATACCGCTCTTAAGACTGCCGATGCTGGTTACCTCACCCGTCGACTGGTTGACGTAGCCCACGATGTTATCATCAATGAGGAAGACTGCGGCACCCTCCGTGGCCTCCCCACCACTGCGCTGAAGAAAGGCGAAGATATCGTACAGAGCCTCGGTGAGCGCATCCTTGGACGCACCTCTGTCCACGACATATATCACCCGCAGACCGGCGAGCTTATCGCCCGTGCCGGTGAGGAGCTCACCGAAGAGATTTGTCGCAAGATTGAGGAGTCGCCCATAGAAGAAGTTGAGATACGTTCCGTACTCACCTGCGAGAGCAAGCATGGCGTCTGCGCCAAGTGCTATGGTCGCAACCTGGCCACCGGCAAGATGGTGCAGAAAGGCGAAGCTGTGGGTGTCATTGCCGCCCAAGCTATCGGCGAGCCCGGTACGCAGCTCACCCTTCGTACCTTCCACGTCGGTGGTGTGGCCGGTGGTAACATTGGTACCGCTTCGAGCCTACAAGCAAAATACGATGGTCTGTTGGCCATTGACGAGTTGCGCTCGGTGCCCTACAGCGACAACGATGGTAATAGTTACCACGTCGTCATGGGCCGTAGTGCCGAGATGCGTATCGTCGATCCCAACACCGACATCACACTCTTCTCCGCCCTGCTGCCCTATGGTGCCAAACTATACAAAGCAGCTGGCGACAAGTTGCAGAAGGGCGACATAATTGCTGAATGGGATCCTTACAACGCCGTTATCATCAGCGATGTGGCC
This sequence comes from uncultured Bacteroidota bacterium, assembly GCA_902783595.1. Classification (GTDB taxonomy): domain Bacteria; phylum Bacteroidota; class Bacteroidia; order Bacteroidales; family P3; genus Colimorpha. The sequence continues at coordinate 10,795 of CACZRR010000010.1, forward strand.
GGTAAGGTCTCCTTCGAGAATGTCATTGAAAACGTCACCTTCCGCATTGAGAGCGACGCCCAGACGGGTCTCCAGGACAAGGTGGTTATCGAAAGCCGTCAGCGCACCAAGAATCCCACCCTCAACATTGTGGACTCGGAAGGCAACATTCTCAAAGTCTACGACCTTCCCGTCGGTGCACACATCGGCGTCGAGCAGGGTCAGGAGCTACGCGCCGGCGATATCATGGTGAAGATTCCGCGTTCGTTCGGCAAAGCTGGCGATATCACGGGAGGTCTACCTCGCGTCACCGAGCTCTTCGAGGCGCGCAATCCCTCCGATCCCGCTATCGTTGCCGAGGTCGATGGTATTGTCTCCATTGCCAAGAAACTCAAACGTGGTAATCGTGAGGTCACCATCACCTCTAAGACTGGTGAACAGCGCTCCTACCTCATTCCCACCTCCAAGCAGATTCTCGCGCAAGATAGCGACTATGTGAAGGCTGGTACGCCGCTTTCTGACGGTGCCATCACGCCCAGTGACATTCTCGCCATCAAGGGCCCCATGAAGGTGCAGGAATACATCGTTAATGAGGTACAGGAGGTCTATCGTCTACAAGGTGTGAAGATCAATGATAAACACTTTGAGGTCATCGTACGACAGATGATGCGCAAGGTCGAAATTGAGGATCCCGGTGACACTCGTTTCCTTGAAGGGGACCTCGTCAACCGCATCGACTTCAACGATGTCAACGACAATATCTTCGGCATGAAAGTGGTTGAAGATTCAGGCGATAGTGAGACCCTCTCTGTGGGTCAGATTATCAGTGCCCGCGATTTGCGTGATGAGAATTCATCACTGCGACGTCAAGACAAAAAACTGGTCACGGCGCGCGACGCCCATCCTGCCACATGCCGTCAGGTGCTCCAGGGCATCACCCGCGCATCCTTACAGACCCGTTCATTCATCTCTGCTGCCTCCTTCCAGGAAACCACCAAGGTGCTCACCGAAGCTGCCATCAACGCCAAGCGCGACACCCTCGTGGGTATGAAGGAGAACGTCATCGTCGGTCACCTTATTCCCGCCGGTACAGGTCTCAGAGAGTATCAGGATCTCGTAGTGGGCAGTGCAGAAGCACTCGCTGAAAAATAATAATTGACAGCGAAAAAGTCTATAACCAAGAAGCCCGACCATTAAGGTCGGGCTTCTTTCTTGTCGTACCCCCTGGGGGAATCGAACCCTCATTTAAAGTTTAGGAAACTTCCGTTCTATCCGTTGAACTAAGGAGGCTAAAAACTCATTCAAAAACTAAAAAAGAAAACCTTTATTGTGTCAGCCAGAAAAAAAGTTTCCCCATCGATATGGTCTATCTATTGCAGAAGAGAAAAAAAACGTACATTTGCATTTTAAAAGGAATCATCTATAATACTATAACGATTTGAAAACAAGACTATTTTTACCAGTTTTTGTCGTTCTGACATGTACCCTTTCGCACACTTTACGTGCTCAAACAACATGGAACGAGGTATTCAATACTTTCAAGCTTGAAGCACGGGCCGATATTGAATGGAACCGCGAGACCGTTGATGTCAACGGTACCTCCGTTGGAGACCCTGGCTATCCCTACGGTATTCACGGAAAGTACTTCAATCTAATCCTCGGCGGCAATTTGGGCAACCAATTCAGTTATCATTTTCGCCAGCGATTAAAAGCCGATGCAGGCACCATCAACTTCTTTGACAATACCGACTTTTTATGGCTCAACTACCAGATCACCGACCACTTCCGTGTACGCTTCGGAAAAGACGCTATGGCTGTTGGTGGCTACGAGTACGATGCCCCTCCTATCGATGAATACATCACTTCCGCCTATTGGGACAACATCTACTGCTTCCAACTGGGAGCATCCGCTGCCTACACCACGCAGAACGGGCAACACACCTTCGTGGGACAGGTAACACAGTCGCCATATGTCAATAGCCGCCGTGCTACTGGCGAAGCTATCGACTGGAATTCTGGTCTTTTATCCTACAATATTGAGTGGATGGGTACCCTCGGCAGGCACATCAGCACCCTCTGGAGTACCAGCATGATAGAGCGTGATAAAGGAGCCTACATGAACCTCACCATCCTCGGTACACGCTATGTCTCCACTGACGGCAAGGTGGATATCTACCTAGACCTCATGCACCACGCCCTCGCCACTGATGACTGGGGAAAGAACTTTGGCATGGTGTTCCGCTGGAACTACCATTTGAACGAAAAACTGTGCCTCTTCATCAAAAGCAGCTATGAACAAAACAAGTCGGAGGTAGATCTCGCCAGCGCCACAATGATTGACAACCTGGTGCCCGCCAATCATCGCTACACCAAAGTAGGTGCCGGATGCGAGTACTATCCCACTCCGTCTGTACGTCTCCACGCCTATGTTGCCGACCTCAACGACGAGACCATCAGCACCAAGACCACCAACATGTCTCTCACCGTCAATATGGGTGCTACATGGACCATGGATTTTAAGAAATTGTTTAAGAGATAAGCCATCATGGACGAGCAGAACTCCAACAAACAACGCCACAATCTGCTGCGCAGCGTTTTGAATCCCTTCGAGGTATTCAGCCATCACCATATTGAGAATGCACCCAAGAAGGAGTTGCGTCGCTTTAAGTTCACCACTAGTCGAAGCTTCGAGGCGCTCATCTTCCTCACCATCTTCTTTCTCTTCTTCGGTCTATTGGCCTACAAGATGACCTTGCCTCATATGCTCAATACCTTCATGCAGACAGCGTATCACCTGCTGCTTGAAACTGTATTCTACCTCATGGCTGTCTGCGTGCTTATGGGTGCCATCTCGAAGCTTTTCACCGAATTCGGCGTCGTACGTCTGCTGGAGAATCTGCTACGCCCCCTCATGAAGCCCCTCTACAACCTTCCTGGAGTGGCAGCCCTAGGCGCCGTGATGACCTTCCTCAGTGACAACCCTGCCATCATCTCGCTGGCCAAAGATAACAACTTCGCCCAATACTTCAAGAAATATCAATTGGTTTCTCTCACCAATTTTGGTACTGCTTTTGGCATGGGTCTCGTGGTAGTGATGTTTATGACCGGTAAAGGCTATGGCGGCGGTGCTCTCGTAGGCCTTGTGGGCGCCTTCCTTGGAAGTATCATTTCCACACGCATCATGCAGCACAGCACCCTCAAAAGCTACCCCGAACTTGATAGTCCTGTCACCGAGGCCACTGGCGGTTCGGAGCAGAACATCTCCTTCAAAAGCGAGGGCGGCATTTTTCAACGCTTTCTCAATGCCATGCTTGACGGTGGTAAGAGCGGTGTAGGTATCGGTGTAGCCATCATTCCCGGTGTGTTGTGTATCTCTACTGTCGTCATGATGCTTACTTTCGGCGCATCTGGCGAAGGAGGTGTATACACAGGCGCCGCCTATGAGGGTGTGCCTATCATCACCTGGCTGGCTGATAAGATCAACTTTGTATTCTACTGGCTCTTCGGTTTCGAAAGTGGAGCTTTGGTGAGTTTCCCCATCACCGCCTTAGGCGCTGTAGGAGCGGCTTTGGGCCTCGTTCCTACCTTTATTGATACCGGTATCATCAATAACAATGCTATCGCCGTATTCACCGCCATGGGCATGTGCTGGAGCGGATACCTCAGTACCCACACCGCAATGCTCGACTCCCTTGGCTACCGGAAACTCATCGGAAAAGCCATCGGGGCTCACACCATTGGTGGTCTTTGTGCCGGCATTGCAGCACATTGGCTTTGGGTGCTCCTGAGCCTTATCTTCTGATCTCTCCTGTGTCGTATCGCATAGCAATAGGCTTACCCGTTAGGGAAAGTCAAGCTTGCATTGTAACCTTTCATCACGAATAATCAGAGAGAATAAGGAAACATCAAAATAACTATAAACAAAATAGAAAAGTCTCGCATTCAAGCAGTAAGAAATGTACCACAAGAACATTTTTGCTATTTCAACACGTTGATAGACAGCCATATCATAGACGTCTATCACCAAAAATGGTGATTTTATTTTGCCACATTCGGAAATGTTCGTACCTTTGCATCGCATTTTCGGAGCGGCGATAGCCTCAAAGAAATGCAAAAATATTGCAATATTAATCCAAAAACAGAAACAAAATGGCTTACAAAATTACTGACATCTGTGTTGCTTGCGGTACCTGCATTGGCGAATGCCCCGTGGGAGCTATCAGCGAAGGTGACATCTACAAAATCGACGAGAACGCTTGCGTGAGCTGCGGTACCTGCGCTGGCGCCTGCCCCACCGGTGCCATCGTTGAGGGCTAATCGCACACACAGTTTGTAGACATTAAAAAGCCGGCCTCGAAACGAGGTCGGCTTTTTAATATTGTAAAAAAACAAAGGTATTACACTTTACTGGTTGGCATACTGCTGTATCTCGTCGTGGAAGAATTCAATCTGCACGCCTGCCTGGCGGAAAAGTTCCTCGCTCTCAGCACCAGCATGGTACTTACGTTCACACACTACGCGCTTGATTCCGCAGTTGATGATAAGCATCGCGCATGTGCGGCAAGGTGTCATACGGCAGTAGAGCGTGGAACCATCAAGGGCGATACCGCGTCGCGCTGCCTGGCAGATGGCGTTTTGCTCAGCATGCACGGTTCGCACACAATGTGTAGAAATATGACCATCCGAATCTATGGTTTGGCGGAACAGGTGTCCCACCTCATCGCAGTGTGGCAATCCCGCCGGTGACCCCACATAACCCGTCACAAGCAGTTGGCGGTCTTTTACGATAACACATCCCGAACGTCCACGGTCGCACGTGGCGCGGCGCGAAGCTACGTCAGCCAGCTCCATGAAATACTCATCCCAACTGGGGCGCTTATAAGTAATCTCCCCCAGCACCTGCTCTACCTGATGGTTGAGGTCGTCGATGGTACCACCATTATCGAAACGATAGTCGGCCTCGCGAATACACACAGAGAGGTTCTGCTTATTTGGATCAGTATTATTCATCTCTCGTTGCTCGTTGGCGAGGAACGTCTCAAAAGAGACGTGATCGGTCTCGCTACCACGCAACACCGCGCGGTCATAGCGCACCCGTGGATCAGCGTCGACTGCAAAGAGGTAGAAATTAGGCTTACCTCGCAGCGCCTGTACCTCACCGGGAGTACGCACGCTCTCTATGATGCAGTTACATCCACTGGCGGCGGCACGTTCGTAGAGTTGTTCAACAATCCACGAGGGACCATGCTGTGCGCGCAGATCGTTGCCCACGGCAGTCATGGTATCGCGGTTCACATCAAGGCCACGACGCTTGATTTCCTCGGTGAGGAAAGCGCGCACGCTATAATGAACAAAGCCCTTATTCTGCACTAGATAGTCAACGATAGTGCCCTTTCCAGCGCCCAGGGTGCCTGTGATACCTATGGTTATCATGAGTAAATGGTATAGAAGTTAGCACTTGAACTTATAATCCAACTTGGCGAGTTCCTCGTTTGCTTTGACGATTTTCTTTTTAAGGCCATCCTTGTAGTGAACCAGCTTCTCCATCATTGCCTCATCGCCAAGCGCAAGCATCTGCATGGCAAGTATAGCGGCATTCTGTGCGCCACCTATGGCCACGGTGGCCACCGGTATTCCCGGAGGCATCTGAAGGATGGCAAGGGTAGCGTCGAGTCCCTCGAGACAGGATCCCTTGATGGGGACGCCGATGACGGGAAGCGGTGTCTCGGCGGCGATGACACCGGGCAGCGCTGCCGCCATACCGGCGCCGGCGATGATTACCTTGATACCACGTGCTGCTGCGCCGCGTGCGAAAGCGCTCACCTCAGCGGGTGTACGGTGCGCCGAGAGTGCGTTTACTTCAAAAGGAATCTCCATTTCTTCGAAAAACTGGCAGGCTTTCTCCATGACTGGCAAATCGGAGGTGGAGCCCATAATGATGCTTACGATAGGATTCATATGATGGAATAAAGAGGTTAGATGCTAATACGCTGTTTTTTATCTTGAGGAGAGTGCTGCCGTGGTGGTGTAGAGGTGTTGCAAGAGTGCTTCAGCGAAGTGCTGGCGGCTGGTATCGGCAGGTGCCAACGTGCGGCTCACGCAGTCGTAGGCCCAAGCGCCTTGTGGAGTGATGAGGTTCATATGGTTCTTGACGGCATGGACGGCGAAGGGGACACGCTCGTTATAGCTGCTGCCGAGGACATTGCGGCTGAATGGGAAGGGGGTGATATCCACCTGCATCTGCGCCAGGAGTGTAGCCACCAGGTCGGTCTGATTCATCAGGCGATCCACCACCATACCGTGTACAGCCAAAGCCCCCCCCGTCCAAAGGATGGGTATAGCCGCCACCGCTGTATCGGCAGGTGCTTGTCCGGGGCGGAATGTACAACCATGGTCAGGCACTATGACCACCAGCATGCTGTCCCATAGAGGCTGCCTGCGGAGGCTGTCAACTAGCACTCCGATGCACGAGTCGGTGTAGGCGAAGGCATTCTGGCGGTTATCCGCGAGGCGGTGGTAATCCACATCCCAGGGTTCGTGACTGCTGAGGGTCAAGACCGTAGAGAAGAAAGGCCGCTCGTGTGGAATGAGATCGGAGGTGAGCACATAGTGATCCGGCACGCCCCATGCACCAGTGTAGAGGGCTGAGGGATAAGTTTCGCTACCTCGGACATCCGCAAAACCCGTCTCCATGAAGTACATGCGCATATTGGTATAGTCAATATCTCCACCGAATGTCATGCGTGTGTGGTAACCTTCTGCTGCCAGCGAAGATGCCACAGAGGGCAGATTACGACAGAGGTCGGGACGTTTCATCACCGTTGCCGTAGGCAATCCCAGCCATCCGCTGAGCACCGCTACTAGGCCGCGGTCGGTACGGTAGCTATTGGCAAAGCAACGCGAGAAAAACACTCCCTCCCGTTTTAAACTTTGGAGGTTGGGTGCCACCGTATCATTGTCCACCATACCTGACCCCGCACCTTCCCAGATAATCAGCAGCACATTGGGGCGCGAAGTACGCAACAGGTTGATATCAAGGGTTCTGTCGGGGATATAGCTGTCACCCAATGTAGCCTGTACCTCGTCGGAAGACATGATATCGAATTCGGCCGCCAGATCCTGCACCTTAAAAAGCGAGTGGAACATATTGAAGGTGGGATTGAGGGCGGCGTGATTACAGAAAGCGTGAGGAGAGAAATAGACGAACGAGGGGTTGGCCGTTGACTCGGTGACGCTGCCTCGCATACCCAAAAAGATGAGCCCTCCAACTGGAATGAACAGTAATGCCACCAGTCGTGAACGTAGTGAATTTGCCGGCGGCAAAGTGCGAGGTGTCACCCAACGCATCAGCATCACACATCCCCAAACCAGGAGTGCCAAGATGGCAAAACCGATAATGGTGAACCATATGGGCAATCCAGCCAGCGCCTCACGGGGCTTGGCGGCGTAGATGAGGTCATTGGCGTCGGGTTTAGATCCCCAATAGCTATAGAGCACCAGGTCGACAGCAAAAGCCAACATAAACACCGTGGCAATAAGCACATAGTATGGCACCAACACGCGCCGCAGAGGGAACCGCTGGAAGAAAAAGCTCACAATAAGCACCACGGTAGGGATAATAACCAAGTAGCATGCTGTAGCTACATCGAGCCTTAATCCATGCCATAGTGCCGCCAGACACGAGAGGAAAGGTGCTCCGTCAGCCATACCCATATTGTAGAGCATGAAGACAACCTTCTGCACCACGAAAAGTATCAGCAGAACTGCGAAGAATCGAAGTAGGAAGCGAAATCGCATAGTTTGGTTGAGGAGTTTAGCTATTCGCTAAGAGTTGAGGGGGGGGGGGGTAGAATTATCTAATTTACAGTAGATTGAGTTGTTTGAACGAAACTCAGGTACGATACCCTTCATCTTTGCCACGATCTTCATATCGTCGAGCGTAGCCAGGATATCATGGAGCTCGTTGTACTCGCGGTCGATTGCATCGAGGGGGTAACGACGCACCTCTGCACGCATGATCTTGGGGTGGTAGGTGGGTATAGTGTTTTCCTTGGTGGCCAGCAGTTCCTCGTAGAGCTTCTCACCGGGGCGCAAGCCTATCTCCTTAATCTCTATGCCCTGTTTGCCGGAAAGCTGTATCATCTTACGTGCCATATCGTAGATCTTCACCGGCTTGCCCATATCGAACACGAAGATATCGCCACCGGCTCCCATAGCTCCAGCCTCAAGCACCAGATTGCAAGCCTCAGGGATGGTCATAAAGTAACGTATGATATCGCGGTGTGTCACCGTGAGGGGACCACCTGCCGCAAGCTGCTTCTTAAAAAGCGGTATGACGCTACCATTGGATCCCAGTACATTGCCGAAGCGTGTGGTGACGAAATGTGTCTGCTCCGTCGAACGGCTTTGGATATATATCTCGGCCATACGCTTAGACGCCCCCATGATGTTGGTGGGGTTGACTGCCTTGTCGGTGGATATCATAACGAACTTCTGCACGCCATGTTGAATGCTGAGGTCGGCGATATTGCGTGTGCCAAACACATTGACGTATACGGCCTCATAGGGGTTCTCCTCCATGAAAGGCACATGCTTGTAAGCGGCAGCATGATAAACCAGCTGTGGCTGATAGAGATCGAACACCTCTTCCATGCGGCGTCGATCTTTGATGTTGGCGATCACGAACGCCATGCGGTCGAGTTGGTCGCTATAGGTATTGCGCAGTTCGAACTGCAGGTCGTACATGGGGCTCTCGGCCTGGTCGAGCATCACCACCTTTTTTGGCTGGTAGCGCATCAACTGGCGGCATATTTCTGATCCTATGCTACCTGCCGCGCCGGTGACGAGCACCACCTTGTCCACCACCTCGCGCACGATGTTCACATTGTCCATCTTGATGGGTTCGCGCTCCAGGAGGTCCTCAATCTTGATATCCTCAATTTGGTTGGACGAGAAGGTGCCGTCCATCCAGGTACTGATGTGGGGTACAGCCTTAACAGTAAGACCCAAGTTAAGGGCACGGTTGGTGATGGCCTGCTTGTGGCTTAGGCGGATGGAAGGGATTGCGATGATAAGTTGGCGTATCTTCTTCCTTTTAATGAATTCCTCCTGCAGCACGTTGCGCATGCGCATCACCGGCACGCCGTCGAGCTCCTGATTCACTTTCGACATATCATCGTCGATAAATGCCACGATATGGTATTCGTATACCCTATCTTGATGAAGGGCATTGCTGGCAATGATACCTGCTGCTCCAGCGCCGTAGATGATAACATTGACCGACGGGCGGCGGCGGCGAAAGTAGTCATTGTAGATCCGCTGCAGCGTGAGGCGCGAGATAATCATGAGCATTCCCAGTATAAGGTAGAGGGTGAGTGACTCACGGTAAGAGAGCAGGTGGTGGTAGCTCACGATGAGGGGGGAGAATTGGTTGTTGATGAGGTTGACACCCCAGCATATCAGCAACGGTCCTATGGTGGCGAAAAGAATCTTGTAGATATCGGATATACCGGCATGACGTATGATGCCACGATAGGATCCCGATGTTAGGAAGAAAATGGTCGTCAGCATCAGCGACGTGATGAATTTCACCAATACCCCGCGCGACGAGAACTCCTCAGCACCGAAGGAGCGAAACATCTCCATGGCAAAGAATGCTGCAACGAACAGCGCCACATCCATCAACAGCACATAGGTCTGTGGGATGGTGGAGTGGCGATACTTCTTGACGAGCCAGAAGGAGAGTCTTCTAAAATAAGGTAAATTATTTAACATAGGCAAAAAGTGCTATTGTTATAGTCGTGCATCAATCATTTGGCGTGGCAACACACCTTTGACGTCGTAGATTACGCCGGGTTGCGGCACCAGCGTGCGCACATCGAGATCGCGGAATGTGTTGTGTGCCACCGCCAGCATAGCGGCATCGTACGTAATTCCCGTCGGTAGGGTCGGCAGCACCTCGATGCCGTATTCGTGTTGCGCCTTGGAGGAGTCGACCCACGGATCCACCACGGTGATGTGGCGTGTGTATTCTTGAAGGGTGTGGACGATATCCACCACCTTGGTGTTGCGGATATCGGGACAATTTTCCTTGAAGGTGAAACCAAGTATGAGGATGCGGGCATCCTTGACGGTCACTCCTTTGAGGTTCATCTGCTTGATGAGCTGGCCGGCGACATAGTTTCCCATGCTGTTGTTGAGCCTGCGGGCATTGCTCATCACACGCGGCAGCACGCCGTAGAGTTGCGATTTCTGGATGAGGTAGTAGGGATCCACGCTGATACAATGACCTCCCACGAGGCCGGGGTTCATGGCTATGAAGTTCCATTTTGTCGCCGCCGCCTCGAGCACGTCATGGGTGTCGATACCCATCGCGTTGAAGATCTTGGCAAGCTCGTTGACAAAGGCGATATTCACGTCGCGCTGCGAGTTCTCTATGATCTTGCTGGCTTCCGCCACACGGATAGAAGGGGCGCGGTGGGTGCCGTTGAGGAGCACGGCGTTGTACATGCTGTCGATGAACTCGGCCGCCTCGGGTGTGGATCCTGAGGTAACCTTCTTGATGGTCTCCACGCTGTGGGTACGGTCGCCGGGGTTGATACGCTCGGGGCTATATCCCGCAAAGAAGTCGGTGTTGAGCAGCAACCCCGATACGCGCTCTACCACCGGCAGACACTCCTCCTCGGTGACGCCAGGATAGACGGTGCTCTCATACACCACGATGTCGCCTTTCCCAATGGCGCGACCCACCACTTCGGATGCCGAAAGCAATGGGGTGAGATCGGGACGGTTGTTGTCGTCGACGGGCGTAGGCACCGCCACGATGTACACGTTGCAGTCTTTTATCTCCTCTTCACGGCAGGTGCAACGCATGCCGTACTTGCTGATGGCCTCCTGCAGCACATCGTCATCCACCTCGCGGGTGTCGTCATGCCCCTGCATGAGGGCCTCCACGCGACTCTGCCGGAGGTCGTAACCCACCACGGGAAAGCGTGTGGAGAAAAGGCGTGCCAGTGGGAGCCCCACATAGCCGAGTCCCACGACACATATCCTTATATCATCTAATGTTATCATATCTGTGAGGCTACTGTTTCTATCTCTTCGTCCGTCATATAAGGATGCATGGGCAACGAGAGTGCCGTGGCGGTGATTCTGTCGGCCACCATGCATGGATACTGCCCGAGGTGGGCGAAAGCCGTCTGCCGGCTCATGGTGCGGGGGTAGTAAACCATCGCTGGGACCCCCGCTGCCTTGAGGCGTGCCTGCAGGGCATCACGGTTGTCGCATTGTATGGTGTACTGCGCCCACGACGAGGTGTAGCCTTCCGGCACCACGGGGAGCGTCACCTTGCCCCTGAGCAGCTCATTATAGCGCTTAGCCACCCTATTGACAGATTCCATCTCCTCATCGAAGTGTCTCATCTTCACCTGTAGTACCGCTGCCTGAAGGGTATCAAGACGCGAGTTAAGACCCAAACGCACATTGTCATATTTGTCAGCGCCCTTACCGTGGACACGCAGCGAACGCAACAGATCGGCATACTCGTCACTATTTGTGAAGAGAGCACCACCATCGCCATAGCACCCCAGCGGCTTGGCAGGGAAAAACGACGTGGTGCCGATGTCGCCACATCCGCAAGCACGACGCCCGTCAGGCAGCCGTCCTCCGAATCCCTGGGCGCCATCCTCCACGAGGGGGATACCCCATGCCTGACAAAGGATTTGAAGACGCTCAAAGTCAGCGGGGAGACCGAAGAGGTCGACAGCCATCACGGCAGCGGCACGCAGCATGCCGCGCGTGGCGACAGCATGGTACTTGTCCTTCAGGTCGTCAATGCTGATATTATATGTATCTTTATCTATATCCACAAAAATAGGAATTGCTCCCACCATCGCCACCGCCTCCGCCGATGCAAAAAAAGTGAAGTCGGGCACGAATACAGCGTCGCCCTCCCCTATTCCCAACGCCATCAGCGCCAAACGTAGGGCATCGGTACCATTGGCACATGTGATGCAGTGTTTCACGCCCACATATTCCGCCAACTCTCGTTCCAGCTCACCCACCTGCTCGCCCATGATATAGGTTCCTGCGGCGGTGGCCTTTATGATAGCCTCCTCCATCTCGCCTCGCATGGCGCGGTACTGTCGTTGTAGATCACGGAACTGCATAGTCATTCTTCTGTTTTTCCTATCACCCTTGCCGGCACACCGGCCACTATGGCATAGTCGGGCACATCCTTCGTCACCACGGCACCGGCGGCCACCAGGGCACGACGTCCTATGGTGTGGCCACATACGATGGTGCAGTTGGCACCCAACGAGGCACCTTCTTTCACGAGGGTGCGGTCGTAGTGACCGTTCACCGATTTGTCAGCACGTGGCATCAGCACGTTGGTGAACACACAACTAGGTCCCAGAAATACGTTGTCCTCAATCTCCACACCCTCATATACCGACACATTGTTCTGTATGCGTACCCCGTTGCCAATCTTGACCTGGGGACCTATATTGACATTTTGTCCAAGGGAGCAGTTTTCGCCAAGGATAGCACCCTTCTGTATGTGGCAGAAATGCCACACCTTGGTACCCTTGCCGAGGGTCACGCCCTCGTCGACATAGGAGCTCTCATGTATGAACACATCGTCTACCATCCGAAGGGGTGTTTGGTGAGGGGCAAACTGGCCATGGGGTGATAGTCGCCCTTGAGGCCTATCGGCTCGGCATGGCGTATGTCATAAACCGTCTGTATGCAGGGTTTGGCTTCGCCAATGCGGAATCCGCGACCTGCCAGCACTTCTTCATAGCTGCGGGTGTGGAGGTCGGTGAATCCCTGGCTGAACTCGAACTTCTCGCCATCGACATTGATGGAGCGGAAACTGCCGGTGACACCCTCGGGCAGGTGGTCGCCGTTGATGCTCAAGAAGTAGCGCACCCGCGCCTGCCGCAACTCGAGGTAGCCGGCCACGCGGTCATGAGATGCTATGTGCACCACATTCTTCTGCACAGGACCGAAGACCCACTGCAGCATGTCGTAGAAATGCACTCCGATATTGGTGGCCACACCGCCGCTTTTCTGTACGTTACCTTTCCACGAGGCGTAGTACCAGTATCCGCGGGGGGTGATATAAGCCAGGTCGACGTCGTATACTTTGTCGCGAGGACCGCTCTCTATCTTCTGCTTCAGAGCGATAACCGAGGGATGAAGGCGCAGTTGGAAGATGGTATAGGCATGGTGGCCCGTCTCGCGCTCTATCTGCTCCAGCGCGTCGATGTTCCAAGGACTCAGCACCACGGGTTTCTCACATATCACGTCACATCCGAGGCGCAACCCGTAGCGGGTGTGGGCATCGTGGAGGTAGTTGGGCGAACAGACGCTGAGGTAGTCGATAGTGTTGCCCTGCGAGATAAACCAGTTGTTGTGGCGGTCGAAGAGCTCCTGCTCGGTGAAAAACGACGCCTTGGGAAAATAGCTGTCGATGATGCCTACCGAGTCGTTCTTGTCATAGGCGGCCACCAAGTTGTTACCTGTCTCCTTGATGGCTTTCAAATGACGGGGGGCGATATATCCGCCTACTCCGATGAGTAAGAAATTTTTCATAGCAGTTAACAATCAGAAGGGGGATGCGATATCGCGCAGCAGCGGATGGTGGCGATCCTTGTCGGAGAGCAGTACACGGTCGCGCGCAATGCGCCAATCAATGCCCAGCGATGGGTCGTCCCATGCTATAGCGCCCTCGGATTCGGGGTGGTAGTAGCTGTCGCACTTGTATTGGAACACCGCCGTCTCGGAGAGCACGGCAAATCCGTGGGCGAAACCATGCGGCATATAGAACTGACGGTGGTTGTCGGCGGTAAGCTCCACAGCCACATGCTGGCCGTAGGTAGGCGACGTGCGGCGTATGTCCACCGCCACGTCGAGCACTGCCCCCTGCACCACACGCACCAACTTGGCTTGCGCGTAGGGGGGCAGCTGGTAGTGGAGACCTCGCACCACACCGTACGTCGACTTCGATTCGTTGTCCTGCACGAACGTCACCTTGATTCCCGTCTGCTCTTCAAAGGCGCGGGCATTGAAGCTCTCGAAGAAGTAGCCGCGGCTGTCGCCAAAGATGCGTGGCTCGATGATGAGGGGTCCTTCTATCTCTGTCTTGATAATGTTCATCGTGCGAAGCCGTTGTCGGCCAGTTTGAGGAGGTATTGTCCGTATTGGTTCTTCACCATGGGTTGCGCCAGACACCGCAGGTCGTCGGCGCTGAGCCACCCCTGTTCGAAGGCTATGCTCTCGAGGCATGCCACCTTGAGGCCCTGGCGTTTCTCTATGACCTCAATGAATGTCGACGCCTCCGCCAGCGAGTCGTGGGTGCCTGTGTCGAGCCACGCAAATCCGCGTCCCATGAGCTGCACATTGAGCTCGTCGTCGGCCAAGAAGGCCTGGTTGACGGAGGTGATCTCCAGCTCGCCACGGGCGCTGGGTTTTATCTGCTTGGCCACCTGCACCACCTTGTTGGGGTAGAAGTAGAGACCCACGACGGCGTAGTTCGACTTGGGTTTGGCGGGTTTCTCCTCAATGGAGAGCACACGACCGTTGCCGTCAAACTCCGCCACGCCGTAGCGCTCGGGGTCGGCCACCCAATAGCCGAACACCGTAGCTTCACGCTTTTGCTCGGCGGTAGCCACGGCCTTCCGCAGCATGTTGCTGAGGCCGTTGCCATGGAAGATGTTGTCGCCCAGCACGAGGCACACGTCGTCGTTGCCGATGAACTCCTCGCCAATGATGAAGGCCTGCGCCAACCCGTCGGGCGACGGCTGCTCGGCATAGCTGAAGTTCACCCCGAAGTCGCTGCCGTCACCCAGCAGACGCTGGAAGGCGGGAAGGTCGAAGGGGGTGGAGATGATAAGTATGTCGCGGATGCCAGCAAGCATGAGCACCGAGATGGGGTAGTACACCATCGGCTTGTCGTAGATGGGCAGCAACTGTTTGCTGACACCTTTCGTGATGGGGTACAGACGGGTGCCCGAACCTCCGGCGAGAACAATACCTTTCATATTACTGTTGTCCTGTCTGTCTATTTCTTCTGCTCTTTGGCGGCATCGCTCTCTTCGCCATAACCGTAGCCATAACCATAGCCGTAGCCATAACCGTAACCGTAGCCGTAACCATAGCCATAACCGTAACCGTAGCCGTAGCCACCGTAGCGTTTCTTGATGAGAGGCACATCGGTGAGGATTACAGCCATGTTGCGGAAGCGCTGCTTGTCGGCCATCTCCTGCACAAAGGGCAGCGAGTTCTTGTTGAGGTAACCCACGCGCATGATGTAGGCGGTGAGGTCGGCCGAACGGTTGACGATGGAGGCGTCGGCCACGATCTGTGCCGGCGTGGAGTCGAGGATAATGTAGTCGTAGTGCTCGCGGAGGTAAGCCACCAGGCGGTCGAACTTGTCGCCCATGAGCAACTGGGTGGCGTTGGGCGGCGTCTTCTCGCAGACGATGTAGTCAAGGTGGTCGCTCGATTCGCTGTGCATGATGAAGCGTTCGAAGTCGTCGTTCTGATCCAGCAGGTAGTGGATGAGGCCCAACCGGTTGTGACGGTCGATGGTCTTGGAGAGCGAGCGCTTACGCAAGTCGAGGTCGACAAGGATGGTACGCTTTCCGGTGTATGCCAGCGAGAGGGCCAGGTTGAGGGCCACATAGCTCTTACCCTCACCAGGCACCGTGGAAACGGTTTGTATGACGCGCTGGTCGTCCTTGAGGAAGAAGGGTATGTTGGAATGCAGCAGGCGGAAGGCCTCAGTGACAACGTCAGTGCCGTTGGCGGTGACGATGATCTCGTCGCTGCCGCGAGGCTCGGGTTTCTGCGGTATCTCACCCAGAACGGGCAGCGAGGTGGCGCGTTCGACGTCAACCTTGGAGCGCAACTTGGTGTCGAAGAAACTGATGCCGAACATGATGGCACCAGGCAGCGCAAGGCCAAGCACGATTGCTACAAGGAAGTACATCATCAAGCGGGGACCTGCAAGTCGCACCAGGGCGGGCTCCACAACTTTGGCGTTGGAGATGGTGACGGCAAGGTTCATGGCCGTCTCCTCACGCTTGGAGAGGAGGTAGAGGTACAGCTCCTCTTTGATCTTCTGCTGACGAGTCACCTCGGTGACCGCTTTCGTCTGCGTAGGCATGGCGGCAATCTGTCCGCGGGCACGGGCCTCCTGGTTGCGGGCTTCCTGCAGGCGCACACGCGTGGCGGTGAGGAAGTTGTTGACCGAGGTGTTAATGGCGTTGAGTTGGTCGTCCAACTGCTGACGTAAGGCGCGTACGTCGGGGTTGTTGGGACCGGCGGTGGTCTTCAGTTTCTTGTAGCGTGTAACAAGGGTGTTGTAGTTGTTGAGCATACCCTGAATGCCAGCGTCGGAGATGCCCACGTTGACGGGGATGATCTCCTCCTTGTTGACGGGGTCGGCCACGTGGTTGCGGATGTAGCTGATGAGAGTCATCTCCGTCTCCAGGCGGTTCACCTCGTCGGTGTAGCGCTGACCTGTCTGCAGCAGCTGCGACGAGGCGGAACTGAGGTCGGGCAGCTGCGAGCCGCGCTTGATAGATTCCACCTGCGCGTCGACCACATTCAGCTCACCCGAGATGAGGGCGATACGTTCAGAGATGAAGGCCTCGGTCTTCTGAGCCACCTTGTTCTTGTCGTCGATGGCATCGTCGTTGTAGACGGCAATGAGCGTATCGACAATCTGGTTGGCACGCTCGCTGTTGGCGTCGTTGAAGGTGATGGAGAGAATGGAGGCCATCTTGTCGACACGACTGACGCTGAGGCGTCCTACCATGGAGCGCGCCAGCGGCATGATGGGATGCTCAGCCATATGGAAGGTGACATCCTGGCAGGCTTTGGTATAGAACTCCGTACACTCGATCTTGAACGCTACAGTGTCGTCCATCTCGATGCGCTGGCTGTAGTAGGCCTCGCCGCTGCGGGTCACGCCGTCCATCGTGGCGCTATACTCATACTTGTTGTTGGCACGCGGGGTGACACGCACCGAGAGCGTAATCTCGCGCTTCTCGGGTGCTTTGTCTTGCACCGTGAGTTCAAGAGGAGCGTCCTTGAAGTAGGTGATCTTGCGGAAGAGGTCGTTGCGCACGCAGGAGTGGTTCAATCCGAGGCGCGCCACCACCTGGCTCATCAGCCACGACGACCGCAGCATGTAGATCTCGTTCTCCAGCGAGAGGTTGCTGTTGTCCATCCCCATGTTGCTGAGGATGGCATCCATGTTGCGGCTGGAGTAGCGCACGTTGTTGCCGTTGTCACGCACAAGGATGGTGCCGGTGGCCGTGTAGGTCTTGGGTTCCGACTTATACACCAACGCGGCGACAAAGAGGCAGACGACCACGGAGATGAGGAACCAGTACCAGTTGTTGATGACCATGAACACGAGGTCGCGCAAGTTGAGAGAGTTCTCGTTGCCGTTGTCCTCGCCAGTGTTGTTCTGGCTTTGGTTTTTGTTATATTTTTCCATAACGGGTATAAGTTGACGGGATGAGATGAGGTTAGATACGTTTGCTGAGCAGGTAGTAGTAGTATGCCGAGATCAACAAAGAAACGACGGAAACACCGCTGCTGATATAAGTGAGGTAGATGGGGTCGCGGTCGGCCGAACGTTTGCGCTTCTTGTTGGGCTCCACATACACCACGTCGTTCTGGTGCAGGTAGTAGTAGGGCGACTGAAACACATCGTCGGAGGTGAGGTCCAACTCGCCGATGGTGCGCACGCCGTTCTCCTCACGGATGACGGTGACGTTGGTGCGCTGGCCGTAGATGGTGAGGTCGCCCACCATACTGATGGCCTCAAAGATGGTGAGACGCTCGCCAGTGGCTTGGATCATGCCGGGGCGCACCACCTCGCCGAGCACGCTGACCTTGAAATTGAGCAACTTGACGGTGACAACAGCATCAAGGATATGACCCTCGCTGACAAGGCGCTGCTCCAAGAGGGCGGCGAGTTCAGTGTGCGTCATGCCCTCCACATGTATCTTGCCCAACACGGGGAAGATGATGTCGCCCTCGCGGCTCACAAGGTAACCCGACACAGCGTTGCTACCGGGGTTCATCACCGAACCGCCGTCGACGGCAATCTTGTTGGTCTCCTGGTTGAAGCGTATGGTAGCCTCCGGCGTGCGGCTCTCCACATAGATGTAGAGCTGGTCATTGGCTTGGATACCCTTGGAGAACTCGCCGGTGATGGCTACCGGCACATCGCGCTGCGACTGACTCAGGTAGGCAATCTCCCCGGTGCTGCCGCACGACACAAGTGTCATCATCGTCACCACGGCGGCGACAAATGAGAGCCGAGATACTGTTTTTCTCATATTATATAATATTCTCTAAAATATATCAATTCTTTCGTTTACACATCCTTACGGCACATCCCGAAAGATGTGTCACGCTGCAAATATACCAATTTTTCATAACACCGACAATATTTTTTTCATCTGCCTTTTTGGGCATAAAAAATGACGTCAAAAACAATATACCCGCATCACCCACGTTATACCCTCGCAAACAACCCCTTATCTTCGTTTTTAACCATCAGCTGCTCTATAGCTGCTCTATAGTTGCTCTATAGTTCCTCTATAGTTCCTCTATACCCTCGCTATAGTACCTCCTAGTTCCCTCCCAGTTCCCTCCTAGGATTCCCTAAGATCCCCTAGGACCACCTAGGGCCACCTAGAATTGCCTAGAATCACCTAGAATCGCCTAGGACCACCTAGAATCACCTAGAATCGCCTAGGACCACCTAGAATCGCCTAGGACCACCTAGAATCGCCTAGAATCCCCTAGGACCACCTAGAATCCCCTAGGACCACCTAGAATCCCCTAGAATCCCCTAGGACCACCTAGAATCGCCTAGGACCACCTAGAATCGCCTAGAATCCCCTAGGACCACCTAGGATTGCCTATCCTCTCCCCCTCCCCAAAATTTTTTTTCGTACCTTTGCAGCCAAAACCGCTGCATGCCGTTTGTCGAAGCCATACTGAAACACCGCAGCCTCTCTATCGTAGGGCTGGACAAGAACACGGGAAAAACCGTGTGTCTCAACTACCTCCTGCGTCGTCTGGCGCAAGAGGGCGTGGCAGTGGGCGTCACCTCCATCGGCGTCGACGGCGAGCAGGTGGACAGCGTGTTCGCCACAGCCAAACCCGAAATCACCCTCTACAAGGGCACACGTTTCATCACCTCGGAGCGACACTATCTGATGCGGCAGGTGGTGTCAAAACTGGTGTCCGTCGACAGCCGCCGCACCTCCCTGGGACCCCTGGTGACAGCCGAAGTGCTCATCCGCGGCAAAGCGCTGCTGTCGGGAGCTGCCACCACAGGCATTCTGCGTCAGCAGATACAACAGCTTGATAACATGGGTTGTAGGATCACTATCGTCGACGGGGCACTGTCACGCCTGAGCTTGGCATCGCCCACCATCACCGATGCCATGATACTGGCGACAGGAGCCGCCGTCTCGGCCAATCTCAAACAGCTCATCGCCAAGACTCGCCACCAATACAATCTCATACAGTTGGATGAGGTTCAGGAGAAGACGAGAGCAAACCTATCAACCATAGAATCAGGACTCTGGGCATTGGACGACGACAGCCAACCTCACGACCTAGGCATCGCCTCCGTATTCCTGATCGACCGCAGCGAGCAGGATATCCTGCGCTTCGGACGCACACTCTTCGCCTCGGGTGCCGTGAGCGACCGACTACTGAAGATACTCAACACCAAAGGCGAAGGCATCACACTGATAGCACGAGACTTCACCAAGCTCTTCATCACCCCGGAAGTATACAACGACTTCCTCCGGCACAACAACCGCCTGCTCGTGCTCAAGAAAAGCCGCCTCATAGCCATCACCCTCAACCCAACCTCTCCACAAGGCTATCTGCTTGATTCCAAGAGTGCTTGCAGCGCCCTTAGCGACGCCCTCGGCACACCCGTATACGACGTAATGAAGATCAATCAATAGATGAAAATAAAAGAACTGATAAAAAGCGACCCCGGATTCCAATATATTATTGATAGCATGGAATTTATGTCCGCTGCCGGACGTCGCAAAATGCTCGACACCTCCTTCAGCAACGACCCCTCGTGGCTACAGGACGAGTGGCACCGTCTCGACGAAACCGTAAAAGCCACTCGCGAATATAAATATAAGAAACCATATATCGACCTGCGCCACTGCCTGATGTGCCTCCACGACCTGCAGGGCACGCTGGCGTCGCTCTCTGCTCACACCTGCCTCAACGAGGTGGAACTCTTTGAAATCAAGAACCTATCCCAACTCAGCACAACCGCTGCCACCGCACTCGACAGCATGGGTCTCTCCGCCATGTTACCTATCCCCGACACAAAAGCGGTGTTCGACCTACTCGACCCTGACCATACCGGCATCGCCAACTTCTACATCTACGACAGCTACGACCCTCGCCTGGCACCGCTGCGCCGCGAGTTGCAGGGCTTGCAGACATCCGACGGCGACCCACAGCGCATCAGCGACCTGCTGGCACAACAAAACGAGATACAGGAGGCCGTCTGCATCGCCCTCTCCGACCGCCTTCTACCATGGTGCGAAACACTTGTAACAACCATGGAACAAATGGCTTACACCGACTTTCTATTGGCCAAGGCCGACCTCGTCATCCGCTGGGAACTCACTCTTCCCACCGTGGGCGACCACACCGAATTCCAAGGCCTCATCAACCCACGCCTGAAGGAGCGCAACGAAGCCCAAAAGCTGCGCTACCAACCCGTCGACATCACCATCCAAAGCGGCGTGACACTCATCACCGGCGCCAATATGGCCGGCAAGACGGTGCTGCTCAAGAGTGTCGGCACAGCACAAGTGATGGCGCAATGCGGCATGTATGTCCCTGCATCCAAGGCTATTATACATCTCGTAGAGGGCGTGATGACCTCCATCGGCGACGACCAGGACGAGATGAACGGCCTCTCCTCCTATGCTTCGGAAATCATCAAAATCAGCGACATCCTGCGCGCCTGCCGCCAACACAACCTGCTGGTGCTCATCGACGAACCCGCGCGTACTACCAACCCCGTGGAGGGCAAAGCACTCGTGCAAGCCATCATACGCATCCTCGAACAATGCTCCTCCTACACCCTCATCACCACCCACTACGGACAGCTGGGCACACACTGCCGCCGCCTGCGCGTGCGGGGGTTCGTGGAGAACATGGAAGAGATCCCTCTCACTCCGCAGAGCATCAACCGCTTCATCGACTACTCCCTTACCGAAGATCAGAGCGACAACGTGCCCCACGAGGCACTCCGCATCGCCTCCATCCTGCAATGCGACACAGAGATGATCACCCTGGCTTCCGAAGCCGTCAACGCCATCGGCAAAGCCTGAGGTTCTGACGCATTTCCACATAAAAAAACGAGAGAGACATCAACGTCTCTCTCATCTGGCGGAAAGGAGGGGATTCGAACCCCTGAAGCGCTTTTAACGCTTACTCGCTTTCCAGGCGGGCCTCTTCAACCACTCGAGCAC
>CACZRR010000011.1 GCA_902783595.1 uncultured Bacteroidota bacterium
GCGCACAATCTGGAAGTAGCGGTCCATGCCGGCCACCATGAGCAGCTGCTTGTACTGCTGGGGGCTCTGCGGCAGGGCGTAGAACTCACCGGGATTCATGCGGCTGGGGACGACGAAGTCGCGAGCCCCTTCGGGCGTGCTTTTAATGAGCATAGGTGTTTCTATCTCGAGGAAGTCGCGATCACTAAGGTAGTTCCTCACCAGCATGGCCATGCGGTGACGCATCTCGAGGTTACTGCGCACGGGATTGCGACGAATATCGAGGTAGCGGTAACGCATACGGAGGTCATCACCACCATCGCTCTGGTCCTCAATGGTGAAGGGGGGAACTTTGGCCTCGTTGAGGATGGTAAGATCCGTCACCTCAATCTCCACATCTCCGGTAGGTATTTTGTTATTCTTCGAGCTACGCTCGATCACCTTCCCGGTAGCCTGGATGACATATTCGCGACCCAGTTTGCGGGCTTGCTCGCATAATGGTGCGTTGGTCTCCATGTTGAAAGCCAACTGTGTGATACCGTAGCGGTCGCGCAGGTCCACAAATGTCATTCCGCCCAAATCGCGCGAGCGCTGCACCCATCCTGCTAGGGTCACTGTCTGCCCCACATTGGCAAGCCTTAACTCGCCGCAAGTATTAGTCCTATACATATTTAGATTGTTTTTTGTGCTATAAAAACGGGTGCAAAATTACACCTTTTGACCGATTTCTCCAAATTTATTTTCGATGTTCCAAACGCAGCAACAAGGGTAGGTGATCACTGAGCCCCGCTTCGTAACGTGGCCCCTGGTGCGTACGTTTCGGCCGTACACCCGGTCGGTGGCTGTCCTCGATGAGCAGGTGGTCGTATTTTATCAGCTTCAGTTTGCGCACCTGCCAGGATTCATCGGCCAGGAAAAATACTTGGTCAATATAGTTCCATACACCTTGATATTTGTGACTCCCCCAGTCGTTGGGAAGACGTAAAGTGAGGTTGCGGACACCTTCGGGGTTGATGCTGTCGCCGGCAAAGCCCATTCCCTTCGCTATAGCCGACTCATCAGCGGTAGAGTTCATGTCGCCCAAGGCTATAACAGCCGAACCAGGATATTTCTTGTGCAGTTCTCCCATCAGCGTGCGTACCGTTTGCGCAATTGACAGCCGATGGACAGTGGCTTCATCCCCACCCCGTTTTGAGGGCCAGTGGTTGAGCACCAGACAGACACTGTCGCCGCCGACCGTGACACCCTCGACGACGAGGATATCCCTCGTAAAAAAACCTGCGGCGCTGTCGCTCATAGAAACGGGACGCGAAGTGGTGACGGTGAAACGGTCGCTGCGGTAGATAAGGGCACAGTCGATACCGCGGCGGTCAGGCGAGTTGTAATGCACATAGCGGTAGGGTACCTGTGCTAGAGGCGTTCCCTGGCAGAGGTCGCGTAGCACGTTGCTGTTCTCCACCTCGGCAAGACCTACCACATCAGGCAGCTCCATCATGACAAGGGTCTTGTAAATGCCTTGTAGTTTGGCATCGAGTTTCCTCCTCGTCCAATGATATTCGCCTTGTGGGGTGAAGTCGTCGTCGTCAGTATGCGGGTCGTCGTGGGTGTCAAAGAGGTTCTCCACATTCCACCAGGCGGCGGAGAATGTGGAGAACTCTTGTGATTGCGATGCCAATGGAATCATCATCAGCAACGATAGTATGAACTGTCTCATTCGGCAGGAGCCTCTGCAGCAGGAGCCTCGGCGGCGGTAGACACTTCGGCGTCTGTGGGTTCCTCTACCGACGCTTCGGCCATCACCTCTTCGGTCACAACGTCTGCGTTGCACTGCCACGGCCAATGGTCCTGTGTCAGTTTGTAGCCGACAACAAACAGGGCTGCAAGGATGACAAGCCAGATGAGCGTCTTCTTCCACCATGCCATCTTTTTGTCGGCAAAAGGATCTTTCATGGCTATGACAGGATATTTGGCCATACTGGTGAGCGTGGCGCCAAAGGTGGTGTTTACCTTCACATTACTGTTGATGGCCCATCCGTTTGCATTGAGCACGGGACCCAGATTGCGTTTACGTAGCTTCAGCCATGCCAGCAGCATGGAGGGACCGCTGATAACGATGACTACGAAGGCGATAAGGAGCAATACATTGTACCATTTGGCTCCGACGAAGCTGCCCACCGAGGTGAGGAAACCACCGATGGCACCCAAGGCCAAGCCGATGGCAGCAAAGATACCGGCGAATTTGGCAATGTCGAACATTTGCTTCTTGGTGTCGGCCTTATTGTCTGCCACAACCTCTTTGCCCTCCTGCTTGGCGGCTACCTGGGCCTGCAGGTTGGCGGTGCCGCTCTCGGCTTTGGTGGTCATTTCGTCAAACTGCTTGCTCTCTTTCTCGGCGGCGTTCTTGGCAATTTTATCGGTTACCCAGTTGGAGAATTTGCGGTAGGGACTCCAGAATGCTTGACGTATGCTGATGGGGTTGTCGATAATCTTGGTGACGGTGACGTCCCAGTCCTGTCCTTGCCGGTCATAGAAAATGGCGTTCTTGCCTTCGTGAAGGTCTTTAACATCACCGTCGGTGAGAGCGGCAGCAATGTCCATCTCTTTGCCAAGCACTTTGCTGGTGCAGTGGCACAGGAGTAGGTAGAGTCCACTCTTGCCCGCCGAGGCAATGGTTTTGCCCATGTCGTCTACTTTGATGCAGAGCTCGCAGCAGCGTTGGTCAATATAGAGTTTACCGGCTTGGAAGACGGCTTGCAGGTTGTCGTCACGACGGTAGAAGTCTTTAAATACAACAAAGTTGTGTAGCAGCCGGTAGAAGTCACGGCAGAGACGCAATAGGCGTTCCACGGGCTCTATGGCGTCGGAGTAGCTCTTCAGTGAGGCCGCGAGGGCTTCGTCATGACTGGCCTGACCGGCGGCTTTCCAGGCGGCATAGGCGTCAATCTTGGCGACGATGGCGTTCCACTGTTCCTCACTGAGGCTATCAGAGTTTCCACATTCGCTGTTGAGCACCTCGGCTTTCAGCGTGTCAAAAGCTCCCTGCCAGGCAGGGTTGATGCCGGCATTCAAGGGAAGTAGCGCTGTGGCTACAGGACGTGCCAAGGGGTATGTGGCAATCTCGCATAGGCTGTCGCCCAGGTTGCCACCGCTGATAGCGGCAATCTTGTCTACCTGCACGTCGAGAGCGGCGGTGGCATCACCGTCAAACTGCGCCAGTTTGCAACGCAGGAAGTAGTCGTTCAGTTTAGCACGCAGGGCATTCACGGCCTCCTCCGCGGCATCGCTACGGTCGCCATAGGGGGGCGTGAAGGGCTCCGGCGAGTCGGCAGCCATCTCAGCTTTGCATTTCTCCTCGTACATGGCTTTGTATTCTTCTATGTCGGCCATGCTGATGCTCTCCTGTTCTTTGCCGAGGTAACCCAAGATGATATGCGCAGCATCAAGAACCAGGCGCCCCTCATCACTGTCACCCTGCACCTGCGCAAAGTCAATGTGGCCTTCGCCTTCAACCAAGTAGTCCATATCAGTGAGAACATGCCGCAACCACTGCGCCGCAGCCACTACCTCGGCAACGCGTATCTTGCCGTCGTGGTCGCTGTCCATAAGGGCAAGGGTTTTCTCGTCAAATTCCAATCCTTTGACGGGACAGCTCAAGACGGTCCACAACTTCTGATCCAGCTCGTCGAGGTGCGCAATGTCCTCGCCGCTCTCAATATTGACACGTGTCACACCGCCTACGGTGGTGTACTTCCATTCGTAGCCTCCTTTGCTGATGAGGTTCTTTATCTTTGCCATAGTGATGAGGGTGTTGGTTTTCTATAATTTCAATAAACGCGTCAATGCGCGCGATATTGTGTCGTTAGGAACAAAAAAAAACGAGAGGAGCCGCTACAGGCTCCTCTCGCAAAGGGTTTGGTCAACAATTATCTATTAAAGGTGATAGTTGAAACCAATGCTGAAGTTGTTCAGGTGACTCCAAAGGGTCTGGGAATTGGCGTCAACGCCGAGGTGCCAATCGTGGTCACCCCAGTCGTCACCGTCCGTCATGCTCCAGCCAAGGCTGGCGAGGTTGATGTAGATGTCCATGGAGAACTTCTTGCTGAAAGCGTAGTTGATGCCGGGCACGACACCGAGACCGAGGCTGATGTAGTTATCACCATTGTCAACGGTGGTCTCGTTGCCAGCAATCACAGTGTGGGTCGTGGTCTCCAAGCCCAGACCGAAGCGGAGGTTGGCTTCAGCAAAGAAGGTCAGTTTCTTCCACGTGGCGAAGTTGTAGCGGAAGTAGGGGTTGATGACAATTTCGCTCGTGTTGGCACCGGAGGTATAGAAGTCATCACCACCGCCGGTATAATTGCGGGTGTAGCTGTAATCCCAACCAAGCTGCACACCAACCTGCATGTCTTTGTTGAGCTGATAGCCCACTTTCGGCAGGATGGAGATGTTGTTGTTGGTGGTACCAAAGTTGTAGTCATCATCGTGGGTGGTGACACCGTGGTTTACATTCAGGTTACCACCGATAACGAACTGGGCATTGGCACCAAAAGCAAATGCCATCAGAGCGAGGGTAAGAATGATTTTCTTCATTTTTCTTAATTTTTGGTTAAACAATGATTAAATTGTGTTAATTGTTTTGACGCTGCAAAAATACAACCTTTTTCAGTAATGACCAAATTTTTTTTAAATTTTAACATAATTCTTTTGGAACAGAGCTGCTGAAAATAAACAAGTTGGGTGCCAATTGGCCATTTGACACACAACTTAATGTATTGAAACTGTGCTTGTTGTTGTTTGTTAGAAGTAGAGGTCGCGTTCGCCGTCGCCGATTTTGCAGAGATTGCCTTCAACGCGGCGTTTAAGCTCCTCTTTGCTGAAGGTTTGGGTCAATTCTTTGAGGAGACGGAGGCCTTTTTCCTTGGTTTGGGGGCTGGCGTAGTCCTCGAGGTATTCGCGGAAGGTGAACATGGCATTGGGTTTGCAGTACTCTTTGATGAGGCCGGGCTTGGCCAGGTCCATGAAGTCGGCTCCCACGCGGCCTTTGCGGTAGCAACCGGTGCAGAAGGAGGGGATATAGCCGCCGTCGATCATCATGGAGATGACTTCGTCGAGCGAGCGGTGGTCGCCGAGGGTGAACTGTGCGCCGGTGTTGCCGGTTTTCTCATAGGGGTTAGCCTGGGTGTTGTCGCTGCCTTCGTCGTAGCCGCCAGGATTGGTCTCGGAGGCTGCGGAGATCTGGCTAACACCGTAGCGGACGAGTTTGTCGCGCATCTCCGGACGCTCGCGGGTAGAGATGATGATACCCGTGTAAGGCATGGCAATGCGTATGATGGCGATAATCTTCATGAAGTCCTTGTCGCTCACGGGATGGGGGATATTCTCCGGCAGGCTGAAAGGAGTGCCTTCAGCGGGCTCGATGCGGGGGAAGCTCACGGTGTGGGGCCCGCAGCCGTAGTCCTCCTCAAGGTGGCGCGCATGTTCCATGAGGGCGAGGATCTCAAAACGGTAGTCAACAAGACCGAAGAGCACGCCGATGCCAACGTCGTTGATGCCACCTTCCTGGGCACGATCCATGCAGGTGAGGCGCCATAGGTAGTCGGCCTTCGGGGTACCCGCGGGGTGGAACTTGGCGTACTCGATGGGGTCATAGGTCTCCTGGAAGCATACGTAGGTGCCGATCTTCTCGGCTTTCAGCTTGGCGTAGTCTTCGACAGACATGGGGGCAAGCTCGACGTTGATGCGGCGGATAGTGGAGCCTTTCTCGTCTTTGGCGGCATAGGTACGGCGGATGGCTTCGACCATGTAGTTGGCGTCGTTGCGGGGACTCTCACCGCAGATGAGGAGTGCGCGCTTGTGGCCCATGCGGAGGAGCTGGAGGGTCTCGGCCTCGATTTCGTCGAGAGTGAGAATTTTGCGTTTCAGCGCCTTGTTGTCGCGGCGGAAGCCACAATAGACGCAGTTGTTGACGCAGGCGTTGCCAGTGTAGATGGGGGCGAAGAGGACAAGACGACGGCCGTAAATCTCGTCTTTGCAGTAGTCGGCGGTGTCGAGGATCTTCTGGATGCCGGTTTCGTCTTCAACGCTGAGGAGCTTGGCGACATCGTCGAGGTTGAGGCCCTTGAGCTTGCGGGCTTTGTTGAGGATATCGTTGAGCTGGCTCTCGCTGGGAGCGTTGTCCTGGAGCATACCGTAGAGCTTGTCACGATCGATGAAGTTCTGGTGTCTCATTTCTTTATGTTTTAGGGTTATTTTTAATTATTCTAGATTTTCCTAGGTTTTCCTAGGCTTTCCTAGGGTTTCCTAGGGTTTCCTAGGATGCCAGTACAGCCTTGCAAGTGAGGCCGGAGAGACGACCTAAGCGCCCCGTGAGGGCATTGATGCGGTCGGCAGGAGCCTCAACAATGAGCGACATCACGGCCACAGGACGGTCGTGGAAGGGCAATCCTTGCCGACATAGGATAATGTCGGCGTAGTCAGACAAAATCTGGTTGATATGGGGCGACTGGGCGCGGTCGCGAACGAGTATCGTAATAGTACCTATTCTCTTCTCCATCAGGGGTTAGGCTTTTGGATTAGACATGGGATTATGGGTGCAAATATAACGAAAAAAAACATTGCGGCAACTTTTTTTTCATCAATTCACAATTTCTTCGTAATTTTGCACCCCGAAAATAATAACTATTGGAATGAAAAAAGTATTATTTCTTCTCTTCGCGATGACCCTTGCCGGTATGACGCAGGCACAGTTCGTCATTGGCGCACAAGGCGGCTACTACTGGCAGAAGAACAGCACCTCGATATCCGACGACTACACCTCTTCTTCCAACTTTGTGGGCGCCCTGCAACTCGGCTATTGGGTCACCCCCAAACTCTATGTCGGCATCTCCGGCGGCTATATCACCGCCTCTTTCGATACTATGGTGAGCACCGAGCATAGCTACTACTATGCACCCTTTGGCATGGACATCCGCATCTACGACCACCAGCGTTCCTCCTCGCGGTCCGGATGGATGGTGTCACCTCAGGTGAAGTATGAAGTGGCCCGCTTCGGCAACATGCATTTCAATCTCCTCCTGCAAGGCACGCTGCGCATGCTCGGCGAGGTAGACTTCGAGGAGAGCTACTATTCCGTCACCATCCCCAATCCCAACGAGTATCGTGAGGTGGATCCTTCGTCAATGGATCTCAAATACACCTCCTTCGGCGTCAGCCTGCGTCCTACGCTGGAGTACGAATTCTCTCCCCATTTCAGCGCCGAGTTGCTTCTTGACTTGCTCTCCGTAGGCTATCTCTTCGAGAAGGAAACCTACGACGCCGGCATTCCTGGCATCGACCCGATCGATACCAAACAGCAGTATTTCTATGCTGGCCTCAACTCCTTTGGCGAAGCTCTGCGTTGGGAGAACACCATCCTTAAACTCGGTTTCAACGTCAAGTTCTGATGGCAATGAGAAAAGTCTTCTTATTGGCGGCACTCCTGCTGGCAGCTGTCGTCGCCTCCGCACAGACCTATGTGGGTACCCTGCGTGTTGAAAACCGCTCCACAAAGGACGTATGGGTCAAGATGACCACTCAGGGCGACACAGCCACATTGCTACTTTACAGGGTGGAGATATCTTCGCTCACCAATGGTCCCGTCAACCTCGTTATCCCCGACATCCGCGTCACCAAGGGCGAGATGCAGCGCACCCATCTCCAGTGCCTCAACATCGACCCTCTCATCGCCGGAGCTCCCGTCAAGGAGTACAGAGTGAAACACCTCTCCGGCGCTGTGGCAGCATCGACACTCAGTTTCTCCTGCATCATGGACGGTAAACGCGTAACCTTCCAGGGTGTCATCAACCGACGCGCCGAATAATACAATCACTATAAGTAACGTAAAAAGAGCATCCGCATCATCACGATGCGGATGCTCTTGGTTTGTATGGTGGCAGCGGCGCCTATTTGGCACGCAGCACCACGCGGTCAATACCCTGGTAGAGCCCCACAAGTTGACGGAAGGCCTGGTAGTCACCGGCCATGATAAGGCTCTTGTCAAGACGCAGCCGCTGGGTCACCTTCAGCTTGCTGCCGCTCTGTTTGATGGATAAGGACGCCTCTCCAATGCCGTCGAAAACAAGGTGGCGCTCCACCTTGTCACCGACCATCTTGAGGCCCTTAGGCAGGGGGATGAGGGTGGTGACGTCAATGTCGCAGGCTATCGACTGCACAGGACTGGTGCGCGAAGGAGCCAGACGCGAGGCCTGAGGAAGACCCTCCACCTGTTTGGCATAGAGTCCAAGCGGGCAGGAGAAGAAGCCGTCGGCAAGGGTGTCGAAGGTTGGATTCTCTATGGTGCGCTCTTCTTTAATCTTCACCACGGCCTCTTGGGCCTCGCCAATCAGTTCGGGGGCACTCTTCTGGCGTACGCTGAGGCGGTACTCCAAGCTGTCAAGCGTCACACCTACCTCCTCGCCGAGGACTCCGATGACACGGGCGTCGTAGCTGGCGTTGCGCAGCATGGCGGCAAGGAGCACGGCCTTGTCGGTGGCGGTGCCACAACCGCTCTGCCACACCTCATCGGCGGTGGCATGGGTGTAGGCAAGGTGCGAGGGATGGATATCGTTGAGGTGTATGTTGTCTACCACCCAGTCGCGCAGGGCAGTGACGCTCTTGAATCCGTTGTCGCCCTTGAGCAGGCGCCGCGAGGTGCTGTAGGCAGCCTCCAGCTTCTGCTGGTCGAAGGCTGGCGTCATGGTGGCTGTACCGTTGTATAGGTGCAACGTGGGCACCACATCGGCGGGCAGATAACTGTCGGCGGGAGCCTGGGGCAGCGCCGTGAGGGTGATGGTGCGACCGTCAAGGTCGCGAGGGGTGACACCCATGGGTAGGTAGTTCTCGCCGCTGAGACTATGACTGATGGCCATATCGGCAGGGGCGTCAACGACAATCTCCAGCCTCTCTACGGGACATTCACGCAGCAGGGGTACCTGCTCGTCAAGCAGGTTGTAACGGCGGTGCAGCGTGTAGTCCACCACCACGGTGCAACCCAGCTCCATGCCGGTATGCACCATGGCCAGCTCGCGCATGTGGTTGAAACGGCCACAGTCGGCACATTCCGCAGGCAGCTGGTAGATGAAGGCGTTCTGAGGCATGTCCACTCGGCTACCGTCGGCACGCAGGGTGTACACCTCGTTGATGGTGAGCTGCTCGTAGTCGGGATTGTAGACTACAAAGGTCTCGCCTTTGTCGGCATAGGCTGTCAGGGCGCTGTTGGTGACTATCTGCACCTCGTGGCGGTAGCGGTAGTCGCTGCTGCCGTCAGCATTGAGGGTCCAATGGTGGCGCAGCAGTTTGAAGATGGCGTCGGGTTGCTGGGCACCAAGACGGCTGCCCGTGACGCCGCAAAGCGATATGATGGCCGCTAGGAAAAGACTCTTTTTAATCATATGTCTATATTATCTAAAGTATCTAAAACTTCTAAATTATCTAACGCTTCTAAAATATCAC
Organism: uncultured Bacteroidota bacterium; assembly: GCA_902783595.1. GTDB lineage: Bacteria > Bacteroidota > Bacteroidia > Bacteroidales > P3 > Colimorpha. The sequence continues at coordinate 9,466 of CACZRR010000011.1, forward strand.
CTCATTTCGTCAGCACCAGTGGGGTGACGCTCATGGTGCGCTGGTTGAGGCTTACGGCACGGAAAACAGGCCAATCCTCGGCGTCGTACAGGCGCTTGCCAAACACCGCTTGTTCGCCGAAGCTCACCTTGTTGCCTTCCATCTGTATGCCACAGCCAAAACTGGCGGCAGGGTGGGCTATGCCGTCCACCATGGGGTAGTGTAGCTGGGAGGGAGCATAGGGTAGGGTGATGGTCTCGCGGATGTCCACCAGCCGCGAGCAACGGTCGGCAAAAGGCTGTGTGCGTGTCTCGGGCGTGAGGTCGAAATTCAGATGACCCATGGCACGACGGAACAGGCCGCGGGCACTGAGGGGAACAAAGGCGATGACATCTTTTCCGACGGTGGCATAGTGCGGGATGCGATATTTGTAGGTAATGCTCACAGGCTGCTCCAGGTAACGCTCGGGGTCGGTATACTGTATGTCCACAATCTCGGCGGCGGGAGCCACAGCCAGAAGCTCGCGTTCCAGGGCAACGCGCCAGTCGCGCTGCGAACCACGGAAGACACTGCGCACAGAGGCGTCACTCTGCCCCTCGGCGCTGATGGTGATGCTGCCACTAAGGGTACCATCCATGTCGATACTGCTCTCGCCGACAATACGCAAGTAGTGCTTCTCGGCAGGCGAGAGGGGCGTCACCATGAGGTCGCAGCCTTCGGCGGTGCCAATCAGGTAGCCCTGCTGCTGCTCGGCGCTGCTCCACAACTCGCGCACATTGGGTACCCATGTGGGATCGAGCATCTCATAGTGTCCGTCGCGCATCTGCACGGCGCACACCGAGTGGTTGAACTGATCGGCGGCAATGCGGTCAATACGCTCGCCGGCCATGGTCATGGCGGCGTATGCTTTGAAGCCCGCAGCACGCAGGAAGGTGACAAGCATCGAGGCTTTGTCCTTGCAGACACCACAGCGGTCGGTGTATATCATGTCGGCATTGTGCAGCGTGAAGCCTTCGCCTTCACCCATAGAGATACCGGCATAGCGTATATTGTCGGCAACCCAGTGCGTCAGGCGCGCAATGCTGTCCATCTCGTCTTTGGCTCCCACGAGCAGCTCGTTGACCTTCTGCTGCACCTCGGGAGTGGGTATGAAGCTGCCGTAGTCCTCGTTGACGCCGAAGAACCAGCGGCTCTTGGCCTGCCAGTCGGGGCTGGTGCTGAGCAACAGCTTGCATTGTATGTCGTTGTTGGCCAAGGCACGCGGTTCGCGCTTCAACGGCATAATTTCGTCGCGTGTGGCAAAGGTGTAAAGGCTGCGGCCCGCCTCGTCGGCATTGTCGCGCCGTATGTCGAGGGAGCCGTTATACACCTCATAGCGCAGCGCTTTGCTGTCAAGGATGTTTACCTGGTACACCTTGCTCTTCACGGGTTCGTCGCTCCAGAAGGGCACAATGTCGTAGAAGTGACCTTTCATGGGCGGCACATAGCGCTCGTCACTCTCCGGCAGCGAAGCAAAAGTGCCGTTGAGCGAGGTGCTCGGCACACCGCTCTCCGCCGTCAGCAACGCATACGTGTATCCTTTCTTGTAGGTCCACACCTCCACCTCGTCGCCGGGGTCCAGGTGCCCTATCTCCACCATCTTCTGGCTGGCACCCCAGTAGATCATACGTGCCGGCGCCACATAGTCGTACACCGTGCGCTGCATCTCACGACCCGGCCACAACAAGGTGTCGTGTTCCGTACGCCCACGATGCACCACCAGCCGGTCTATCTCGCAGTAGGCCGACAGCGGGTCGTAGTCCATCTTGATGGTGCTGTACTTCGCGCAACCGGCATAGGTCTGCATAAGCACTCTTCGGTGCGTGCGCACATGACTCAATCCCGACTCTTCCATGTAGATGCCTGTCGAGTCGTAAAGAGTGACGGTGTTGTAATCCGCGTAACGGCTACGCGGCACAGCATCCTGCGCCTCGGCAAGGACACCACCGCACACTAACGCCGTAAAAAGAAGTAAGGTGTGTTTCTTCATCGTCGTATAAATCACTATTTTTTGACGCTGCAAAGATACAAAAAAAATATCAAACCCCAACATACTCCACGACAATTCCTTTCGGCTCTTTGCTGAATTCCGAAAAAAGTGTATCTTTGCAACTTGTCGATAATAAAAAATATTAACCTAATAAATTATTAATAAGATGATTACAAAGCTTGATGACCTGCTTGAACTGGTCAAATCGAAAGGTAAGAAACGTCTCGTGGCCGCCTATGCTAACGACAGCCACACCATCGGCGCCGTCAGCGCCGCTATCGACCGCGGTATCGTCGAGGCTACCCTCGTGGGCGACATCGAGACCATCAAGAAGGTCTGCGCCGAGGAAGGTATCGACCCCAACAAGTTCGAGCTGGTGCAGGAAGCCAACGACAACAAGGCCGGCGCTCTCGCCGTGCAGCTCATCAACGAGGGTAAGGGCGACTTCCTGATGAAGGGTCTCCTCTCCACCGACAAGTACATGCGCGCCATCCTCAACAAGGAGAAAGGCCTCATGCCCGGTAAGAAGGGCGACATGCTCACCCACATGGCCGTCATGGAAGTGCCCGGCTACCACAAGCTGCTCATCTGCTCCGACATGGCTATCATCCCCGCCCCCGACTTCAAGCAGAAACAGGGCATCATGAATTTCCTCATCCAGGTCTCCAAGAGCCTCGAGAACCCCAAACCCAAAGTGGCAGCCCTCGCCGCCACCGAGCAGGTGTCCGTGGGTATGCAGGCCTGCGCCGACGCCGCTTGGCTCGGCATGATGAGCCAGCGCGGTCAGATCCCCGGCGCCATCGTCGACGGCCCCCTGAGCCTCGACTGCGCCATCGATATGGAGAGCGCCAAGACCAAGAAGCTCACCTCCGAGGTGGCTGGCGATGCCGACTGCCTGCTCTTCCCCAACATCGAGAGCGGTAACATCTTCTACAAGGCTTGCACCAAGCTCGCCCACGCCGAGCTCGCTTGCATGGTCATGGGTGCCCGCGTCCCCTGCGTGCTCACCAGCCGCGGCGACAGCGCCAAGACCAAGCTCTACAGC
>CACZRR010000012.1 GCA_902783595.1 uncultured Bacteroidota bacterium
CAACACCATCTACGGTGTCACCAAGGTCACCGGCGAGCTGCTGAGCGACTACTACTTCACCCGCTTCGGCGTCGACACCCGCTCGGTCCGCTTCCCGGGCCTCATCAGCTACCAGACCCTCCCCGGCGGCGGCACCACCGACTACGCCGTCGAGATCTACTACGCCGCCGTCAAAGGCGAGAAATTCGTCTGCCCGCTGAAGAAAGGCACCTATATGGACATGATGTATATGCCCGACGCACAGAAGGCCATGATCGACATCATGGAGGCCGACCCCTCGAAGCTCGTCCACCGCAACAGTTTCAACGTCACCTCGATGAGCTTCGACCCCGAGATCATCTACAACGCCATCAAGAAGCGCTATCCGCAGTTCGAGATGGTCTACGAGCCCGAACCCATCAAGCAGGCCATCGCCGACAGCTGGCCCAACAAGATGGACGACAGCTGCGCCCGCAAAGAGTGGGGATGGAGCCCTGTGTATGACCTGGAGAAGATGACAGACGACATGATCCTCAACCTGAAGAAGAAACTGCTCTAAGCTGTTTTTAATCAGACGGCGCAGCGACGCCGAAACAGATAATATTTAACCCCACATGGCGAAGATGCCGTGTGGGGTTAATCGTTGTCGGGAAGGAGGTGCAGGGAGGGAGGGAAGGAGGAGGAGCCAAGGAGGGAACTAGGAGGAAACTAGGAGGGGTCATAGCGCGGGTATAGGGGAACTATAGAGCAACTATAGAGCAACTATAGAGCAGCTGTGGATAGGATACTGAAAATGAACGGATTGCGGGTGGTGAAAATGAAGAGTGTGGTCGGCTCCTCGGTGGCGAGTGCAATATACTGAATAGCAATGTATTGTGTGAATCATGAAAGATTCTTGCCACCATCCGATAGGAGTAACGGGAAAAGGGCGGGATATTGTGTTCGGAAAGAAAAATTTGTCCATTTGTTGAAATTTTGCTAATTTTGCACCGCTTTTTATAGTGCAAAGGCAAGGAATGTTATGTTCGACTTTGAGACATCGGTAGCAGGTATCGAATTTAAAGTGAGGCAGTTGTCCGACGAGGTGAGGCGTTTGCGGCGCCAGTTGGAGGAGAAGGAGGACCAATGCATTGCGCTGCAGGAAGCACAACGAATGAATGAAACATTAATCAATAAACTGAAAGAAGAAAACAAAATAATCAAATTAGGGAACAGGTTGACAGAGCGTGGTGACAGCACAGAGATGAAACTGAAGATAAACCAGATGATACGCACCATCGACAAAAGCATCGAGCTGTTGAAGAACGTATAAAAGACAGGCACCAAGAGGTATGGAAACGGTATCGGTATCGGTCAATATCATGGGACGCACGTACAAGCTGCGCGTGGCGGCAGAGGACGAGGCGGCATTGCGCAAAGCCGCGGCGGCGATAGAGGTGCAAGCCAAGAATTACGGCCGGATGTATGCCTACAACGACAATCAGGACCTGTTGGCGATGGTGGCACTGACGCAAATCACACAACTGACGAAGATACAAGACTCGTTGCGCTACAAGGATACGGACTTGGCGCAGAGGCTCAGTACCATTGACAGCATATTGGAACAAATCCTGCATCCGACGGTGGACGCAGACGTTGCCGCGAGGTAGCGGCTGTCCCAAAACAGTTTGTAAACTCAACACCATTTACAAACCGAGTCGGCTCAGGGGCGGGTAGGTTTGCTCAGCAAGGTCGCAGGCCTTGAGAAGGCAAGAATAGCTGATACGCCCGGCGCTCAAATCCTAACGATAGAGAGTTTACCATAACTCCAGGCGGGAACCACCGCGATGCAGGATTATTTATCCCCACCACCCCTCTCGCTGCAGCACCACGACGCAGCCATGCTTCCCCCAACAAACAAAACAATACACTCACACACATCACACACACAATGGTAGCTTTATTTATCATAATTGGAATTGTGGTTGGTGCCGGAGCCGGTATCTGGGCCACCACCACTATCTTACGCAACAAACTCCTTGCCAAGAGCCAGCAGGTGCTCAAAGACGCCGAAGAGAAAGGCGAAGTGATCAAGAAAGACAAAGTGCTGCAAGCCAAAGAGCAGTATCTGCAGATGAAGAGCGAGCACGACAAGCGCGTCAGCGAGCAGAACAACAAGCTACGTGACGCCGAGAACAAGCTGAAACAACGCGAGAACACCCTGAACCAGAAGGTCGAAGAGCTGCAGAAGAAGAGCAACGAGCTGAAGGGCGTCAGCGAGAACCTCAACAACCAGATTGAGGCTCTGAAGAAACGCCAAGCCGAGGTTGAGAAGGTGTACAAAGAGAGCGTCAGCAAGCTGGAGCACATCGCCGGCATGAGCGCCGAGGAGGCCAAGCAGCAGCTTGTGGAGACCATGACCGAGGAGGCGCGTGCCGAAGCCAGCACCACCATCATGGACATCGTCGAGGAGGCCAAGATCACCGCTGCCGAACAGGCAAAGAAGATTGTCATACAGAGCATCCAGCGCACCGCCACAGAGACAGCCGTAGAGAATACTGTGTCGGTGTTCAACCTGGAGAACGAAGAGGTGAAGGGCCGCATCATCGGTCGCGAGGGGCGCAACATACGCACCCTGGAGAGCCTCACGGGTGTGGAGATCATCATCGACGACTCGCCCGACGCCATCATCATCAGCGGCTTCGATCCCGTGCGCCGCGAGATAGCACGTCTGTCGCTGCACAAGCTGGTCACCGACGGCCGCATACACCCTGCCCGCATCGAGGAGGTGGTGGCCAAGACGCGCCGCCAGATTGAGCAGGAGATCAATGAGGTGGGTAAACGCACCTGCATAGACCTCGGCATCCTCAACATGAACCACGAGTTGATGCGCATGATTGGTCGCATGAAATACCGCTCGAGCTACGGACAGAACCTGCTGCAGCACAGCCGCGAGGTGGCCAACCTAGCCGCCACGATGGCCTCGGAGCTGGGCCTCAACCCCAAACTGGCCAAACGCGCCGGCCTGCTGCACGACATCGGCAAGGTGCCGGAGACCGATCCCGAGATGCCGCACGCCATTTTCGGCATGAAGCTCGCGGAGAAGTACAAAGAGCATCCCGACATCTGCAACGCCATCGGATCGCACCACGACGAGGTGGAGATGACCAACCTCATCAGCCCCATCATCCAGGTGGCCGACGCCATCAGCGGTGCGCGTCCCGGTGCCCGTCGCGAGGTTGTG
>CACZRR010000013.1 GCA_902783595.1 uncultured Bacteroidota bacterium
AGGTTGATGACGAACTCGCCGGTGCGCTCGATGATGGCGTGGCTGTGGCGGTTGGGGCGCACGCTGATATAGCACATGGGCGGGTCGCTGCATATAGTGCCCGTCCATGCTATGGTGATGATGTTGTAGTTTTCGGGGTTGTCGCCGCAGGAGACCATTACCGCCGGTAGCGGATAGATCATTGTGCCTGGCTTGAACGCAACTTTCATTCTGCGAGTTTCTTTTCCAGTTCGTCGACGAGGCTGCGTATGTGCCGGTCTGTCTGGCGGAGGTTTTCGATGGTCTTGCAGGCATGTAGCACTGTGGCGTGGTCTTTGTTGCCGCACTGCATGCCGATGGCCGCCAGGGAGGATTTGGTTATTTTCTTGGCGAAGTACATGGAAAGCTGGCGAGCCTGCACGATTTCGCGTTTGCGTGACGTCTGCTGGATGCTGTCCACGGGCAGGTTGAGGCTGTCGCACACCACCTTTTGGATGTATTCGATAGTGATCTCGCGCGTGCTGCTCTGGATGTATTTGTCGATCATCTGCTTGGTGAGATCGAGCGTGATTTGTTTGCGGTTGAGCGAGCTTTGTGCGATGAGGGAGATGAGAGCGCCTTCGAGTTCGCGCACGTTGGTGTTGATATTATAGGCGATGTACTCGATGATGTCGTCGGCCATGTCGATGCCGTCGTTCTGCAGTTTTTGGCGGAGGATAGCCTTGCGGGTATCCACATCAGGAGCTTGCAGATCGGCGTTGAGGCCCCATTTGAGTCGGCTGAGGAGGCGTGGTTCGAGGCCTTGCAGGTCGCTGGGTGCCTTGTCGGAGGTGATGATGATTTGACAGTTGCGTTGGTGCAGGTGGTTGAAAATGTGGAAGAAGGCTTCTTGTGTTTTTTGTGCTTTGCCTGCCCAGAACTGGATGTCGTCGACGATGAGGACGTCGATAAGTTCATAGAAATGGATGAAGTCGTTGGTGGTGCCAGCGCGGCCTGCTTCGGCGTATTGTTGCATGAACTGTTCGCTGGTGACGTAGAGAACTTTTTTGTCCGGGTTGAGTTCTTTTGTCTTCATGCCGATGGCGTTGGCGAGGTGTGTCTTGCCGAGGCCCACGTTGCTGTGTAGCAGGAGGGGGTTGAAGGAGGTGGTGCCGGGGCGTTCGGCCACGGCGTAGCCGGCGGAGCGCGCGAGGCGGTTGCAGTCGCCCTCTACGAAGTTTTCCAGTGTATAGTTAGGGCTCAGCTGAGAGGGTATGCGTTGTTTCTGCATACCGGGTATGACGAAGGGGTTGGGGATCTCGCGTACATTATCTTTATTGATATTGACGGGGAGGTCGGCCAGGGGGTTTTCTGTCGTGCGCCGGTTGTGGCTGGAGGGCAGTGTGGTGCGCAGGGGCTCGGAGGGGATGGTTTGGTCCATCACGATGCTGTATTTGAGCATAGCACCGGGGCCCAGTTGCATGCGTATCACGCGTTTGAGCAGGTCGACATAGTGTTCTTCGAGCCATTCGTAGAAGAAGGGGCTAGGTACCTGCACGATGAGCGTGTTGCCATCGAGTTGAATGGGTACTATAGGTAAAAACCATGTGTCGTATGCCTTGCGATTTTCGGGTCCCAAGGTGTCTTTAATCACATCCAGACATGCTGTCCATACTCTCTTGTAATCTTCCGCCATTGTGAAAATGTTAATTTGTCGTTACGAATCTCTATTATCAATACTTTAGGGGAAAAGGCCCCTTTGTCTTTCTGCTTGCAAAAATCAACCATTTTGTGTGAAAAAAAAATTGAAAAAAAATTTGCATTATAATCTGAGAATTTATAAAGCATTCGGGTTAATTTCGGGCCTGTCACAAGTCCTAATTTTTGTAAAATATTAGAATAGAGTTTATAGACTTTTATTTTGTCTTGAAGCTGCTCCAAAATAATATACTCAAAAAAATTGAGAAAAATAAATTTTTGTGCTTTCAAATGGTTTTTTGGGGGCTGAATGTTGAAAACTTATCATGGGGTTGAAAATCATCTTATTAATTGTTGGTAATTTTGTAAGGTGTTGATTTGTTGTGTGTTTTGTTAAGTTGCTGGAAATCAAAATGCGATTTTTGGATGTTCATTTCTAACTGCTTGACTGGTTGCTTTTTTGTTGAGATATGCACTATGGGGAGTTGAAAACTCGGTGCTAAAGATGGGGAAAAATAATTTTGAAAAAATAGGGTAAGTGTGATTCGGAGGGGCGGGGAGGGGTGGTGGTGGTGGGATGTTGGACGAGGGGTGTACAATGAGGGGGCTGGGTGGTGGAGAGAGGAGGGGCGAGAAGCGGGTCGAGGGGGAGTTCGAGAAGTGGGTCGAGGAAGCGACGAGATGGGAGCGGACTGGGAGCGGACTGGGAGCGGACTGGGAGCGGGGTGGTTGGGGGTGCTGAAAATCAGTGTGTTGCTGGTTGTTAATTTGAGTTAAAAGTGTTAATGAATGCTAAAAGAGGTGTGTTGGAGAGTGCTGTAACGGAAAAAAAATTTGTGCAGAATGTATTTGTTGTGTATCTTTGCATTTTAAAATGTTTCATTAATAATAATAGAACTGACTGATATGAAATACGATTTGATTGTTGTCGGCAGTGGTCCTGGAGGATATGTTGCTGCCGTTAAGGGAGCCCAGCTTGGTCTTAAGACCGCCGTTGTGGAGCGAGAGAGCCTGGGTGGTATCTGTCTGAATTGGGGCTGCATACCCACCAAGGCTTTGTTGAAGAGTGCGCAGGCCTACAGCTATGCATTGCATAGTGCCGCCTACGGCTTTAAGGCAGAGGGAGTGACGGTGGATTTGAACGCCATGGTTGACCGTTCGCGTGGCGTGTCGGCCACGATGAACAAGGGCGTTGAGTTTCTCCTGAAGAAGAACGGTGTGGATGTCATCATGGGTACGGCGCGTTTGCTGCCTGACCGCAAGGTGATGGTGAGAACTGCAGAGGGTGATGCTGTGGAGTATGAGGCCGATCACATTGTTGTTGCCACGGGTGCACGCAGTCGAGTGATGCCCTCGATGCCGCAGGATGGGAAGCATATCATAGGTTACCGCGAGGCCATGACCCTGAGAGAGCAGCCGCAGCGCATGCTGGTGTGTGGCAGTGGTGCCATAGGATCGGAGTTTGCCTACTTCTATCAGAGCATAGGCACGCAGGTGACGCTGGTGGAGTTCATGCCACAGATTCTGCCCAACGAGGATGAGGAGGTGGCGGCGCAGATGAGTCGCAGCTTCCGCAAGTTGGGTATGAAAGTGATGCCGAGTTGTTCTGTCGAGAAGGTGGACATTGACGGCGATGTGTGCCATGTCACCGTCAAGGATTTGAAGAAGAATACCGAGAGTGTTGTTGACGTTGACGTGGTGCTGAGTGCTGTCGGTGTGGTGACCAACCTGGAGGACCTGGGTCTTGAAGAGGTTGGCATCAAATATGAGCGTGGCAAGATTGAGGTTGACGACTATTACTGTACCAATGTGCCGGGCTATTATGCCATTGGCGACGTGGTGCATGGTCCTGCGTTGGCCCATGTGGCCTCGAAGGAGGCTATCTGCTGTGTGGAGCATCTGGCTGGTCGTGATGCTGCCAAGGTCAACTACAGCAATATTCCCGGCTGCACGTACACCTCGCCCGAGGTGGCCAGTGTGGGTCTCAGTGAGAAGAAAGCCGTCGAAGCTGGATATGAGGTGAAGGTAGGCAAATTCTTCTTCAAGGCCAGTGGCAAAGCCACGGCTGCCGGACATACTGATGGTTTCATCAAGATTGTTGCCGATGCCAAGACCGACCTTATCTTAGGATGCCACATGTGTGGTGAGGGTGTCACGGACATGATCGCCGAGGTTGTCGTGGCGCGAGAGCAGGGTCTCACGGCGCGCCAGGTTGCCGCCGCCATACACCCGCATCCCACCATGAGTGAGGGTGTGATGGAGGCTTTGGAGGCTGTTCATGGCGAGGCGATACACGGTTGATGGTTTACGGTTTACAGATTAGATAGCTATGCCACTACTACCTTTTAAGATTGTCCATGTCACCCAAGGTCTCACTGTGCGTGTCTCCAACCACTTTGCCTATACAGACTTTGGCATACGTGATGCTGGAGAGATGCGTTTCAACGGGCGTCGTTATGTGATGGGCGCCACTCCTGGGACGGGTTTCATAGAGAGAGATAGCGAGAGTCACTCGTACCACCAGTTTGTGCGTGCGGGATTGGCGCGGCAGCGTCGTTCTTATCTGCGGCTGTTGATGGGTCGAGAACCCAGTTTTGAGAAAGAGCAGGAGCGTGTGAAGCAGGCCTTGCTGCAATGTGACGACGCAAAGCGACGCGACATCTTGGAGTGTTACCAGAACGCCCTCACTGTGGCGAGCCAGCAGGAACAGTATGCGCGCATCATCAGGGGTGTCAAGGACCGCATGGGTCACCATAGCAACAAGTTTATGGTGAGTGTCATCAGTCACTACAAAAGCAAGATACACCACTTGGAGCACGACATGAAAGCTGTGGAATATGGCGTTAAGGAACACTGCACGGAGGCCACCTTTGCGGCCTATGAAAAGGTTCTTGATGCTTTTTACCGCGTTGCCTCATGCCGTCGTATCTGGCAGTATGACGAGCGCTTCCGAGGGGAATCGCACCAGGTCTTCTTCGATATGGGTGTGTTTGACTTCATCCGTTCGGACGGCTATCTGCCTTTGATGCGTGACTTGCATGGACGTGACCTGTACTTGCTTCCTGACTGCCTGCTGGTCGTGCGCTCGTCGGTAGACTTTGACGTGTTGCCTCTCAAGCTCCTTACTATTGTGGCGCAGGAGATGGCCATTGAGGAGCCTATGGAGATGCTGTCCAGTAGTATGGGAGATGCTGCGGCCATGATCAAGATTCCCGAGTTGGGGCTCACCTACTACTTCAACCATGTGCGTCCTGTGATTGCTTTTGTTGAGGCTCTTGACCAGCTGAAAGAGACATTGTGATCAGAGGGAAGATTATCTTTTGAGTAAACGTCATTTTTGATGGCCCGCCAGAAACATACCTACCGGTTCAACCCCCACACGTTGCGTTACGAGAAGGTATTCGTCACGTTGCGCGAGAGGGTGCGGCGCATTAGTTTCAATGTGCTTTTCGGTGTTGTGTTGGGTGTGGTCATCGTTGTGGTGGCGTTGTTGCTCATGGAGTCGCCCAAGGAGCGTTTTCTGCGCCGTCAGTTGCGTCAGTACCGCCACCAGACGGAGTTGCTTGACGAGCGAGTGGAGCGTGCCGAGAAGGTTTTGCGGGAGCTTGAGGATCGTGACGATGCCCTGTACCGCAGTTTCTTTGGTGCCCCTCCTGTTGATTCGTCGCTGCGCCACAGCGGTATCGGCGGTGTGGAGCGTTATGCTTCCTTTACCGATGACGACGATGGGCGCATGCTGAAGCGAACCACGGAGCATGTCGACGACCTCACCAAACGCCTCTATGTGCAGTCGCGTTCGCTCGATGAGATATTCGACATGGCGCGCACCAAGGATGAGCGCATGGCCTCCATGCCAGCCATCATGCCCATTGACAAGAGTCAGTGCAAGGTGGTCAGTGGCTATGGCTACCGTCTGCATCCCATTCTGAAGCATTCGCGCATGCATTCGGGCATAGACTTTTCTGCCCGACAGGGTACTTTTGTTCATGCCACTGGCGACGGTGTTGTGCGTGTGGCTGGTCGCAATGCGCAGGGCTATGCTGGTTACGGTACTGTGGTGCTTGTGGATCATGGTTTTGGTTTCCAGACCCTCTATGCCCACCTCAGTGCCGCCAAGGTGCGAGTGGGGCAGCGTGTGAAGCGAGGCGAGGTGATAGGACAGGTAGGCAACACGGGTCTTTCTTCCGGGTCGCATCTCCATTACGAAGTGCTGTCTGGCGGAAAGAAAGTGGATCCCGTCTACTACTTCTTCAACGACCTTACGCCTGCTGAATACGAGGAGGTGATAGAGCAGGCCAGCCGAGAAAACGAAAGTATGAGTTAGGGTGGAGTTCAGGATACGGAGTATAGAGATAAAAAAATAGAGTTTGGCGGACGGAGGAGTCTGCGGGACCATATGGAGATAAAGATTGACGATAATGCGGGCTACTGCTTTGGTGTTGTGAAGGCCATTGCTGCCGCCGAGGAGGCCTTGGCCCGGGAGGGGAGCCTCTACTGCTTGGGTGACATTGTGCACAACAGTGCCGAGGTGGAGCGTTTGGCGCAAGCCGGTCTGCAGGTGATAGACCATGATGCGTTGTCCCAGGTGGCCGGAAGCAAGGTGCTCATCAGGGCCCATGGCGAGCCCCCCTCGACCTACCATGCAGCCCGTGATCTTGGCATAGAGCTTATCGATGCTACCTGCCCCATCGTATTGGCCTTGCAGCAGCGTATCCGACAAGGTTACGATGAGATGCGCCGCGTGGGGGGACAGATTGTCATCTTTGGCAAGCCGGGTCATGCCGAGGTGGTAGGTCTCAACGGTCAGACTGACGGTACCGCCGTCATTGTCAGCACTCCCGACGACACAGCAGCCATCGACTTGGGGCGTCCCATACGTCTCTACTCGCAGACCACCAAGAGTCGAGAGGACTATCGGAGTCTCATAGCGCGTCTCCGGGAGGCGCTGCCTGCCGATGCCGATTTTGTGGCCTATGACACCATCTGCAACCGTGTTGCCAACCGAGCCAAGCAGTTGGAGGGTTTTGCCCGAAGTGTCGATGTGCTTATTTTTGTGGCCGGAGCTGATAGCAGCAATGGTCACTACCTTTTTGAATACTGCCGCCATGTGCAGCCCCGCACGTACCTCATCTCGCGACCGACGGAGTTGCGAGAGGAGTGGACGCGAGGAGTCACCTCGGTGGGCATCAGCGGCGCCACATCCACACCGCGCTGGCTCATGGAGGAGGTGAAGGCGGCTCTCTTAAAACAATAGAATACAACACAACGTCAAAATGATATTGGACAGGCTGATACTTACCAACTTCAAGAACTACGCGCAGGCGGAGGTGGCGTTGTGTGGGAAGGTGAACTGCTTCGTCGGCAACAATGGTGCTGGCAAGACCAATCTACTTGATGCTGCCTACTACCTCTCGTTCTGCAAGAGTTATTTTAACCCTATTGACAGCCAGAACATCCGCGTGGGCGAAGAGTACTTTGCCCTTCATGGTCACTACGGTGGTGACCAGGCGAGTTGCATAGTGCGACGAGGCAAGGGTAAGGAGATGCGGTGGAATAAGAAGGTGTGTCCCACGTTGGCGTCACATATCGGGCGGTTGCCGCTTGTAATGGTGTCGCCGAGTGATCAGGCTCTCATCACGGGAGGTAGCGAGTTGCGCCGCAAGTTTATCGACGGTGTCATAGCGCAAGCCGACAGAGGCTATCTTGACCACTTGCTGCAGTACCACAAGGCCCTTGACCAGCGCAATAAGTTGTTGAAGCAGATGTGGGATGACCGCGTATGGGACGAGGCGATGGTATCGCTCTGGGATGTGCAGCTCTGTCAACATGGAGAGGAGCTTTATCGGTGTCGGCGTTCTTTTGAGGAGTCTTTTGCGCCGCTTTTTGACCGGTACTACCATGAGATAGCCGGAGTCGATGAGCCTGGGAGACTCATCTACCGCCGCGATGAGCGGCCTTTGGCGCAGCAGCTCGAAGAGAGCCGTCGTGACGACCGCTATGCGCAGTACACCACCTGTGGACCGCACAAGGACGACCTGGATCTGATGCTTAGCGATGATATGACTGTGCGGCGTTTTGGATCACAGGGGCAGCAGAAAAGTTTTGCACTGGCATTGAAACTGGCACAGTTCCAGTACCTCCACGACGTGCTGGGAGACAAGCCCTTGCTGCTTCTGGATGACATCTTTGACAAGCTTGACATGCTGCGTGTCAAACAGTTGATAGCGCTTGTTGGCAGTGACCGTTTTGGTCAGGTGCTCCTCACCGACACCCAGCCAGGCCGTGTGCAGTCCATTTTTGACGAAATGCCCGACCTGCAGCACAGGATTTTCCATGTGGAGCATGGGCAGATTACTATATCTCAATAACGCGATGCAACCCGACCGCACATTAAACTATTACCTTCAAGTGGCGCTGCGGCGTCTGGACCTCGGCGAGGTGGCTGATGAGATGCGGGTGGAGCGCTACTATCGGCAGACTGTCGGGGACCTGATCAGCCGTCTGACCAGTTCGGTGCACTACACCCATGGCACGCTCTACTTGCGTCTGCTCTCAGCTCCTTTGCGCCATGAATTGATAATGCGTCGCGAGGGTCTGCGGACACGTCTCAACGACCTTTTGGGTGCTGAGGCTGTTAAGGAGATTATCATCAGATAGGAGACCAAAAAAAGATTAATGTCTGCATAGCAGCTATGGTATTTGAGATATGAAGTCATTGCTTTCCACCTTGCGGTTAGTGCATAGCGCCTGTCCCCGCTCTTTCTGGATGCGGGTGATATATGTGGTGATTCAAAGTGTGTTGCCCTTGGCCGGACTTTTTGTTCTCAAGCTGCTGGTTGATGCTGTGACGGACGGACGAGACTTTCCGCTGTCGATGCTTGCGGTGTTCTGTGTACTGTTTCTGGTAGGGCGCATTGTGTCGGCGCTCAATGCCATCAATAACGATTACCTCTCGCAGCGCCTTACCGACCATTTGGCAGACTTGTTGCAGCGGCAGTCTGCCACCCTCGATATGCAGTACTATGACAATCCCGCTTACCACGATACCCTTCACCGGGCGCAGCAGGAGGCGTCGGTGAGGCCGTTGCAGGTGCTGAATAACATCATGGCCTTGGGAGGTAGCCTTCTTTCTATTGCCGGCGTTGTGGCGTTGCTTGTGGCAGCCTCGTGGTGGGTTGTGGTGGTGATGGTTGTTGCCGTGGTACCAGCCTTTGTAGTGAGGCTTTATAAGGCTCGTCGGATCTATCGTTTTCGTCGGGACAATACGCAACTGTACCGCCGTACCACGTACTATGGAAGTTTGCTAACTTCGCGTGGTGCTGCCATGGAGTTGCGCACCTACCGTTTGGCGTCGCTTTTCAGGGCTCGTTTTGTGGCGTCGCGACGGCGTCTTGTTGCCACGTTGCTGCGTATCTCGCGTCGTTTAGGCATGCTTGATGTGCTTTGTGCTGTGGTTGAGGCTGTGGCCATGTTTTCCGTTGTGGCGTTGCTGATCCGTGGTGCCCTTGTGGGAGCTCTTACAGTGGGTTCGTTCGTTATGCTCTTTGAGGCATTCCGCCGCGGGCAAGGTTACCTCACCAGCCTGGTGGGTGCCATCAGCGGTCTCTATGACAACCGTCTTTTCATGGGCAACCTGTATGAGTTCTTGGCGCTGCGTCCCACGATCATGGCTCCCGCCGACCCGCTGGCGCTGCCCGATACGGTGAATGTCATAGAATTTCGTGATGTCACCTTCCGCTATCCTGGAATGGATCGCGATGTGCTCACACACTATAACCTCACGGCGCGACGAGGGGAGGTGACGCGCATTGATGGCTGCAACGGCTATGGCAAGAGCACGTTGTTGAAACTGTTGCTGCGTTTTTATGATCCCGACCAGGGGGTGGTGCTTCTTGATGGTGTCGACATCCGCCGTTTTGCTCCCGATGCGTTGCGTTCCCGTTTTGGTGTGCTCTTCCAGGATTTTATGCGCTATGCTCTCACTGTCAGGGAGAATGTGAACCTGGGCAGGGGAGGTGATGCCGCCGACTTGGACAGTACGATAGAGGGATGTGACCAAGGTCTTCTGGACTTTGTCGGACGTATGCCGGAGGGGGATAGAAGTCTTCTTACGCGCTTGTTTGACGGCGGCAATGAATTGAGTATGGGGCAGTGGCAGCGTGTGGCGCTGGCGCGTGCTCTCGTCTCTGATGCTCCCGTTCTTTTGCTTGACGAGCCTACAGCCTGGCTTGATGCAGAGAGCCGCCGACAGGTGGCAGATATTATTGAGGGGCTGAAAAAGGATAAAATCATACTCCTTGTTACGCACTCGCAATGAAGCTGTAAAAAAATATTTCGGAGATATAACAGTTTTCTTATTTTTACGTTAAAACACAATAATACAAAACATCATGATGACTTACAGAATAGAAGATATTGAAGCCCGGAAATATGAGGGTTCGCTTATTTTGATTTATGGTGACGAGGTGGCAGAGCGCCAGTTGCCCTTGTCGCGTGCCGAAATTGCCGTAGTGAAGCGTCGCAGAGAGAAAGACAGCAATTTCATTGAGCGTTTTGACCGTCTGCCGTACCATCTCTATGTGGTGTCGTTTGACAGTGAGAAGCCCACGTCCGTGTCGCAGGAGAAATTGCGTCGCGCAGCAGCAAAGCTGCTTCCCATGCTGGAAGCCGACGATGTGACTACCGTTGCTGTGACGGGTGCCGGTACGCTGGCTGAGGAGGTTGTGGCGATGCTTGAGGGTTTAACGTTGGCCGACTATCGTTTTGACCGCTACCGTACAAAGGAGCGTTGGCACCTGCAGGGTGTGGTGGTCGATGCCATGTTCTTGAAGACGGAGGAGTTGGAGGGGTTGACGCGTCTGTGGAATCGTATCTTTTGGTGTCGCGAATGGGTGAACCTGCCCGTTCAAGACCTTACGGCACCGCAGTTTGCCGACGAGTTGGAAGCTGTAGCCAAAGATTTGAAGGATGTGACGTGCCGTGTGATGGACAAGCGGCAAATAGAGAGCATGCGTATGGGTGGACTATTGGCTGTGAACCGTGGTTCGGTGGACGAGCCGCGCTTTGTGGTGCTGGAATACAAGCCTCGCAAGGCAGCGAAGAAAGCGCCCATCTGCTTGGTAGGAAAGGGCGTGATGTACGACACCGGAGGACTGAACATCAAGCCAGGAGACTACATGCAGGAGATGAAGAGCGATATGGCAGGGGCAGCCACCATGGCTAGTGTGCTTTTTGCTGCTGCCGACAATGCACTCCCCGTGCACCTGGTGGCGCTGTTGCCTCTGACCGACAGTCGTCCTGGTTTCAATGCCTATGCCAGTGACGATATTCTCACCATGTATGACGGTACCACTGTCGAGGTTCGCAACACTGATGCCGAGGGGCGTCTTTTGCTTGCCGATGCTATAGCATATGCTGCCAAGAACTACGCTCCGCGGGTTATCATTGATGCGGCTACGCTTACGGGTGCTGCTGTGCGAGCTATTTCCACCTTTGGCATTGCGGTCATGCAGCAGAGAGCAGAGGACACTCTGGCCATGCTCAAGGCCGTAGGCAACGAGGTGTATGAGCGTCTTGTTGAATTTCCCATGTGGGAAGAATACGACGAGTATCTCAAGAGTGATATGGCTGATATGGTGAACAGCAGCAATACGCCGCAGGCCGGTACCATCACGGCGGGCAAATTCCTTGCGCATTTTGCCGGTGATACGCCTTTTGTGCATCTGGATATAGCGGGAGTGGCCTACTTCTCGAAGGCGCAGCATTGTTGGGCTGCGGGGGCCACGGGCTACGGTGTGAGATTGCTGTATGGGTATATGCAGATGATGAGTGAATAAATAGGGAACTCATAGACACTAAATAAATACTAAACAAACGATGGAAAAAAAGAATAACGATACAGTAAGGGTGGCTATCACCCAGGGTGATGTGAACGGTGTGGGATATGAGGTCATATTGAAGACATTTGGCGACAGCCGCATGTTTGATATGTGTACTCCGGTGCTCTACGGATCCACCAAGGTGGCGTCGTACCATAAGAAGCTTTTAGCTTCGCAACCGCAAGATATGACGTTTGTTGGCATGACCGATGCATCCGATGCGCAGAATGGCAAATTCAACGTGGTAAACTTGACGCAGGAGGAGGTGAAGATTGATCTGGGACGCAGTACTGACGTTGGAGGTGCGCAGAGCCGCGAAAGCTTGCGTCGTGCTTGCGAGGACCTCAAGGCAGGAAAGGTGGATGTGCTGGTGACGGCGCCTATTAATAAGAAGAATATTCAGACCGAAGGTTTTGATTTCCCAGGACACACAGAGTTTCTTTCGCATCAGTTTGGTTGTTCGAGCCTGATGTTTATGGTGTGTGACAGGATACGCATCGGTGTTGTGACCAACCACTTGGCGCTAAAAGAAGTGCCAACGGCACTTACGCATAATCTGCTTTTCGACAAGATGATGCTGATGAACGAGAGTTTGAAACGCGACTTCCGTATCACCAAACCCAAGATTGCGGTCCTGGCCCTCGATCCGCATGCTGGCGACAATGGTGTGATTGGCGATTTCGATATGAAGGTGATCAAGCCTGTCATCGACGAGGTGCAAAGCAAAGGTGTGTTGGCATACGGACCATTCCCCAGTGATGGTTTCTTTGGCAGTTCGGAATTCAATAAGTTTGATGGTGTGTTGGCGTTGTACCACGATCAGGGATTGATACCTTTCAAGCTGATGTCTTTCAATGAAGGAGTGAACTACACCGCTGGTCTGCCATATGTTCGTACGGCTCCCACGCATGGTACCGGCTATGATATTGCTGGCAAAGACCACGCCAGCGAGCAGTCGATGCGTAGTGCCGTCTATCTGGCGTGCCAGATATTGCACAACAGGAGGGAATACGACGAGTTGACATCCAATCCATTGAAGTAGTTAATGAGTGATTGCCCATTGACAATATGAAAAAGCTTCTCCTTATTGACGGAATGGCGGCTGTATACAGGGCTTATTTTGCCATGAGTGCGACGCCACGCATCAACACGAAGGGTATGAATACTGGAGCGACATTGGGTTTTACCATGTCGCTTTACGACCTTTTGCGCAGCCAGCGTCCCACGCATGTTGGTGTGGCCTTTGATCTTCCCGCGCCCACGTTTCGCCACGAGATGTATGCGGACTATAAGGCTCATCGCGAGCCCATGCCCGAGGATATTGAGATTAATCTGCCGTGGATAGGGAGGGTGATTGATGCGTTCCGCATCCCGCGCCTGACCTGTGCGGGATTTGAAGCCGACGATGTGATAGGCACCTTGAGCCATCGTGCAGAGTTGTCGGGGTTTGACGAGGTGCTGATGGCCACTCCCGACAAGGATTTTGCTCAGTTGGTCACTTCCAAGGTGAAGGTATACCGTTATGGACGAGGCAAGATGCCGGACACTATTATGGGTGTCGATGAGGTGTGTGCCAAGTTCGATGTGCAGAATCCGCGGCAGGTAATAGACCTGTTGGGTCTGTGGGGTGATGCTATTGATAACATACCAGGAATTCGGGGAGTAGGGGAAAAGACAGCCAAGAAGCTCATTGCGCAATTTGGATCGATAGAGGAGATGGTGGCGCATGTTGACGAGATCAAGAATGAGAAGTTGCGAGAGAATGTGCGGGCGCATAGTGCCGATGCACTCTTTTCCAAGCAGCTGGCCACTATCCGCCTTGATGCTCCTATTGAGTTTGAAGAGGAGGCATTGCGTTTGGAGACTCCCGATTACGGCGCATTGCGTGCTGTGTGTGACGAATTGGAGTTTCGCCAGTTTGCACAACGTGTTTATACAGATCTCTCTGTGCGTGATCCGCAGCAGGCTATGTTGTGGCAGGAGGCATCAGTGATGAAGCGGTCGTCGGCTATTCAGAATGCTAAGGACAGTCAACCTAAGGTGTCGTCCCAGTCGTCGCTCTTTGATGTAGTAGAGACCACTCCTGCTCATGCTGTTGGCGAGATGCCCCTCACGGTCGATGTAATGGGACGGTTCAAGGGGAATGATGTTGCCGTTTCCTTTGCTGGTTCGAGGCTCTATCTGAGTATCCATGCCGACGAAGTTTACAGCGCGTCGATGAGCGATGTGGACCTTGCCGCTTTTGGATCCTTGATGGCAGATGGTGGCACGACGAAGCTCTGCTATGATTTGAAGAATATGAAGTACATCTTCCTTGACTTGGGAATGGAGTTGAGGGGGAATGTGTTTGATGTACAGCTGGCACACTACCTTATTGATGCCGAAGTGCGTCACACGCTGGAGTTTATCTGCTCGTCGGTATTGGGTTTCGAGCCTACAACCCCTGGAGAGCAGTGTGCAGCCCTCTGGCAGCTATACCCTCGAATGGTGGGGTCGCTTCGCGATGCCGGGCTTGACCGGTTGTACCGCGATGTGGAGCTTCCGCTCGTAGATGTGCTCATTGAGATGGAACGTGAGGGTGTACGTATTGATGTAGAGGCGCTAAAGTCTTATTCGCACCAGCTCACGGCTGAGCGTGCAGATATGGAGAAGCAGATTTATGCTCTTGCCGGCGTTGAGTTCAATATCAGCTCACCAAAACAGTTGGGAGAGGTGCTGTATGAGCACTTGAAGGTAACCGACAAGCCGCCGCGTACCGCCACGCATCAGTACAGTACGGCAGAGGATGTGCTTGTTAAGCTCGCCGACCGCCATGCTATCATCCCGCTTATTCTCGAGTATCGATCGGTGAGTAAGCTCATTGGAACCTACCTTGATGCTTTCCCCAAGCTTATCAGTCCTGTTACGGGTCGTTTACATACCGTCTACAATCAAACTGTCACTGCTACGGGACGTCTTTCCTCCTCCAATCCTAATCTGCAGAATATACCCATCCGTACCGAGCGTGGTCGTGAGATACGGCGTGCTTTTGTTGCGCGTGATTCCGATCACTTGATACTTGCTGCTGACTATTCACAGATAGAGTTGCGCATTATCGCTTCGCTGGCTCATGATGTCCATATGCTTGACGCCTTCAATCAGGGTCACGATATCCATGCCGCTACCGCGGCGAAGATATATAAGGTGCCCTTAGAGGATGTCACCAAGGAGCAGCGTCGCAATGCAAAGAGTGTGAACTTCGGCATTGTCTACGGCATATCGGCTTTCGGTCTTGCAGAGCAGCTTGGCATAGCGCGCAAGGAGGCCGCGTCGCTCATTGACGAGTATTTTGCACAATATCCAGACATACGGCATTTTATTGATAGCAGCGTGGAATCTGCGCGTCGATATGGCTATGCTCGTACCCTCATGGGGCGTCGCCGCTATCTGCCAGATATCACCTCGCGCAATGCTGCAGCACGCTCTTTTGCAGAGCGCAATGCTGTCAATATGCCCATCCAGGGATCCTCGGCCGATATGATCAAGCTGGCTATGGTGCGCATCTATCGGGCATTCCACGAGAAGGGGCTGCGGAGCCGTATGATCCTGCAGGTGCACGATGAGCTCGTTTTCGACCTTTATCGTGATGAGGAACAGCAGGTGCGTGAGATAGTGGAGCGAGAGATGAAACAGGCGCTGCCGCTGGAAGGTGTTGATATAGAGGTTGGCATCGATGTGGGCGATAACTGGTTACAGGCACATTAGAATATTGATAATTGTCATTATTTGTCAACATGAAACGCAGCACAAAAATTGCATTATTGGCTTGTGTCAGCCTATTATTCAATTATCAATTATCAATTATCAATTTGGCAACTGCCCAGCAGCCGTGGAATTATGTTACCCTGCAAGAATCCGCCCTCGACGAGGCCTACCTTATCGCTCCCCCCCCCGACCTGCAGCAGGCCATCTCTGATGCTGTCGATGGTGCAGAGGTGCGCTACAATATCCTCTATAGGTTAACTCTTTTGCGGAACGGATTACGATTTGATGACTCGCTGGGGAGCTTTACCCTTGATACCGAATTGGCATCGCGTCTCTTGCCCTACCTCGTATCGCACCGCTACTGGCAACGCCGTTACGCACATCTCATGGAGTGGGCTTTCGTAGATACGTCGCGTGCGGCCCTGCTTCTCGACATCGATACCTCTGACAGCCGTTATGGACGTTATAGTCCAATCACCTGGCTGGGCTACCGTTATCAGCCGTCGACGCAATGGCCTGTGGTCTTCACCGTACGTACCAACACGCGCAAGACGCAACATCTCACGTTGGCCGCCCTGCAGCGTTTGGCAGAATGGGGGGCTTTTGCCACAGATGAGCAGCAGCTGGCCTATGAGCACGACCGTGACGAGGTGCATCGGCAGCAGGAATATGAGCAGCAGAGGCTACAGCGTCACTTAGACTCACTCTCTTCCATAGGAGATAGTTATGGGCGTCACGCCGATAGTATCATAGTGGCTATGCAACGCGACTCGGCGACGCATGCGGAGGAGCGTGTATTGGCGGACGTGCAGGCTACCAAGCAGCGTATGAACCGCGAGGAGATATTTCTGATGAGTCTGCGTTCTGCCCGTAGCGACTACATGTTCGGTCTCGAGTTCAATTTCTACAACTGTTTCAAGAAGACTGTTTCAAGTATTGAGATCGCCGTCGCTCCTGTCAATGCCAAAGGACAGGTGCAGCGTGACCGCTTCAACCGTGATGTGCGTACCGTGCGTTGCATGGGGCCTATTCGCCCAGGGGCGCCGGCGCAGTATACCTTCGATGAACTCTTCTGGGATGATAGAGGCCGCATCAAGTATATGCGTGTCACTTCTGTTACGTTCTATTTCCCGGACGGTAGCCACAAGACATACAATGGGTATGAGAAGATCTTGAAGCACACGCTGAATCCGTGAAAGGATCAGCGTGGTCTTCGACTTTTCACCAGTTGCGGCGCGAAGCGTCCCACAAGTACGGCGGAGAGGATGAGTGCCAGTACTTCGGCCAGGGGCCAGGAACACCAGATACCGTCGATGCCGAAGAGGGCGGGGAGGAGCCATACGCAGGCCAATTCGAAGACCAGCGTCCGCGTGAAAGAGGCCACTGCGCTCACCACACCGTTGTTCAGACCGGTGAAGAGCGCCGAGACGAACATGTTGATTCCGCTGATGAGGAACGCCAGCATGTAGAGCCGCATGGCACGGATGGTCAGTTCAGTCAGCTCCGCGTCGTATCCCACGAAGACCCGTGCTATCGGTCCGGCGAAAGCTTCCGCCGAGCCCGCCATCAGTACCCCGAGTACACCGATGATGCCCAGTGATTTATGGAACAATGACCGCTGTTCGCCGATATCACCGGCGCCGAAGTGATAGCCGATGATGGGGGTAATGCCGATGTTGTAGCCTATGAAGACGGCGGCGAAGATGAAGGCGATGTACATCACCACGCCGTAGGCCGACACGCCATCCTCGCCTAGATAACGCATCAGCTGCAGGTTGTAGCACATGGTGACGATATTCATTGAGATGCTGCTCACGTATTCCGACAGTCCGTTGCGGCAGGCTTTACCGATATAAGGCCAAATGATGCGTGTCGGGATGATGCGGAGACTCCCTTTGTTGCGACGGGAAGAGAAATAGAAGACAGGAAACAGTCCGCCTACTGTGCATCCTGCCGCCGTAGCTATTGCCGCTCCCGTCACCCCCATTCCCAGTGCCCACACCAGGATGGCATCGAGTACGATATTCGTCACGCCAGCCACTATCGACATCAGCGTTCCCAGTTGCGGCCGTTCGGCGGCCATGTAGAACGACTGGAAGGCGCACTGCAGCACGAACCCCGGCATGCCTATCATGTTCAGCCTGAGGTAGGTCACGCACTCCTCCATCATTGGTTCGTCGGCCCCCAGCCACCGCGCCACCCACGGCGCCATCACCGTCAGCGCTATGCCCAGCGCTATGCCCAGTGACAGCCCAAACTGCACCAGCATGGTGAATACGCGGTTCGCCTTCTCGGGATAGCCCTCGCCTTTGATTTTTGCCACCAGCGCTGCGCCGCCGGTGCCAATCATAAGACCCAGCGAGCCGATCATCATGATGGCGGGGAAGGTGAGGTTGATGGCCGCGAAGCCTGTTTTGCCGGCGAAGTTTGCCACAAAGAAGCCGTCGACGATAGAGTAAACCGACACGACGAGCACCATGCCGATGCTCGGCAGCACCGAACGCACTATGCGTTGGTAGCTGTAATGTCCTGCCAGTTCGATATTCACGCCGTATTGCTCCAGGTTTTTCGTCCTTTCTGATAACGTAAAACCCTATGCATTATTTCACTTCTTCTCCTCCCCATGTAAAATAAATTATGCTACGTCGCAGAAATGTCGTATCTTTGCAGTCGATTTCAAAGGAAATCATGAAGCGTTATACGCGTTCTGTGTAAAGGAACCTGAGAAACTCTAAGTAATGCAGAATTTGTGTAATGGCTTTCGCTGTTGTAGCGTGGGCTGATTGCATCTTCTCATTACAAGGTAATTCTCAGGACCTCTTTGCAGGAAGCGGCATACGGCGCCACGCTTCTTTTTACGATTGCTCAACGGGGCGCGGAAGAGCTGGATAAAAATAAAAAAAATGGCACATTTTATTAAATGCTCATCATGTGGGAAGCAATACAACAAGGATGTATATGACAAGTGCCCTCATTGTGGATTTAATCCAAATTCAACAACTAGTACGGTTATTTGCCCAAACAAACTTTGCGGGAAGGAAGTAAGCAACCAATTTGAGAAATGCCCTTTTTGCGGAACTTCGTTGCAAGAGGGGAAAATCAATAATGTTGAAAACATCCCCAATAGACCAACTGCCAAATATGTTGAGCGTAGTGGCTGGTATACATACGCAACACTTATGTTAATATTAAGCGCCATTGGACTTCTGATTTTAGTAATACTAAGCTTATCGGAAGAGAATGCAATTTACTTTATTATTGGACTTGGTGAGTTCATTTTATTCTCACTATTTTGCGGCATTGTCCAGTTGCTTGCAGGCATTAAACAGGGTATTGACAATTTGCAAAACAAATAATCTGTCAAAAATAAGTTTCGCTACTGTCATTTGAAAATAAATGGACAAAATGGCGCCGCGATAGGGCCAAATGATAAAAAAAGGCTGTCGAGAATGTCGACAGCCTTTTTTTGAAACGATTGCTACGGTAGTCCTCAGAGGGGACGCAGACTTACAGCGCCATTTCCTGGAGGAAGCGGACGCTGTTGTGGATGTGCTTGTACATGATCTCGTCGATGTCGACGAAGTTGACGCTCTTGCGGTAGTCGGCGACCATCTGCTCGATCTTGGGGCTGGATTTGAGACCTTCCTGATGACGGAAGTCGAGAGCCTGTGCGGCGTTGAAGAGCTCGATGGCGAGGACGCGCTCGGTGTTCTCACACACCTTGTAGCATTTGGTGGCGGCGTTGCCACCCATGGAGACGAGGTCCTCCTGGTTCTGACTGCTGGGTATGCTGTCGACGCTGCAGGGGGTGCAGAGCTGTTTGCTCTGGCTGACGATGCTGGCGGCGGCATACTGCGGAATCATGAAGCCGCTGTTGAGGCCGGGCTTGGCGACGAGGAACGACGGCAGGCCACGCTTGGCGTCGATAAGCTGGTAGGTGCGGCGTTCGCTGATGGCACCGAGTTCGGCGACGGCGATGGCCAGGAAGTCGAGCACCATAGCC